>JAQTNF010000028.1 GCA_028713995.1 Deltaproteobacteria bacterium | reverse complement strand
GTGTTGCGTGCTTATTGTCAATATGATAATTGCTTATTACATGGCTACAATATTACACTCACAATTCACCCATCTCCTCGTTCACACTCATCTTTCAGGGAAAATCGCCGGGGAACTTCAGTCTAGGGAGACGGCCGGCGGTCAAGGCTTTGTCCCTGCGTCTGCAGGAAGAAGAGCGCCGCCTGGATCTGCGTTGTCGTCATGGGCAGCTCGAACCGCACGTCCGTGCCGGACGCGGTGAGGACGAGCCCGTCGAGCATGTGGCCGAGCCCGAACAGGTTGAGCATCGGATCGGAGCGCGACGCGGAGGCCCACGCTTTCCAGGCCGCGGCCACGCCCGCCACCTGCTCGGCGGTCCCGGCGAAGCGCACGCGGCCTTCGACGCGCACCGGATCCGTGAGGAAGACGCGCGCCTCGGCGGAGCGGAAGGCCGGCGCCCGCGTGGACGCGCGCGATCCGAGCCCCACGGCGCGCGGGTCGCTCGTGACGAGCATGACGACCGGCCAGTGCCCGTCCGGGCGAGGAACGAGGGCTGCGCGCGCGACGTCGATGAGGCCCGCGTCCGGTTTCGGGCCCTGGTCCGGAGCACGGGCGCCGCGGGCGGGCGGCGCGAGACAGGCGACCTGCGAAGGCCAGTCCCGTGAGCCGTGTCCGGGCTGCGGCCCGGCGTCTGGCGTCTTCGGCGCGACCGGTGTCGGCGCGTGCTCCACGACCAGCACCCGGCCGGAGCCCACGAGATGCCAGAGGAACCCGCCCGGCGCCTGGGCTTCGTACCCGGCCGCGGTCTTCGTCACCTGCAAGGCCGACGCGCCCTTCGCGGACCGCAGTCGCGCGAGCAGGGCGTCTTCCCCGGAATCGTACGTGCACGACACGCGGAATGTGCGTGGGTCGAGCACGTCCGTCGCGGTGACGAGCAGCCCCGCGACGTCCTTTCCCGCGTCGATGCTCGTCGCCTCGGTCATGCGGCGGTACAGGCTGAACGCGGACAAGGTGCCGGCCACGCCGGACTCATATGCCGTGTCTCGCAGGGACCCGACCGAGATCCAGAGCATCCAGGACGGAGCGTCGCCCGCGAAGGGGAAAAGATCGTGCATGCAGGTGCCGCCCTCGGCCGGCCCGGCGTCGCCCTTCCGCGCCGCCACGGCCGCGTCGCCAGCGTCCTGCGATCCCGAGTCCTGCGGTCCCGAATCCTGCGGCGGCGCGTGCGCCTTGGAGTCGGATGCGGTGCGCGCGACGTTCTCGGGCGACGACGCAGGAGCGGGCTTGGGAGGCGGCTCGGGTGCGGGCGGGGTCGGCGTCTGCGGTGGCGGTCCCGGCTCGGCCTTGAGGACTTCCATGTCAACGGCCTCGTCCGCGACCGAACGGAAATCCGGGCGCACGGCGAGGAGCAGCACGAGGTGCAGGAGCAGGGACGCCGACACAGCCATGGCCGCCCGGCGCAGCAGCCGCCGGTCGATCGGAATCCGTGAGCCGCGTCGTTGGCCTGCGGGATCGGTCATGGATGGTAGCAATACACCGAAAAGCGGAATCTCAAAAAACAAGGTGGCCCGTCACCGAGGGCGGACAGTGACGGGCCAAAGAGAAGGAGCACAGGTTTTAAGAACAGGACCTAACGAAATTAGGTATGTAAGGCGGCGATATTCAATGACTGCTATCAAAGCGCCGCGTTGCTTCATCACAGTTGCAAGCTCGATGCCAGACGTCTGAACCGGCGCGCAGCATTCAATGAAACGATGCGATTCCGGAGAGTTGCGGGCCGGCGACGCAACCATCGTCTCCCGCTCGCACGTTCGGACACGGTCTCGCGCGGACAGCGATCCCGACACCCGTGTCATGCCTGCCGGGCCAGCTATGAACTCATTGCGTACCGGTCAAGAGTCGGAGCTGGCCGGACCGCCGAACAAGCGCTAGAGTCGGCCCATGATCGGATGGACCGAAATCCTCGTCGTCGCCGCGATCATCCTGGTGGTCTTCGGCGGCACGCGCCTGCCTGGCGTGGCGCGCGGGCTGGGGCAGGCGGTGCGCAACTTCAGGCACGCCGTGCGCGGCGACGACGGCGTCACGGTCCGCAAGATCGAGCAGGACGAGATAAAGCCCGGCCCTTCGAAGTCCTGATTTGATTCAAAAAAAGCGACGTGCGTCCCGCAGGATCTCGAGCATCGGCTGGTGGAGGCGCGGGCCCGCGGCCAAGATCCATCCCTTGTGGATATCGATTTCAGTCCCCTCGTAGTCGGTGGCGATCCCGCCCGCCTCGCGAACGAGCACCACGCCGGCGGCCAGATCCCAAGGTTTCAAGCGCGGCTCCCAGTAACCGTCGTAGACGCCGCACGCGGTGAGCGCCAGATCAACCGCCGCCGCGCCACAGCGACGCACGCCCTGCGCGCGCTTCACGAAGGCCGCGTACTCGCGCGTGTTGTCGTCGCGGGCCGTGCGCCGGTCGTAGGGAAAGCCCGTGGCCACGAGCGCGACGCCGATTTCGGCCGCGTTCGAGACGCGCACCGGCTCCCCGTTGCGGAACGCGCCGCCGCCGCGCCGGGCCCATACGGTGACGCCGAGCCCGGGCATGGCCACCACCCCGGCAACGGGTGTGCCGCCGTCTTCGAGCCCGATGGACACGGCAAAGACCGGGTGGCCGTGGGAGAAGTTGGTGGTGCCGTCGAGAGGATCGATGATCCACCGCGCGTGCGCGTCGGCTTTGCCAGCAACGCCGCCCTCCTCGGCCAGGATGCCGAAGCCCGGGAACAGACGTCCGAGCCGGGAGGTGATGAGGTCCTCGGCTCGCCGGTCGTACTCGGTGACGAGGTTCACGTCGCCCTTGAATGTCACGGTCTTGGGACGCAAGAGGCCCTCGAGCAGCAGGGCGCCCGCCTCGGCGGCCACGGCCCGCGCGGCCTCGAGCGCCTCGTCGAGCTCGGTCGGGAGCAGCGTCATGCGAGCGCCTCGAGCAGGCGTCCGTGAAGCCCGCCGAACCCGCCGTTCGAGAGCAGGGCGACGCCGTCGCCGGGCCGCGCCCACGCCACGAGCGCTTCGAGCACCTCGTCGATGGAGCCCGCGGCCGTGGCGGCCACGCCGCGCGCGCGCAGGTCCGCGGCGAGCAGGGCCGTGTCGAGCCGCTCCGCCTCGGGGAGATCCCGACCGACCGGCGCGATGATCGCGAGGCCGGCCCGGTCGAACGCCCCGGTGTACGCAGCTTGGTGCATGCGGCGGCACGCGGTGGCCGAGCGCGGCTCGAACGCCACGGCCAGGCGCCCGGGCTCGTGCAGTTCGGCCAGGGCCTCGAGCGTCACGCGCACCGCGGTCGGGTGGTGGGCGAAGTCGTCGTACACCGCGATGCCGCGCGGACGGCCGATCACCTCCTGCCGCCGCCGCACGCCCTTGAACCCGGGCAGCGCGCGCGCGAGCTCGTCGAGCGAAACGCCCGCGGCGCAATGCGCGAGGATGAGCGCGGCGAGCGTGTTTCGCAGGTTGTGCCGCCCGCCGAGCGCGGTCGAGAAGATTCCCGCGGCCCTCCCGTCGACGCGTAGCTCGAACCGTCCCCTGCCCGCGGGCGCGGCGATCCACCGCGGCGGCGCAACGTGAACGTCGCCCGTGACGCCGTAAGCGATCACCTCCGCCCGGGCCGTCGCTGAGAGCGCCACGGCCGCGGCGTCGCCGGCGTGCACCGCGAGCGGCCCGGGATCGACGAGCCCCACGAGGCCCGCGAACGCTGCGCGATAGGCCTCTTCGGTGGGGTAGATGTCCACGTGGTCGTGCTCGACCGACGTGAGGGCCGCGGCCGAGGGCGCGTACGAGAGGAACTTGGGCCGCTTCTCGAAGTAGGCGCTGTCGTACTCGTCACCCTCGATGACGAAGTCCGGGCCCGAGCCGAGCCGATGCCCGGAGCCGAAGTCCGTGGCCACGCCGCCCACGAGCACAGAAGGATCGCGGCCCGCGGCGAAGAGCAGATAGGCGAGGAGCGCGGTGGTCGTGGTCTTGCCGTGGGTGCCCGCCACCACGAGGGATCTGCGTCCCGCAAGGAACAGATCATGGATCGTGGCCGGCAGCGAGGCGTACGCGAGGCCGCGCTCGCGGGCGGCCGCGGCTTCGGGATGCTCCCTGCGGCACGCGTTGCCCACGACCACGAGGTCGGGACCGTGATCCAGGTTCGAGGCTTTGAACCCCTCCTTGACCGCGATGCCCATGCGCGCGAGCTCGAGGCTCATGGGGGGGTAGGCGTGCGCGTCCGAGCCCGTGACCTGAAAACCGCTCGCCTTGAGCAGCCCGGCCAAGGCGCCCATGGCCGTGCCGCACACGCCCACGAGGTGCACGACCGCGGGCGGCGAGATGGCGATGCGGGACGCGGGCGGATGTTCCATGGAGCCTCCTCAAGCGCGGGGCCTTGCTCAGTTCACGTCGAAGCGCGAGCGCCCAGTGGCGGCGCGCGTGCCCGCCTCCTGCATGGAGCGCAGGGTCCGCCCGCCGTCCACCACGAGGATCTGGCCGGTCACGTATGGCGCCCGCGCCAGGTAGAGCACGGCGCCCGCCACGTCGAGGGGCGAGCCCGCGCGGCCGAGCGGGATCCGCGAGACGATGCGCGCGCGCTCCTTGTTCGTGTACCTGTCGGCGAATACGGCCACGCCCGGGCACACGGCGTTCACGCGCACGTTGTGCGGGGCGAGCGCGAGGGCCCGTTCCTGCGAGAGCGAGAGCAGGGCCGCCTTGGTGCGGGCGTACGACTTGTAACCCCGGAAAGGGAACAGGGCGGCCACGTCCGAGATGTTGACCACGCACCCCGCCCACGGCGCGACGTGGGGCGCAGCCGCGTCGAGGACGGCGCGCGGCGCGTCCACGTTGAGCACCTTCATGCGGGCGAGATCGATCATGGCCGCGTCGTCGGCCACGAACACCGCCGCGCTGTTGACCACGACGTCGAGGCGTCCGAACGCCTCGACTGCCCGCGTCACGAGGGAAAAAGGCGCGCCGGGCCGCGTCAGATCCGCCTGCAGCACCGGTGTGCGAGCGCCGTGCGCCGCGAGCGACGCAGCGAGCCCCTCTGCCGCCGCAGTGGACGTGTTGCAGTGGATCGCCACGTCGTAACCGCTCTCGACGAGGAGGCTCGCGATGGCGGCACCCACGCGCACCGCACCGCCCGTGACGAGCGCGGCGGGTCGCGCGGCTTCTTGCGTGTGAGCGTTGTCGTTTTCCATATCGGCACTTCACGTTATATAAGGGATCGGCGGAGTTTCAAAAAGCCCATGCATGCCCTCACCATGCGCCGCGCCCCTTGGGTGGCCCTCGCCGCGGTCCTGACGGTTCCGGCTGCGGCCGGTGCGCAGGAGCAGGACCCCGGCGCCGCGGGCTGCGGCGGGAAACGCTGCCTCATCGTCGAGAGCGAGCCGGCCCTCGGAGACGAGGCCGAGCGCGTCGTCGACACGCTCGGCCTCAGGTTGGCGCGGTACGGGCTCTTCGTGATGAAGAGCGCGCCCGGCGAGATCCGGCCGCCGGACGCCGCGGGCAAGGAGGCGCAGGCCGCGGACCGCCTCCTGTGGATCGTTCACCTGCGCGTCCTGTCCCCGGAGCTGGCTCTCGTGGCCGTGGACAACACCGTGGGCCGCGAGAACGACGACCTGGTGCGCGAGGTGCGCCGCGAGCGGGATCCGGCCGGAACGGCGTGGACCATGGCGCTCATGATCGAGGAGGCGATCCTGCCCTACCTGGAGCCGGCCGACCCGGGCGCGACGCTCGGCGCCGGGCTCTCGATCATCGAGCCGTCGGTCGTTGGCGGAGTGAAGAAGGAGAAGGAGAAGGATCGCAGCTCCTACCCGGTCCTGCGCTGTGTGGGCCTGTCCCTGGCCGTCTTCCGCCTCCTGTCCACCGAGGAGTTCGTGCTCGGTCCGCGGCTTGAGCTCGAGGGCACGCTGCACTCCCGCGTCATCGCGGCCGTGAACGCGTCGTGGGCCGGGTGGGGAACCTTTGATAGGGACGGGATCGACGGCTCCGTCAGCTACCTCCCGTTGGGCGTCACGATCGGGGTCCTGGCCCTCGCGAGCAAGTGGGTCGATCTGGCGGTGACGGCCGGCGCGTCCGTGGGCTTCTCCATCTACAGGACCTCGGGTTTCGGCCAGGATCGCACGGACGTGCTCTTCAACCCCCAGGTGATCGGAAAGGCCGTCGCGGTCCTCCATGTGTACGGTCCGTGGGCCGTTGCCGTGGACGGCGGCGTGGCCGTCGTGCTCGACCGGGATGTGCTGCGAAACCGGGGCAAGACCGTGTACAGGCAAGACCGCGTTTTGCCGTTTGCGGATATCGGGATACAGTATTACTTTAATTAGGGTTCGAAAAACGTGCCGATCTCATAAATGTTTGGCCATGAAGTCGACTAATCAATCGGGCAACAACACCGCGGGAAGGAAAGCGGCGAAGGGGAAGACTGTGCAGGTCGGTGTGCTCGAGAGATTGGGTTTGGCTGCCGGGAAGAGGACCAAGGCCGAATCGGTCAGCCAGCTGGTGGCGCGCTGCCAGGAGGGCGACAGGCCGGCGTTTCGCCTGCTCGTCGAGAGGCACGTCGGCGGCGTATACCGCCACCTCTCCCTGCTCGTGGGGCCCGGACCCGACATCGACGACCTCACGCAGCTCGTCTTCCTCAACATCTTCCAGTCCATCAGAAGGTTCCGCGGCCAGTCCGCGTTCTCCACGTGGCTCTTCCGCATCACGATCAACGTGGCGCGGCAGGAGATCCGGGTGAGGACGAGGCGCAGGAGGCTCGGCACGGCCATGGGCGATGCGAACAAGATGTCGCTCACGAGCTGCGAGCAGACGCCCGAGCGCTGTCTCGCCACGCGCGAGGGCATCTACGCGGTGCTCGACCAGATCGCCCCGAAGAAGCGCGAAACTTACGTGCTCTACATGTATGAAGGCTACTCGCTCGAGGAGATCGCGGAGCTGCTCGGCTCGTCCGTCTCCACCATCGGCTCGCGCCTGCAGGCCGCGCGCAAGGAGATCGTCGAGGTCTTGAAAAGGAAGGGATCATGACCGGGATGCACCCCGACTGCCGCCGGATCGAGGACGCCCTGACGCGCCCGGAGCGGCTCTCGGCCGTAGAGCAAGGCCTCATCGACGTGCACCTGCGGCGCTGCGAGTCGTGCCGCGCCCTGGCCGAGAGCCTGGCGATCATCGAAGCCGGCCCCGGCGAGATCGCGGAGCTCGACGAGGACCGACAGCAGCGGATCTACGACCGGCTGGTCCCGGCCATCCACGAGGTGGCGGACCAGCTCGGCGCGCCGCACAGGCCGCTTTGGGCGCGGCCGGCCCTGGCGTGGGCGGTCGGGCTGTCCGCCGCGGCCGTGATCGTGACCCTCGGGGCCTTGCGCATCGCGCCGGATGCGTATCACGAGCGTCAGGCAGCGGCCGGCGCCTCGAGCAAAGACGGTGCCAGACCGGCCGCCATCGAGGGCACGGTCGATCGCTGCGAGGGCGCGGTGCGCGTGAACCGCGCGCCGGCGGGCCGCGAGGCGCGCTTTTCCGCGGTCGAGGGCCGGATCGTGGAGGTCGACAAGGGTGGCAGGTTCGCGTTCCATCTCGGCGACGGCGCGCGCATGGCCCTGTTCGGCGAGGCCGTATGGCGCCTGACGAGGGCCGACGGGAGCTTCGTCGGTGTCTCGCTCGAGCGAGGCCGGCTGGCCGTTTCGTTCGAGGGCGGCCGCGGGCGCAACCTGGAGGTGGCGACGCCTGACGCGGTGGTGCGCGTCGTCGGCACCGTGTTCACGGTCGAGGTGATCCCCGGCGGAGGCACGCGCGTGGGCGTGGAGGGTGGACGGGTCGAGGTCGTGTCCGCGGCGGGGCCGGTGCGCACGGTGGAGGTGGGCGCGGGCGAGATGGTGAGACTGCCCGGCGACGGCCCGGCCGAGGCGCTCACAGACGATGTTCGGGCCCTCACCGCCGAGCTCGATCCGCTGACCGAGGCGGGCCTCGACGGCACGCGGCTCGTGCGCTTCGACGGCACGCCCGAGCAGGTCAAGGTCGAAGTGGAGGGCCGGGTGCTCGGCACCACGCCGCTCACGGTGCGGCTGCCCGAGGGCCCGCTCGCCTACCGCCTGACCGCGCCGGGCATGGAGCCCCTCGACGGCACGCTCGACGGCCGCTCCGATTTCGAGGTGGCGAGCTTCGCGCTCGAACCGGTGCGCGACTACGAGCCCGCGGTGGTCAGGTCCGAAGACGCCGCGGACGGCTCGCGCCGCGTGCACGGTCCCGGCGCTGCGTCGCGCAAGGGTTCGGCGGGCGGCAGGTTCGATCTCTTCGAGCGCGCGCGGCTCGCCATGGCCGCAGGCGACATCCCTTACGCCATCGGGCTCCTCGAACGCGCGGTTCCGGACGCCGAGGGCGCGAGGCTCACCACCGGGTTGTCGCTGCTCGCCGAATGCTACGCCGCCACCGGCCGTTACGCCGAGGCCGCGGACACGTTCGACCGTATCGCAACGGCCACGCCGGCGTCGAGCGCGGGCCAGAACGCGCGCTACGAGGTGGGCCGGCTGGCCATGGACCGGCTCGGCGATCTCTCTCGGGCGCGCGCCTCGTTCACGGCGTACGTGGCTTCGCCGCTCGGCGGCGACCTCAAGGAGGAGGCCTACTACTCCCTGTGCGAGCTCGACGGCCGCGCGGGTGCGCACCGCGACGCGCTGCACTGCTTCAACGAGTTCCTGCGCGCCTTCCCGGGCGGCCACCACGAGCCCGACGCGCGGCTGTGGCGCGGCGCCCTGGCCCAGGACGTGGAGCGCCGCTGGGTGGACGCCGAGCGCGACCTCCTGGCCTTTATCAAGGCCAAGCCCCAGCACCCCAGGTCCGAGGAGGCGCGCTACCGCGTGGCCCTGGGGCGCTACCAGGTGGGCGACAAGCGCGGCGCCCTGCGCATGATCGACGAGTACCTGCGCGAGCATCCGGACGGTCAGTTCCGCGTCCGCGCCGAGCGCCTGAAGCGCGCCATCCTCGATCCCAACTACTCGTGGGACATGGAGAGCAAGTAGTCGCAGACACGCACAGAGAGATTCGTCGACGCCGTCCTTGACGGCCTCTGTGGGTGAGGGTGTACTGCGCGACGGCGGAAGGAGCGATGCGAGGGACTTTCGACGACGGCGACTTCGACATCCGGGCGCCCGAGGAGGGCGACTTCGAGGTCGTCTCGGATTTCGTGCCGCGCGGGGACCAGCCCGAGGCCATCGATGCGCTCGTGCGCGGGCTCGAGCAGGGCGAGCCGCGCCAGGTGCTGCTCGGCATCACGGGCTCGGGCAAGACCTTCACCATGGCCCACGTCATCGCGCGCCTGCGCCGCCCGGCCCTCGTGCTCGCCCACAACAAGACGCTCGCCGCCCAGCTCTATGCCGAGATGCGCTCGCTCTTCCCGAAGAACGCGGTCGAGTACTTCGTGAGCTACTACGACTACTACCAGCCCGAGGCCTACGTGCCCGCGAGCGACACGTACATCGAGAAGGACTCGTCCATCAACGAGGCCATCGACCGCTTGCGCCACTCGGCCACGCGCTCACTGCTCACGCGGCGCGACACGATCATCGTGGCCTCGGTCTCGTGCATCTACGGCATCGGCGCGGCCGAGGACTACCGCGAGATGCTCACCCCCGTGGCCGAGGGCGACGTGCTCGGCCGCGACACGCTCATGCGCAGGCTCGTGGAGGTGCAGTACGAGCGCAACGACACGGACTTCGCGCGCGGCACGTTCCGCGCCCGCGGCGACACGCTCGAGATCTTCCCGGTCTACGAAGAGGACAAGGCCGTGCGCGTGGAGTTCTATGGTGACACGGTCGAGCGCGTGAGCGAAATCGATCCCCTGCGCGGCACGGTCCTGCGTCGCGTCGGTCGCGTCGCGCTCTTCCCGGGCTCGCACTACGTGACCCCCGCGCACAAGCTCAAGGCCGCCATCGAGCGCATCCGCGAGGAGCTGCGCGAACGCCTGCGAGAGCTCGACGCCGAGGGCAAGCTCGTCGAGAAGCAGCGCCTCACGGAGCGCACGTCCTACGACCTCGAGATGCTCGAGCAGACCGGCCATTGCGCGGGCATCGAGAACTACTCGCGACACCTCGCGGGGCGCGGCGCGGGCGAGGCGTCCACCACGCTCGTCGACTACTTCCCCAAGGACTTCGTCACCATCATCGACGAGAGCCACCAGACCGTGCCCCAGCTCGGCGCCATGTTCCGCGGCGACCGCTCGCGCAAGGAGACGCTCGTCGAGTACGGCTTCCGCCTGCCGTCGGCCCTCGACAACCGTCCGCTCACGTTCGAGGAATTCGAGGAGCGCGTGGGCCAGGTGGTGTTCGTGTCGGCAACGCCGGCCGACTTCGAGATCGCGGCCGCGCACGGGAGCATCGTCGAGCAGGTCATCCGGCCCACGGGCCTCATGGACCCGCGCGTGGAGGTGCGGCCCGCCTCGGGGCAGGTGGACGATCTTCTGCACGAGGTGCGCCTGCGCGTCGACGCCAAGGAGCGCGTGCTCGTCACCACGCTCACCAAGCGCATGGCCGAGGATCTCACCGAGTACTACGCGGAGCTCCGCGTCAAGGTGCGCTACCTGCACAGCGACATCGACACGCTCGAACGCATCGAGATCCTGCGCGAGCTGCGCGCGGGAACGTTCGACGTGCTCGTCGGCATCAACCTCCTGCGCGAGGGGCTCGACCTGCCCGAGGTGTCGCTCGTCGCCATCCTGGACGCCGACAAGGAGGGCTTCCTGCGCTCGTCGCGCTCGCTCATCCAGACCATCGGCCGGGCCGCGCGCAACGTGAACGGTCAGGTCATCCTGTACGGCGACAGGGTCACTTCGGCCATGGAAGAGGCCATCCGCGTGACGCGCGAGCGCCGCGCGCGCCAGGAGCGTTACAACGCGGAGCACGGCATCACGCCCACCACCATCGTCAAGGCGCTCGGCGAGATGGGACCCGGCGCGTCCACGGCCGACTACCTGGCCGTGTCGCGCGTGACGGACGACGAGGACGACGCGGATACGGCCGATTTCATCGAGCGGCTGCGCGAGGAGATGTTCATCGCGGCCGCGGCGCTCGAGTTCGAGCGGGCGGCGAAGCTGCGCAATCGCATCCGCGAGCTGGGTGGCGAGGGCGCCGTTCGGGCGCAGGAGCCGACAAAGGCACGGACGAAGGGCAGGGGCGGCAGGAGGCGCGGGCGTTGAAACGGATTTCCCTTGCGGCCCCGAGTCTGGCAAAAGAGGGGTGCGCGGAAGGTTCGTGGCCGCGCCCGCAAAGGAGGGATTCGAGGTGAAGCCGCAAACGGGAACGCTGATCGCTGCGGTGCTCCTGGCCGCGCTGTGCATGCCGCTCGCGTCATATGCTGCCGGGGCCGGAAAGGGGACCGGGGAAGGAACCGGCGAGGAGGGACCGGGACGCCTCGAACAGGCGCGGCCCGGCCAGACGCCTCTCGACCGCCGCTTCTACACCGGGCTCAAGGTCTCGTACTTCGCGAGCACCGGGCGCGAATCCGTCTGGGGCCCGGGGCTTGCGCTCGGGCTCGTGCTCGTTCCGCGCACGCTCGAGCTCGAGGCCACGGTGCGCGCGCTCGTGGGGGACGAGCTCTTCAGCGCGCCCATCGACGTGGTGCTCAAGACGCCCTTCGCGGTCACGGACTGGTTCGTCGTGCACATCTCGGCCGGACCGAGCCTGGAGCTCGACACGGACAGTGATCGCACGATCCACGACTGGGCCGCGGTGGCCTCGCTGGGCCTTGGCTTCGCGCCGTCGGACAGCCATTGGCAGATCGTGCTCGAGGGGAACTATCGCTTCCGCTTCTGGCAGGACACCGCCCACGAGGGCGGCGGCACCATCGGGTTCCTGTACGGGTTCTGACCGATCCTGCGGCCTGCTCAAACAGTCCGGACGTCGAACATGGGCGGGTGAGCTATTGCCTTCTTGACCGCGCACGACTCGACCGCGCGCACGAGCGGCTCGCGGTACTTGTCCGGGAAGCCCGGCGGCAGAGCGATCTCGATGGCGACTTTCGTGAGCTTCCCGTGCTCGCCCGCTTCCATCTTCTGCGTGAGGATCACCCCGTCTGTGGGGATGCCGCGCGCCTGACAGAACGCGAGCGCGTAGAAGCCCGCGCACGCGCCGATGGATGCGAGGAAGAGCGCGAACGGCGACGGCGCGCTCCCGTCCCCTCCGGCCGCGGCCGGTTGGTCGGTCCTCACCTCGAAGCCCCCGAGGAGCGCGGTCACCTTCTTGCCCCCGTCGAACCTGATTCTGATCTCGTTGTCCATGGTGTCTCCTTTTGATCCTAGAACAGCCTGCGCGTCTTGCCGCCGTCGATGACCACGGCTGCGCCGGTCACGTAAGAGTTGCGCGGCGAGGCGAGGAACGCCGCGAGGTCCCCGACCGCCTCGGGACGGCCGGGACGACCGAGCGGGATATCGCCCGCGAAGCCGGCAAGCCACGCTTCAGGCGTGACGCCCTTGTGCTTCGCCTGCTCAACCGCGAGATCGCGGATGCGATCCGTGAGGAAGACGCCGGGGCAGATGCTGTTCACGAGCACCCCGTGCGGTGCCACCTCGCGCGCGAGGGCTTTTGCGAAGCCGAGCGCTGCCGGTCGCGACGCGTTCGACAGGATGAGCCCGTCGACCGCCTCCACGCCCGCGATCGAGACGAGCTGCACGATGCGGCCGAACGCACGCGCCTTCATGCCGGGCAGCGCGAGCGCGCACAGGTGCGTCACCGAGCCCAGCGCCAGGTCGATGGCGAGCTTCCAGGCCTCGGGTCCGTGGCTCTCGAACGGCCCGGACGGCGGGCCCCCCGCGTTGGCGACGAGGATGTCCACACCGCCCATGAGCCGCTCGGCCTGCGCAAAGAGCGCCTCACGTTCGGATGAAATCGTGAGATCCGCGGGCACGGTGAACGGCCGTTTGCCGGTCTCAGCCTCGAGCGTTGATGCGGCCTCGTCGAGCGCCTTCTTCCCCCGCGCCGCGATGACCGCGACCGCGCCCTCCGCGAGCAGCGAGCGCGCCGTGGCCAGCCCAAGCCCTTTGCTCGCGGCGCACACGAGCGCACGCCTGCCTTCAAGCCCCAGATCCATGCTCCACCTCCTCGAGCAGGCCGAGGGCCGCGCCGACCCGCAGCCCGTTGGCCGACACCACGAATTGATCGCGCCCCAGCAGCGCCATCACCTCCGCGAAGATGGCGAGCCCGGCCGGGAACACGTCCGCGCGGCCGGCGCTGACCTTGAAGTCCGACACGCGCGCCGTGCACGAAATTCCGGTCATTCGCGCGAGCCAGCCCTCGAGCCGTTCCCGCGTGAGCCGCGCACCGTGCACGAGGTTGCGGTTCCACTTTTCGAGCCCCAGCTCCAGGAACGCGAGCGTGGTCGCGGTTCCGGCCACGGCCACGATTTCTCCCGCGATGTCCCGCGGCAAGGCATCTGCGAGGACATCGCGGATCTCGCGACGCATCGCCGCGATCTCGTCAGCACTCGGCGGATCGGAGCGCAGGAAGCGCGAGGTGAGCTCCACCACCCCGAGCGGGAGGCTCACCGGCCTTGGCGCGCCGTTCTCTTCCCAGCACAGCTCCGTGGAACGCCCGCCCACGTCCACCATGATGCGCGGGCCTTCCCCCTTTAGCCCGAGCAGGCACCCGCGCCACGCGAGCCGGGCCTCCTGCTCGCCGTCCACGATCTCGACCGGCACGCCCAGGATGGGCTCGGCGAGCGCCGTGAAAGCCGAGGGATCGCCGGTGAGCCGCAGGGCGGCCGTGCCCACGGCGCGCATGGGGTGCTCGCGAAAACCGAACCTTTTCGACATGGCACAGAGCACCGCGAGCCCGCGCGCCACGGCCTCTGCCGACAAGGGCCCGCCCGGCACGAGACCCTCGGCCAGGCGCACCACGTGTGACGCATCGTCGACCACGTGCACGCCCGCGCCGCGCCTTTCGAGCGCTGTGCAACTGAATGTGTTGGAGCCGATGTCGAGGCCCAGGACCGGGCCTGATCCGCGGAAGGAGACGGCCACGCGGGCCCTACTGCTTGGTGAGCTCGCCCTCGACCTGGCTCATGTCGGGCAGCTCGTCGAGGTTCGGCATGAGCACGATCTCGATGCGGCGGTTCGTGGCCTTGCCCTCCTCGGTGTCGTTGCTCGCGGCCGGTTGGTACTCGGCGTAGCCCGAGGCGGACAGGCGCGCCGGGTTCACGCCGGCCTCCTGCATGTACTTGACCACGGTCACGGCGCGCGCCGTGGACAGCTCCCAGTTGGAGCCGAAGCGGCCACCGCGGGCGATCGGCACGTTGTCCGTGTGGCCGGCCACCTGGAAGTCGCGATCCGAGATGGTCATGAGGATCTGCGCGAGCTCTGTGAGCGCGGCCTTGCCCTCGTCGGTCAGGTTGTCCTTGCCGGACGGGAACAGGATGTTGGAGGGCAGCTCCACGACCATGCGGCCGCGCACGATGCGGATCTTGAGCTTGCCCGAGCTGACGAGCGAGCGGAACTTCTCGATGACCTGGCGGTACTTGGCGAGACGGGCCTTCTGGGCCTCCTGCTCGCGCTTGAGCCGGGCCTCGCGGTCGCGCGTGGCGGCCAGGTCCTCGGCCAGGTTGCTCTTCTCGCCGAGCAGCTTCTGCACGTTGTCGCCGAGCTCGGTGAGGCGCTTGGCGAGGGTCTGGTTCTCGGCGCGCAGCTCGAAGATCTTCTGATCGAGCTTCTTGTTGGCCGCGTTGGCCTCCTCGAGGTCGGCTTTGAGCTTCTGGGCTTCCTTCACCTTGGCGTTGTACTGCTCCTCCGGGATGCCGCAGCCCGCGGCCGCAAGCAGCACTGCGGCGAAAAAGATGGTTTTGCGAGACATCGATATCTCCTTTCCGTCAGGTTGCATCTTTCCGGTCGGAGACGAGTGTACGTGGAACGCATGAGAGGTCAAGTTGCGCGACAGGCGCGAAGGTCCGATCTGCGATCCGGCATATCGCGGGAGCGCGATCCCCGAACGACCTACGGATCGAGGCGCCAGCGACCGGGGTTCATGATGCCCGCGGGATCCATGACCGCGCGGATCCTGCGCATGAGGTCGTGCGTGCCGGGCCACAGGCGCGGAAGGATGCGGTCCACGGCCGCAAGCGGCGTCTTGTAGGGGATGAAGCCCAGGTCGAGGACCATGTCCGTGAGCTCGCCGTTGCACGCGCGCACTTTTTGCACCTCGGCCTCGTCGTCGCGGTCGAAGGTCGTGATGAAGCGCAGCACGCCGAAGTGGCCGCCCTTCATGGGCCGCGACACGATGACCGGCGGGAACCCGTGGCGCCCCATGATGGCGATGCCCTTGTCGGCGGCCGCGTCGAAGCGGCTCATGGGGCCGTAGGTGCCGACCCACGTCAGCCCGCCGCCCGGCGCCCGCGTGAGGAACGTGAGGTCGGTCGGAAACTCGGCGAAGACCTTGAAGCGCGGCGCGATGGCGCACAGGGTGTCGAGGTCGAAGGGCTCCTCGATGGCGGCCCCCTTCTCGCGCAGGGCGTGCAGCTCGGCCACCAGGATCTCGAGCTTGGCGGTCAGCTCGCGGGGGGTGCTGGCCGTCACGTCCACGTAGGTGAAGAACTCGGGCTCGTCCGGGTCCTTCTCGAGGGGCCGCGCCACGCCATAGAGCATCTTGCCCGTGGGCCACGACAGCCCGCCCAGATCATCGAACAGCTTGACGCGCGCGAGGCGCCGCATGAGCTCGTAGGTCGTGCGCCGCTCGTACGTGAGCACGAACAGGCGCTTGCGCAGGGGCAGGACGGGCTTCAATTCCACGGCCATCTTGGTCACGAGCCCGGTCGTGCCCTGGAAGCTCACGAACAGGCCCGTGAGATCCGGCAGGGGGGCGCGCGCGAACGGCACGTCGGACAGGGCCCACGCGCCCGTGCGTATCACCTCGCCGCTCGAGAGCACGGCCTCGAGCCCCGTGATCCACTGGCCCATGGAGCCGTGGAGGAGCGACAGGTTGCCGAGCCCGTCGAGCAGGCAGTTGGCCATGACGGACGTCTCGGGAGGCGAGAGCGGGATGCCGATGGTGAGCGGCAGGCCGCGCGCCTTGAGCTCGGCCACCAGATCGCCGAAGGTCACGCCCGGCTCCACCACCGCGATCATGTCCACCTCGTTGATCGCCAGGATGCGGTTCATGCGCGTGAGATCGAGGATGGCGCCGCCCCGAGTGGGCACGGACAGGGCGCCCAGGTTGGTGCCCGCGACGCGCGGAATGATGGGCACGCGGTGCGCGGCCGCGATCTTCACCACGGCCACGGCCTCCTCGGCAGTCTCGAGCATGATCACGAGATCGGGCCGGCCCGGCGGGTGCTCGGTCGTGTCGCGCGAGCAGCTCGCGAGCGTATCCTCATCGTCCTTGAGCCGTTCAGCGGGCACGGCCACGGCGAAGAGCGCCTTGAGCCCGGCAACCGTCATGGCGCGCCCCGCGCCGCGCCCGGCGCCCGGAACAGGGGCAGGATCTTGAGGGCGAAGAATGGGTTTCCCGAGAACGACACGTCGCCGGCCAGGAAGGCGCGCATCGGGCCCTTGCCCAGGCTGACTTGCAGGAGTCCGTCGAGCGATCCGCGGATGCATGCCTTGAGCCCGGCCGAGAGCCCGCGGGTGATCGTGACGCCCCGCTCGCCGAACGCGAGGGTGACCGACATGTTCCCGGCGGTGACGCCCAGGGAGCCGCGCAGACGCCGCGCGAGGGACGCGGCCTCGCGCCGTGCGAGGTTGGTCTCGAGAATGCCGCCGAGCATGTGCCCGAGCAGGCTCATGCGCTCGGGATCGGCGATGGTGAACATCGGCCTTTCGTTCATGGAAGAGACGTTAGTCGAGGAACCCATGGCCCGCAAGCCGGAGCGTCAGCCCGTTTGCGCCGGGGGGGCTTCTTCGATGCGACGGATCGCGGATCAGACCCGCGGACGAGTGGGCGGCGAATTGACATTCACCCGCAGGCGGCGAAGATAGAAAGATGATCCGGAACCGGCTGGTCTTCAGCGGAGCGCTCGCGGCCCTCTTCCTGGCGGTGGTCGCGCGGCACGCGGCCCTCCTCGACGGCGTCCTCGGCACGTCCGGCGCCGTCGCGGCATCGTTGCCCGGCCCCTCGGCCTTCGCAGTGGTCGCGGCCGTGCTCGTCGCGTTGAGCCTCCTGCCGATCTTCGGACCCGACCGCCGCGCAAGGGGAAAGGAAGGCGGCGCGCGGTTCGTGCGCGAGGATCCCAAGCACGTGGCGACCCGCATCGGCGCCCTGTGTGGGGCGCCCAAGCCCGACGTGCCCCTGATTGTGGACTACACGATCTTCCAGGCCATCGCGTGCGGCGCCTCGGACATCCACTTCGACCCGTCGCGCGACGGGCTCGCGCTCAAGTTCCGCGTCGACGGGATCATGATGGATATCGCCACCATCCCCGCGGCGCTCGCGGGGCACATCTCGAACCGCCTCAAGGTGCTGTCGAACCTCATCATCTACCGCGGCTTCCTGCCGCAGGACGGACGCTTCGGGCAAAGGGAGGAGGCGGCGGGGAACGCAGAGACGCTGGTCCGCTCCGGGCTCAAGGGCACCGACTTCCGCATCGCGTTCATGCCCACGCTGCACGGCGAGCGCATCGTCATCCGCATCCTGGGCCGCAGCGGCAAGGGCCTCGACTTCTGTGCGCTCGGCATGACCGACGAGCAGGTCAAGGCCATGGAGCGCTTCGTCGCCATGCCGCAGGGCATGATCGTTCTCACCGGCCCCACGGGCTCGGGCAAGACCACCACCATCTACGCGGCGCTGCGCGCCATCGTCGGCGACGGCCGCGGCGCCCGGTCGATCGCCACGCTCGAGGATCCGATAGAGTACGAGCTGCCGGGCCTGAACCAGTCGCAGGTCGACGAGGCCAAGGACTTCACGTTCGACAAGGGGCTGCGCGCCGTGCTGCGCCAGGATCCGGACGTGATCATGGTGGGGGAGATCCGCGACCCCGAGACGGCCGGCATCGCCATCCAGGCCGGCATGACGGGCCACCTCATCATCACCACCGTGCACGCCAACAACTCGGCCGCCACGTTCTCGCGGCTGCTCGAGATGGGCTGCGCGCCCTACGCCCTCAATTCGGCCGTGACGGCCGTGATCGCCCAGCGGCTCGTGCGCCGCATCTGCCCCTCGTGCGTCACGGAGCGCTCCATCACCCGGCAGGACCTCGACGACCTCGGCCTTTCGACCGCGCCGTCCGGGCTCAAGGTGTTCACCGGACCGGGGTGCGAGCTGTGCGACGGCCAGGGCTACCACCAGCGGCACGCCATCTTCGAGATCCTCGAGGTCACGGAGCCCATCCGGACGCTGGTCGCGACCGGAGCCTCGGCCGACGCCATCTACAGGCAGGCCAGGAACCAGGGCATGATGAGCCTCTTCGAGGGCGGACTCATGGCCGTCAGCCGCGGCATCACGTCGCCGGAAGAGGTCGCACGGGTCATCGTCCGCGATCGGCGCTGACGGCAAAAACATGGCAATCGTGTGTCCCCGGGAAAGCGCTTGAGCGCCGCTGCCCGCGGGGATATCATGGTGAGGATGGTCATTTTCGACCATTGAGGGAGGCATTCCATGGTGAGGAGACTGCTCGCGACCGGGGCTCTCGTGCTGCTCGGTCTGGGGACGTTCGTCTGCGATGAGGCCGGCAACACGGCCTCAAGCGGCGGGGACGGCGACTCCGACGGGGATTCCGACGGCGACGGTGACTCCGACACGGACGGCGATTCGGACAGCGACTCCGACAGCGATTCCGGCAGCGACACCAACACCGATCCGTCGAAGGCCGATTCGGACGGCGACGGCCTGAGCGACCAGTACGAAAACAAGATCGGAACCGATCCGAACAAGCCGGACACGGACGGCGACGGCGTGTCGGATCTGGCCGAGGTGGTGGCCGGCACCGATCCGCTCGATCCGAATTCCAACCCGCAGAAGGAGGGCAACTTCTACTTCACGGTGCCCTACAAGGAGCCGCCCGAGCCCCTCGACGACTCGCTCGTGTTCTCCACCAACATCCAGATGGCGGATCTTTTTATTCTCATCGACAACACGGCCAGCATGACCATGGCCATCAACAAACTGAAGGCCGGCCTGCGCACGGTCATCATTCCGCAGGTGGCCGACATCATCCCGGACGTGTGGTTCGGCCTCGGCCACTTCGAGGACTACCCGAACGAGGTGTACGGCAGCACGAGCGCGGGCGACAAGGTGTTCACCCTGGTGCAGCGCACCACGAACGACGCGGTCGCGGCCGAGAACGCGGTGAAGACGCTCAAGGTGCACGACGGCGCGGACCCGTCCGAGGCGCAGGTGCCCGCGCTGTGGGCCACGGCCACGGGACTGGGGCTCGGCTTGTACCTGCCGGACGCCACGGGCTGCGCCGCGGACGAGATCGGGTACCCGTGCTTCCGGCCGGGCGCGGTGCCCATCATCATGATCATCACGGACTCTCCGTTCCACAACGGCCCCGGCAACTACGACCCGTACTCCGGGCTCACGCCCACGCCGCCGACGTACGCCGAGGCGCTCACCGCGCTGAACGGCATCCACGCCAAGGTCATGGCCATCAAGTCCACGATGCCGTTCGGCATATCGCCGCCCTTGACCAAGACGCACCTGAACAGGATCGCCACCGACACGGGCACGGTCGACGCGTCGAACAAACCGCTCGTCTACGACGTGAACGCGAACGGGGTCGGGCTCGACTCGGACGTGGTGGACGCGGTCGCCACGCTCGCGAGCCAGACGCCCATGGCGATCTCGGCCGTGGCGCGCGACGACACGACCGACGGCGTGGACGCCACGGTGTTCATCGACCACATCTCGCCGAGCACGGCGGGCGGGACCGAGGACCCGGAGAAACCGGGCGTGATCTGCGTGGGCGGGCTCGAGGTGGAGGACGACAACGGCGACAGCGTGCCCGACATGTTCCCGACGGTGAAGGCCGGCACGCCGGTGTGCTTCGACATCTTCGTGAAGAAGAACGAGACCGTGCAGTCCTCGGCCAAGCCCGAGGTCTACATGGCGTACGTCGACGTCATCGGCGACAACCACACCGTGCTCGACACGCGCGAGGTGTACTTCCTCGTTCCCCCCTCCTCGCCGGTGGTCGAGTAGCGTTCACGCGAAACGGCGGGCCATCAAATCGATTTCGGCAGCTTCGCGAGCCGGTCCTTGGCGGTCGCGATTGTCGCGTCGTCCCGCTGGCCCGGCGGCAGCTTCTCCGCGTCGTCGATGAGCGCCTGCACGGTCTTGCGCTCGCCGGAGACGTCCTTTTGGGCGGCGAGGATGTCCGCGAGCAGCGTGAGGTACCGCAAGCGGCGCGGGCCGTAGGAGAGCTCGATGGCCTTCTGAACGGCCGGGATCGCATCGTCGTCGCGCTTGATCTCGTGGTACGCCGAGGCGAGGCGCGCCCACGCCTCGTAGGATCCCGGAAGCTGGCTCGTGCGCTCCTTGAGCATCTTCACGGCCTCGTCGCCCCGGCCGAGCGCGAGGTAGCTGGTCATCCGCGCGTAGTCGTGGATGCGCGCGTGCTCCACGTCCTTCTGCGCGGCGACGTCGGCTTCGAGCAGCTCAAGGCGCTTTTCGTGCGCGGCTTTCCTGGCGGCCTCGTCCTTCTGCATCTCGGCGATGTCGGCGAGGACGGCGAGGGCGTCGGCCTTGTCGTCGACGGACGCGCCAGGCGGCGGCGCGGTCGTGAGCGGCTCGAGCGCGGCGCGCGCGGCAAAAAGCGCGGCGATCCTCTTCGGATCGCCTTCCTTGAGGCGCCTCGCGCACGCCACGACGTACGCGATGACGTCCGCGGACGACGAAGACGTGCGAAACGCGCCGAGCGTCCTCATGCCGAAGTCGATACAGCCGGCGAGGTCCTCTCGCGCGAAGAGCGCGCGCATGGCGCCGAGCGCGGCCTCGGGCAGGCGCGGTCCTCCCGCGGCCACGGCGTCTTCATAGTGACGGGCGGCGCTCGCGTAGTCCTTCCTGCCCATGGCCGCGTGCCCCTCGAGGATCGCCTTCACCTGCGGCTCGCTCGCGTTCCGTGGGTCGCGCGTGGCGAGCGCGTCGTCGAGCAGCTTTTCGAACTCGGGAAAAGAGAGCGAACCGGCGTGCAGGGCGAGCGCCTGATCCGTCTGCGGATCGATGACGAAGAGACCGGGCCAGCCCTTGAGCGGGAAGCGCACGAGGAAGGAAGCGGCCTCGGGCCGGTCGGTGTCGATCGCCGCGAAGACCACGCGATCCTCGTACCTGGCGAGCCGCGGATCGTGCAGGACGTCGCGCTGCATGGACAGGCACGTGTGGCACCAGGGTGCCCAGCCGTCGACGAACACGACCCTGCCGCTCTCCCTGGCCTGCCTGAACGCGGCGTCGATGTCGTCCTCGACAAATCGCGGCCCCGCAGCGGCCGCCTTCACCGGCGTCGCGAGGGGAGAGACGGACGCGGGCTTGGCCTGAGGCGCAACAGGTGGCGCGTTGCAGGCGAGCGCCCATCCCATGCAGACGAGGAGGCCGGCGAGGGCGACGAGACGCACGGAAGAGAATGGACGTGGCGTTTTGTGCATGGTGCCCCGAAATCCTAGTGGTTCGCCGGCGCCGCCTTGAACCAGTCGATGAAGAACTTCTTTGTGCTCGACGCCATGTCGGGCACGTGACTGCCGCCGACGACCTTCCAGAACTCGGTGCGCACGAGGCAGGTCGCGCTCGCGGGCTTGTGCACCGGCACGGTCTCGTTCCCGGCGACGCTCTGATCGAAATCGACGCTCGGATCGGTCACGTCGGTCCCCTCGCAGTGGTTGAGCGTGGCCCAGGTCTCGTACGTCGCCTCCGCCGAGGGAGCCGGGCCCGGGAAGAGCGCGTCCATCCCGTCGTAGAGGACAACCGTGTCGGCCGTGCCGTGGATCTGCAATACCGAGACCGGGTGGGTCGGCTGGCAGTTCGATGGATCCTTCCACGTCACGCCCGCGATGCTGATGATGGCGGTCACGAGATCGGACGCGTCGCACGCCATGCGATGCGCCATGAAGCCGCCGTTGGAGTGGCCGATGATGTAGACCTTGTCGGGATCGATGGAATAGTTGGTCATCGTGTGGCAGATGAGCGAGCGGAGGTAGGCCACGTCGTCCACGTTCGAGCCGTAGTTGTCGCAGCAACCGTCGGTCGCGTTCCAGAAGGTCGCGGGGGCGGTCGGCGACGGCGGCGAGTCCAGGGTCCCGTCCGGGGCGATGACGAAGAGGCCGTTGGCGTTGGCCATCGCCTTCATCTTGAAGACGCTCTCGGCATCCGTGCCTTTGCCGCCCCGTCCGTGGAGCTCGATGACGAGCGGGTACTTCTGGGTCGCGTCGTAGCCGGAGGGGATCTTGAGGTTCGTGGGCCGCGATCCGCCGAGGGGCCCGTCGCCGCTCCCGGGCGGGCAGCCCGCGATGGAGTCGGTGCCGCTGTTCGAATCCGAATCGGTGTCGGCATCCGTATCTGCATCCGAATCGGCATCGGCATCCGTGTCCCCGTCGGTATCGCCGTCCGTGTCGCTGTCCGTATCCGCGTCGGCGTCGGCGTCGGTGTCGGCGTCGGTGTCGGCGTCGGCGTCGGCGTCGGTGTCGCTTCCGGTGTCAGACCCGTCGGACGTGTCAGAATCGCCCGCGTCGACGCCGTTGCCTGTGTCGTCCGCGGATCTGGCCGTGGCGCATCCGATTGCGAGCGCCGCCGCGAGCGCCGCGAACAGACAATTCCCACCTGTTTTCATCGTTTCCACGGCTCTTTCTCCTTTTTTCGACGCTTGATGGTAGCACACGTGCTCGTGAAAGTTGGGGAAATCCCGCGTCACACGGGGTTCGGCCGCGAAGGGAGGCTGACGAGGAACGTGGTGCCGCGGCCGTGCGCGGTGGTGAAGCTGATGCGCCCGCCGTGGGCCTCGACGATCTCGCGCGTCACGGCGAGGCCGAGCCCCGTGCCGTGCTCCTTGCCGAGGGTGACGAACGACTCGAAGAGGTTGCCCTGGATCTCCTCGGGGATGCCCTGACCCGTGTCCGTGAAACCGAACAGCACCTCCTTGCCGATCGCGTCCACCTCGATGATGAGCTTGCCGCCGTTCGGCATGGCCTCGACCGCGTTCATCACCAGGTTGTGGAAGGCGCGCAGCATCTTCTCCTCGTCGAAGCGCAAGGTGCCGGTGGCGCGCGCGCGCAGGCTGAGCTCGATCGCGCTTCCCTCCACGAGCGGTCGGATCTGCCGCGCGAAGCCGTCCATGAAGTCCGGCAGCGACACGCTGCGCTCGAGGATCCTCCGCTCGCCCTTGGAGAACGAGATGATCTCCTCGGCCATGGTGGAGATGCGCGTGAGGGAGCGCTGTACGTGGCCCAGGTACTCTTCGGCCTCGGGTCCGCCCGCCTTGGCCGCGAGCATCTCCGAGTAGCCCGAGATGACCGTGATGGGGCTCTTGATGTCGTGCAGCACGCCGGCGAGCAGCCTGCCCACCGTGGCGAGCCGCTGCTCGCGCTCGCGCGCCTGGCGGTCCATGACGTGCTCCATGGCCTGCGAAAGCTGCGAGGCCACGAGTCGCAGAATCACCATGTCGTCCTCGTCGAAGCCGTCCGCCCCGATCTTGTTGGCCACGAGCAGCGAACCCTTGGGCCGCCCGCCGTCGGGCGCGAGCAGCGGGACCGCGGCCAGGTTCTCGAGGGGCACGCCGATCCTCTGGACCAGGCTCTCCTGGAAACGCGGGTCGCCCTCGGGCGCGCGCACGCGGATCTCGCGGCCCTTGAGCCACACCCATCCGGAGAAGCCCGCCCCCATCTCGCGCCGCATGACGCGGCTCCCGGGCTGGCCGGCCACCACCACGCGGCTCTCGGCGCCGCGCGCGTCCATGCGGTAGAGCACGCACACCTGGGAGCGGCAGATCTCGTTCGTACGGTGGAGGACCGCCTCGAAGAGCGCGTCGAGATCCTCGGCGCGCGCCACGCGGCGCTCGACGTCGAGCAGCACCTCGATCTCGCGGCACCTGCGCTCGAGCGCGTCGCGCGCCTCGAGCAGGGCCCGGTTCTTCTCCACCAGGTCCACGAGGAGCCGGGCGTTCTCGATGGACAGGGCGAGCTTGCCGGCCAGGACGCCGAGGAAAGTCAGATCCTCCTCGTCGAACACGCCGTCGACCTTGTTCAGGATCTCCGTGACCCCGATGACCGTGCCGTGCCTGCCGACGAGCGGCGCGGCCAGGACGGAGCGCGTTCGAAAGCCGGTACGTTCGTCCCACGCGGGGTCGAAGCGCTCGTCAACGCGTGCGTCCTCGACCACCAGGGGACGGCCGTGCAGGGCCACCCAGCCCGCGATGCCCGTGCCCGGCGCGAGTTTGATCTCCGACACGCCGTCGCCCTCGACTACGCGCGAGACGAGGCCCTGGTCGTCGGCCACGAGAAAGAGAGTGGAACGCTCGGCCCCCATCAGGCGCGTCGTGCGCGCGACGGCCATGGTGAGGACCTCGTCGAGGGTCATGGTGGACTCGAGCGCGAGGCCGATCTCGCGGAGCGCGGCGATCTGGCGCTCCTTGCGCGCGAGCCGCCGCTCGAGATCCAGGGCGCCCGGGTCTGGCAAGCGGTCCTCCTTGCGCGGTGACTTCTACGCGCCTTTCGTGCCGCACTCCGGACAGAACTTGGCCCCTTCGGCGAGCTTTGCCCCGCAGTTCGCGCAGAACTTGGGGCCAACGGCGAGCGGCTTGCCGCACTCGGCGCAGAACTTGCCCGGCGCGACCACCTTGCCGCAGCCGGGGCATGTGACGCCGCCTCCTGCCGTGGCCTGGCCCGGCGCGGACGCGGCGCCCGAGAGCGCGCCCGGCGCGGGCGGGGCCTGCGGACCCTGGGGATACCCGGCCGGGGCCTGCGGGCCGCCCTGCTGCGGGGCCGCGTGAGCCTGCTGCTGGAACATGTTCGCCATCCCGAACCCCACGCCGAGCGCCGCGCCGCCAAGCATCGCGTTGCCGCCGCCTCCCTCGCCGCCGCCCTGGGCCATGCCCTCGCCCGCGCCCATCATGGCCTTGCCGGCCGCGAACTGCTGGAAGCCCTGCATGCCGCCGGCCATGCGCACGTACGCCGCGTCGGTATAGAGCTTCTTCAGGTTCTTCTCATCCTCGTCCTTGATGCCGATGACGAAGTTGCCGAGGCGGACGATCTGCACGCCGTAGCTGTCCACGTGCTTCTTGACGCCCTCGATCACGGTCTGCTCGATCTCCTCGGTGTAGGCGCCGGACACCACGTCGAGCAGCGGCCACTTCTGCTTGACGATGAGCTCCTGGGTCTGGTCCCGGATGACCTTGAGCACCTGCTGGCGGAACCAGTCGAAGACCGCGTCGTTCTCGGTGGTCCCGAGACCCACGAGCCCGACCACGAGCACCTCGGGCTTCACGACCCGAAGGGAGAACTCGCCGTGGATCATGGTCTCGACCGGCACGCCCGACTTGGGATCCTCCACCGAGCCGATCTTGCCGCCGAACTTGATGCTCGGAAACTCGCGGATCGTGACGAAGAAGACCTTGGCCTGCAGCACGTTGCCGCCCGTGAACGAGTCCACGAGGTTGGACAGGAACGGGATGTTGGACGAGTCGAGCGTGTGGCGGCCCTTGGGCAGCGTGCCGACCACGACGCCGTCCCTGAAGAAGATGGCCTGCTCGTCGGCCTCGACCGTGAGCTGCGAGTACATCGGGACCGTGGGGTCCGGGTGCTGCCAGACGATGTGCTGCTTGGCCTCGAGCGGCCGAGCGATCATCATCTCCTTGACGCCGCGCTTCAGGAAATCCGTGATGCCCATGGTTCTCTCCTTGCCCTCCCCTCGCGGGAACGAGCGCCAGAAGCTTGTTCGATCATGATAGTGCACGAGCGAGGGGAGGGTCAACGAGGGCCTGGAACGTCTGGAACGTCAGTCTCCGAGTCGGATCTCGGGGACGCAGGCGGGGTCTGGGCCGCTCGTCTTCGATATCTCGACCGTGAGGCGGCCCGAGGCCGCGACGCCGAGGTCGACGCGCTCGAAGTAGAGCGTGTTCGCGGCGAGGTCGCGGGACGCGGAGAACGCCCCGGCCGGGCTCGTCCCAGAGACGCGCACGGAAAGGACGCGCGAGCCGCTCTTGTCCGGGCATGCACCCATGAGGAAGAGGGCCTTTGCCTGCGCGCCGTTGGGCAGATCGAAGACGAGGGATCGCCCGGCCGTTCCGTGCCACGCGGTGGAAAGATCCCCGTCCGCAGCCCGCGCGCCGCCGGGCGTGATCACCGCGAGGCCGGCCGCGGGGCCGGCGAATCGTTCGTGTCCGAGCGCGGGCGCAAGCCACGCAAGGAGCGCGATCTCGGCTGCGACCCGCGTGGCGAAGACCGCCGGCGCCGAAGCCGGATCCGCCTGCCTGCTGTCGAGCGATGCGAGGGCCGACGCGAAACCCGCGGGCCAGATCGGTCCCGCCGGCGTGGCCTTGATGCTCGCGTCCACGTTGTCCCAGAACTCGACGAGCGCCGCGATCTCGCGCCTGCGGATGTCACCCGCGTCTCCCTCGGGCAGCCTGCGTTTGTAGGCGTCGATGGATGCGAACAGGGCCTTTCTGGTGCGGGCCCCCGACGCAACCGCGCGGCCGACGAGCGTGAACCACGTCTCGTACATGCCGCCCGCCGTGCGCCACCTCTCGCCGGCCGGATCGCGCCGCCCGAGCATGAGATGGTGGAGCGGGAATGCGCGCCGCATGGCCGCCTCCCCGCGCAGGGCCTCGTCCGTGAGCGCGATCTCGTCGCGCGCGGGCGGGTGCCTCTCGCCTCGCGGCCCAAGCCTCGCCCTCGCCGCGTCCGCCACAGAGGGCTCGGCCGCAAGTCGCGCAACATCATCGAGCAGGAAACGCGGGGCCGCGTCGAGCCACGCGCCGAGCAGGGCCGGGTGCACGTTGCCGTGGGCCATGGTGTCGAGGTCGGTCCTGAAGGCGAGCCACGAGCGTACGAACGCGTCACCCAGCGCGGCCCGGTCCGTCGGCATGTCAAGAGGTTGAGGGATTTCCGCGGCACCTTTGGCTCCCGCCAGGAGCAGCGCGGCGGCGAGCACGCAAGCGCGCGAGCAAGGCACGGCCTTCGTCCCTCTATTCCTCGAAGAACATGGGTGGGCGCTGGGTGAGGAACCGGTTGATGGCGCGCTCGTCCTCGTGCTTGAGGCCCTGGAACTGCACGCCCATGCCGGGCGCCATGTCCGGATGCAGCTCCGTGTACTCGCGGATCCAGCGCACCACGCCGGTCACCGAGACGAGGTGCCCGTCCGGAAGCGTGAAGTTGATGTTCATGGTCGCGCCGATGGGTCGCAGATCATACGACGCGATGAAGAGCCCGCCCGAGGAGATGTCCTCGGAAAAACCCGTGAAGAAGTTGGTGTCAGACTGGAACCCGATGTCGGCCTCGATGGCCAGGCGCTTCTCGTGCCGTCGCGCGTCGTCCGCCACCGGGCCGCGGATGATCGACGCCGGGCTGCCGGGCGCTCCGCCCTGGCGCTCCTGGACCTTGCTGACCGGGTACAGGATGGCAAGCGCACGCGCGATCGTGCTGGCGGCGCCCAGCACTGCCGGCTCGTTGCTGCGCACGTCCTGGAGCAGGGCCAACGTGTGCCGCAGGTGATCCATGGCCTCACACACGCCCGCCACGTGCGCCCGCTCGTCCGGCTGCGACGACTGCACCGCGAACAGGGCGCGCACGGCCTTGGCGATGGACGTCGTGATCACCTCGAGATCGAGGCCGCCGCTGCGGATATCCTGGATCTGGCCGAGAGCCTCGCCCAGGATCTCGCGCGCCATTTGAGCGGGCTTCGCAGCCTCGATCTTGTGCGCGTCCGGTGCCATCTTTCGAACCCCTTCCGCCACGTGTCCGCCCGAGTCGCCGGCACACACGTGGGAACGAGAAAGCGGACAATTGTATACGAATTTCCGCACCCTGCGCAAGCGGCATGGGAATCACGAACCTTGGCAAAAGCGCAGTTTTCGGCCGCTCTTTTCGCCGTGGAAAGCGGCAAGCTTTTCGAGCTTCTGGCATTTCAAGGCAAGACCGAGTTATGATGAAATATGGAATGATGGGACGGACGGCACACGGGGCACAAGCATGAGCTCTCAGGTTCCACCGGGCGGTCTGGACATCGGCCACCTTCTCGCCGAGGTCCCGGAGCTCATGGCGGGCGCCCGAACCGACGGGTTCAAGCTCGACGCGACCTCGACGCGCATCCTCGAGCTGGTCGACGGCAGCCGCAACCTGGGCGAGATCGCGGCCATCGTCCAGGCGGACCCGCGACAGGTTGTTCAGACGCTCGAGCTTCTGGCGCGCGCGCATGTGGTGCACCTGCCCTGGTTCCGACCGACCCGCCCGTCGGCCGCCATGCCGGCGGTCACGGCCTACCGGGACGGCCGGCCATCCCTTCGCCCGGAGCCCAAGCCGGCCGCTGGACGGGTGACCGCTCCGGCGCCGGCGCCTGAAACCGGGACACACATGCCCGGCCCGACCCAGAGCCACAGGCCGAGCATGATTTTCACGGGGCCCGAGACCAGCCCGGCGCCGTTGGCGGACGGCCTGCGAGGAACGGGATCGGAGGCTCCGCGGCCGCCGTCCACGAGCATGCTGCCTCCGGGGCCTTTTTCAGCCTCGTCGTCGGGGAATCTCAAGGATGCCCCGGCAGCGGCGGTGGTCGACAAGGCGCGCATCACGGGGCTGACGGGCTCGGTCGCCTTCTCCCGCCAGGGGAAAAAAATCACGGTGTACTTCGAGCAGGGTCAGCCCGTGGCAGCGGAGGGCTCGGCGCCGGAGCACGAGTTCGGCGCCATGCTGCGCACGAGCGGCCGCATCGACGAGATCCTGTATGCGGCCTACAAGCAGGCCCTCGAGGCCGGCTCGCCGAACGCGATCGTGGCCCTGCGATACGCCGGCGTACAGGACCGCAAGACCATGGCCGGACACGCGAGCTGGCACGGACGGTCGCTCATCGAAGAAGCCTACGGCTGGCGCGACGGCTCCTACACCGTCACGCCGGGCGATCCGGTCCCGCCCCGGCTGCCCAAGGTGAGCCTGGCCGCCCCCACCGGCGTCTCGGCCAACTGGCGCAAGTCGTCGCTCACCGAGGAGCAGGAGGCGTTCCTCGAGAAGATGGGGCCGTACTACATGGTCGCGACGCCCGCGGCGCTCCAGCTCGTGGCCACCATGGGCCTCGATCCCAAGGAAGCCCACTGGGTCAAGAACGTCCTCGAGAAGCCCATCCAGGTGCGCAGGGCGCAGACCATCTCCACCCTTTTCCGCACCGTGACGCGCAAGATCCTGAGCGCGCTCGTCACGTCGACCGTGGTCAAGCTCGTGGAGACCAACCCGGACGGCGTGACGCCCGTGCCCCTCGAGGAGCTCGCGCCCTTCGCGAGCCGCATCGAGGTCGACAACCACTTCAACGTGATCACGGCGCATCCGGTGTCCACGCTCGAGGAGATCAAGACCCGATACCGGAACCGCCTCGCCGAGTTCGACCCGAGCCTGTATCCCCAGGCCGACGACGTGCACAAGGACGCCCTCAAACGGATCAGGCAGCGCTTCGACAAGGCATGGGAAGTCTTGAGCGACGAACAGACGCGACGCGAGTACCGCAACAGCATGTACGGCCAGGATCAACTCGAGTCGTTCGTGGATTTGCAGCTGCGCAAGGCTGAGGTGGCCTTGCACCTTCGGCAAAATCCGGACGTGGCCCTGCCGCTCGCCGAATCGGCCATGGACGTGCTCCCGGAGAACGCCCATGCGCACATCGTCCTGGCCGGCTGTCTGCACAGGCTCGGGCGGGTGAAGGAGGCGCGCGCGCACCTGGCCGCGGTCCGTGCGGTCCCGCCCTCGCTCAAAAAGCAGTACGACGCCATCAAGGCCGATCTGGAGTGAGCCCGCGCCCTCGCGCGAGGGTTGACCGGACAGCACGCGCGAATCCGTGTATGTTGGGGACGAGGAGGAGCGATGGCCCTGTCGTGGCGCTTGGGAACCGTGTCTGGCATTCCTGTGAGGCTGCACATCACGATGCTGCTCATCCCGTTCCTGCTTTACTCCAAGCGCTCCCTTGAGAGCCCGCTCGCGTTTGCCGTGGAGACCGGCATCGTGGTGCTCCTCTTCGGCTCGGTCCTGCTCCACGAGCTCGGCCACGCGCTCATGGCGCGGCGCTTCGGCGTGCGCACGCTCGACATCGTGCTGACGCCCATCGGCGGCATGGCGCGGGTCATCGACATGCCGTCGCGGCCGCGCCACGAGATCGCCATCGCGTTGGCCGGACCGCTCGTGTCCCTCGGCATCGCGGGCTTGGGTCTGGTGCTGGGCCTCGCCGTGTCCGCCGCGCCGTTCGTGCCGCGAGCGGTGGATGAGGGAGTGGTCTACCTGGCGGGGATCAACCTGATGCTGGGCGTCTTCAACCTGGTGCCGGCCCTGCCCATGGACGGCGGGCGCGTGCTGCGCGGCTACCTTGCCCTGAAGCGCGATTTTCTCACGGCCACCCGCATGGCGGCCCGAGTGGGGCGCATCATCGCCGTGGCGGGCTTCATCGCCGCGCTCCTGTGGCTCGACTCCTGGTCGCTCGCGGCGATCGCGGTGTTCGTCTACCTGGCCGCCGGGGGCGAGGAGCGCATGGCCCTGTGGCGCGAGATGCAGAAGCAGGGTTCGGCCGGAGGGCCGACCCAGGCGGGTTTCCCCGGAGTGCGCACGTTCGTCTGGACCTGGCCGTCGCAGAATGGCGGCCCGCAGCGTCCTTCGGGCTGGGCCGAGCCGGGCGGCGCTCTCCCGGATCGCCGCGAGGTCATCGTGGTCGAGGGCGGCAAGGTCGAGGTCATCTCGCGCAAGGATCCGGACGGGCCGTGAGCTTAGAGGAGGTTCGCGGCGCGCTCGGCGAGGGACGAGCGCTCGCCCTTCGTCATGGTCACGTGCCCGGCGAGCGGCTCCATGCGGAAGCGGTTCACCACGTGCACGAGCCCGTTGTTCACCGCGTCCACGTATGGGTTGTCGATCTGGTAGGGATCTCCGGTGAGCACGATCTTGGTGTCGTCGCCCACGCGCGTGATGATGGTCTTCACCTCGTGGGGGGTCAGGTTCTGGGCCTCGTCTACCAGGATGAACTGCCGCGGGATGGAGCGGCCGCGGATGTACGTGAGCGGCTCGATGTGCACCATGTCCATGCCGAACACGTCGTCCGCCGTGCGGCCCGTCTTCTTGTCGCCCGAGCCGAGCCCGAGGAGCAGCTCCAGGTTGTCGTGCACGGGCTGCATCCACGGACGGAGCTTGTCCTCCACATCGCCCGGCAGGAAGCCGATGTCGCGGCCGAGCGGGAAGATGGGGCGTGACACGAGCAGCTTCTGGTAAGCCTCCTCTTCCGCCACCTTCTGCAGGCCGGCCGCGAGCGCGAGCAGCGTCTTGCCCGTGCCCGCCTTGCCCGCGAGCGTCACGAGCCGCACTTTGTCATCGAGCAGGAGCTCGAACGCGAAGCGCTGCTCCGAGTTGCGCGGCTTGATTCCCCATACGGGGTGCGTCCTCGTCTTGAGCGCCACGACGCGCCCGGTGTCGGTCCGCAGACGCGCGGGAGATGCACCCAGCCCGCTGCCGTCACCGACCATGGCGAAGGCGTTGGGCGGGTAGGGCTCGCCGGCCGGCGGCGGAGGCAGGGCGGCCTCGCCCGAAGTGTAGAATTCCTGCAGCGCCTCGGGTGCGAGCGTGAGCTCGAACCACCCGCTGTAGAGCTCCGAGATGTCGGCACGCTCCGTGTCGTAGTCCTGCACCTCGAGGCCCAGAGCCGCGCCGCGGATGCGCAGGTTGATGTCCTTGCTGATGAAGATGAGCGGCGTCCCGGGCTCGCGCTCGCGCACGTCCAAGGCCGTGGCCAGGATGCGGTTGTCGGTCTTGTGGTTGTTGGCGAACTCGGGCGGCAGGATGCGGGCCGTGAACGCGACGCGCAGGGTGCCGCCGTTCGTGCCCTCGATGGGCACACCCTCGGAGAGGCTGCCCCCGTGGCGCAGGCGGTCGAGCATGCGCGACACCTGCCTGGCGTTGCGGCCGAGCTCGGAAAGATCCTTCTTGAACTGGTCGACCTCCTCCACGCAATAGATGGGGATGACGATGTTGTTGTCCTCGAAGGCCATGAGCGCGTTCGGGTCGTAGAGCAGGACGTTGGTGTCGAGCACGAAGTTCTTCTTCATGGACCGATTCTCCTCGTTACAGCTCTGGAAGTGTATGGCCCCTGCCGCGCTTGGCCGCGAGGTAGCCACGGTTGTGGCGGCTGACGCCGGAGACGATGGGAATGGTCTCGGCCACGGGCTGGCCGCCTCGCTCAAGATCCGCCTTCTTGAGCGGGTTGTTTGTAAGGAGCCGGATGGGCTTACCCTTGAGCAGATAGCGCAGGATCACCGCGGCGTCCGTGAAGTCGCGGGAGTCCTCGGGCAGACCGAGCGACGTGTTGGCCTCGTAGGTGTCCTGGCCGCCGTCCTGCAGGATGTAGGTCACGGCCTTGGCCCACAGGCCGATGCCGCGGCCCTCGTGGCCGGACATGTACACCACGACACCGGCACCCTCCTCCACGATGCGCTCGAACGAGACCGCGAGCTGGGGCCCGCACTCGCAGCGCATGGAGCCGAACACGTCTCCGGTCATGCAACACGAGTGGATGCGGACGAGCGGCGCCTTCGTTGCTCCCACATCGCCGTAAAGAAGCGCGCTGTTGACCGCCATTGTCCTTTGCAGGAGCTCGCGGAAGGACTCGCCGTTGCCCTGTGGCACGCCGCACGCGGCGTCGCAGACGCTGGTCAGCTCCACGCGCCGCACGAAGGGATACCACTCGAGCAAGCGCTCCTCGCCTTTCACCATGCGCGGCAGGGGGATCGGCCCCAGCACCGACAGGTACGGCTCGCCCGCGCCCGGCTCGCCCGCGCGCCGCCCCGTGAGGTCCACGGCCGCGAGGCGCCCCTCCCTCTCGAGCCGCTCCCTCACGGTCCTGTCGACGTAGCTGAACAAATTAGTCACCGCCTTCGCCGCCGTTGCCCTCGGGCAGCTCCGGAAACGGCATGTGGATGAGCGTCGCGATGCGTGACAAACCGTCCACGTCCACCTGGCAGAATGCGTCCTTTTCCCTGCCGTCCACGTCGAGCACGGCCGCGATGTGCCCGTCCCGCGCACGCACCGGAACCACGACCTCGCTCCTCGATCGCGAGTCGCATGCGATGTGGCCCGAGAACGCGTGCACGTCCGGCACGAGCAAAGCCTCGCCGCGCTCCACCGACGCCCAGCACACGCCCCTGCCCCTCACCAGCACCGAGCATGCGAGCGGCCCCTGGTACGGCCCCACGATCAAGTCGCCGCCCTCCATCCTGTAGAAGCCGGTCCAGAAGAAGTGGGGCATCTTGTGGTGCAGGGCGGCCGCGGCCGTGGCCATGCGCGAGAGCGGATCCTCGGTCTTGTGGAAGAGGAGCGCGAGCTGATCGTGGATGCGCGCATAGCGCCCCGCGAGGCGCGTGGAATCGGTGCGTGGCACATCAGGCTCCCTTGCCCGCGCCGGCTTGGCTCCTGGCCTGTATGTAGTCGACAATCAGCTGCTTGGTGCTGTCCTTGGTGCGGCGCAGGAAATCGCGTTTGTACTCGCGCGGGATGAACGCGGACTTCACGCCGTTGAGCACGAGCGTAAGGACGTCCTCGGGCGTGAACTCGAACTGCCGGAAGGCGAGCTCGTACTCGCGCGTCATGGTGGTGTTCGTGATGAGCCGGTTGTCCGTGTTGAGCGTCACGCGCAGACCCAGGTCGAAGTAGAACCTCAAGGGGTGCTCGCTCAGGCTCCTCACCGCGCGCGTCTGCACGTTGCTCGAAAGGCAGATCTCGAGCGGGATGCGGTGATCGTTCACGTAGTTGAGCAGATCGCCGTCCTCGCGCAGCCGCGTGCCGTGGCCCACCCGGTGGGCGCCGCAGTAGTGCAGGGCCTGGTGGATGCTGTCCGGACCGTACGCCTCGCCCGCGTGGATGGTGACGTTGACGTTGTTGGACAGGATGAGGGTGAAGGCCGCCAGGTGGTCGCGCGCCGGGTGGTTCTGCTCGGCGCCGGCCAGGTCGAACCCGACCACGCCCCGGTTCTTGAACACCGCGGCGAGCTCGGCCAGGCGCAGGCTCACCTCGGGCGAGATGTTGCGGATGCCGCACACGATCACGCCGCTCCTGACGCCGAAGGCGCGCTCCGCGTCGCGCAGGGCCGCGAGCACCGACTCGACGATGGCCGCGAGCGAGAGGTTGCCGCGCGTGTGGAGGATGGGCGAGTAGCGCACCTCCATGTACTCCACGTTCTCGCTGGCCGCGTCCTCGGCCAGCTCGTAGGCGGCGCGGTACAGGGACTCCTCGGTCTGCAGCACCTTGAGCGTGACCTCGAAGCCCTTCAGGTACTCGGGCAGCGACTCGTGGATCTTGCCGGGCGCGATGAGCGCCTCGAGCCCCTCGGGCGTGTCCACGCCCAGATCGACCTTGTCCTTCTCCGCCAAATCGAGAATCGTGGCGAGCCTGAGCGACCCGTCGAGGTGCACGTGCAGGTCGGTCTTGGGCAGGGCCCTGAAGAAGCCCTCGTCGAAGGCCACGCTCTTCTTCGCGATGTCCTCGAAGTCCATGCGTCCCTATTCGCCGCACATGACGTTGGCGAAGACCTTTGCGTCGCCGACGATGTTCGAGAGCCGGGCGTACTCGTCGGGCCCATGCATGGTCTCGTCCTGGCGCGCCCACACCACGCACGGCAGCCCGCGCCGCCGCAGGTTGGCCGCCACGGTGCCGCCGCCGATGCCCACGGGCCGCGCGTCCACGCCGTAGACGGCCTTGACGGCCCTGGCCAGGATCCCGACGATGGGCGCGTCGGTCGGCGTGGCCGGAGCGGCCTTCTCGCGCTGCTCGTAGCTGAGCTCCACGCCCACGTTGAACTCCTTCTTCACCTCGTCGCAGAAGTCGAGGATCTTGGCCTCGACCTCGTCGATGTCGTAGCTCGGCAGCACGCGGCAATCGAGATAGAAGATGTCCTCGCCCGGGATGGTGTTGACGTTCGGAACGTTGGCCTCCTTCTTGGTCGGCTCGAACGTGGAAATGGGTGGGTTGAACACCGGGTCGACCTTGTCGAAGACCTCGTGCAGCCTGTCAAGACGCACGATGAGGTTCGCGCCCGCGCGCATGGCGTTGTTGCCCGAGCCGGGCATGGAGGCATGGCACTGCTTGCCCGTGATCTTGAACTTGCACCAGCAGATGCTCTTCTCGGCCACCTCGATCTCGGTGCCGTCCGCGGAACCGCCGTCGGGCACGATGATGAGGTCGCCCGGGCGGAACGGGTTGGCGTGATCGAGCACATACTGGATTCCGAACTTGGACCCGCACTCCTCGTCCGCGACGAAGAGCAGGGCCACGTCGTGCACCGGCACGGTCCCGGTCGCCACGAGCGCCCGGCCGGCCATCACGCCCGCCACCAGCCCCTGGTGGTTGTCCTCCACGCCGCGCCCGTATATCTTGTCGTCGTCGAACCTGACCTGGAACGGATCGGATGTCCACTTGCCGAGATCACCCGGGGGCACCACGTCCGTGTGAGCCATGATCCAGACCGTGCGCTCGCTCGACGCACCCTTGATACGGGCGATGAGGCTCGGCCGCACGCCGCCTGGAACCCTCTCGTCCGGCGCCTCGATCTCGGTCAGGTCCGTGATGTCGTGCCCGGCGAGATAGGACTTGAGGAACGCGACCTTGCGGGCCTCGCCGGTCTGCTCCGGCGGTGCGTTGTAGGTCGGGCTCAAGGCCGGGATCGCCACCAGCATCCGCTGGAGCTCGACGATTTCCGCCTTGTTGTTCTCGATCCAGGTTGTGACGTCTGACACGCTCATGGCTTCTCCTTGTCCCCCTTGTCGGTTTTCGCAGCCATCCTAGTGTGGCGGGCCCGTTCCGTCAAACGCCCAAACGCCCAAAACTCTTGACAGGGGATGCACCCCAGCCCCATAAACGACCGTCCGGCGGCAGAAAGGCTGCCGGCCGTTCTTTCGACAATGCGCGGATGGCGGAACTTGGTAGACGCGCTAGGTTGAGGGCCTAGTGAGGGTTTCCTCATGGGGGTTCGAGTCCCCCTCCGCGCACCAGCCCGGAGCTTCCCACCTCCCTCCCTGTCGGCTTCCCGAGCTCTTGAAACTGGCAGAGAAATTGCAGATTCATCGTTTCAATGGTGTATCAAGGACCCACATTCTTGAAGGTTGACATCTCTCGGCAAAGTGGCTTGAATGCATTTCACCGAATTCCTTCAATAAAGACTCCTGGTCTCGCGACAGTCTGGGAGAAGAACCGGAAAGGATCACGCACCGTGGAAAAGCGCGCACTCATGACTGTAGCGGTCGTGGCGACGATGTGCTGGGCCTCGCAAGTGCTTGCCCAGGAGACCGGCGGGGGCACTGCGGGTGCGGGTACGGCCCCTGCTCCGGCTGCAACAACCGAGCCGGCGCCCGCGCAACCAGCAACCACGGCGACGCCCGCGTCCCCGACCGAGGCATCCGGGGAGAAAGCCAAAGGGTCGAAGGAAAAGAAAGAAGAGGAGTTCGTTCGTCCCTTTGCCGGCACGAGCATCTACTGGGAAAACTCGTTCTCGGCCATTTCCCTCGACAAGGAATATGATTATACCTGGAACCCGGTCTACGAGATGGGGTTCGGTGTCCGGCCGGTCTGGGCCGTGACAAAATCGGTTTCACTGTCGACGGATATCGGGTTCTCAACCGAGCTCACCAACAGCGATTTCTCCAAAGAGAAACATGAAGTATTTTTCAACGATATCCCGCTGAACGTCCGGTACCGTTACAGGGCTGATATCAATGAAGATGTGAATTTCAATACAGGGCTGAAGGGCGGCTTGCTCATCCCCACTTCCAAGATGTCCCAGTATACGACGCTGTACACGGCCCTCAGCCTCGGGACCAAGGTCGGCTTCACGTTCCCCAACGTGGCGAGCGGTCTCAGCCTCTCGTGGGATCCGTCGTTCAAAAAATATTTCCACGAGTCCGCGACGCCCAAGCCCGAGGATAACCTCCTTCTCGACATCCCGCCGTCCGAGCAGCAGACCTCGGAACAGTTCCAGGCTCTGGCATTCTCGGACGGGGAGAACCCGTCCTGGTCCATCGCAAACGGCCTGAACCTGAGCCTCAACATCGTCGACCAGCTGACCTTCGCTTTCGGCTACGCTCATACGTATATCTACACCTATGCCGTTTCCGACGTCACCACGACGGACGCCGAGTCGTGCCGCACCACCCCCAAGGGATGCGAGGACGCACGAAACACGGGCCACAACGAGCGCGGGGTCTACATGCAGTCCTTCACCTACGGTCTCGACTATACGCCCTGGGACGTGCTCACCTTCTCCATCGGCGCGATCACGTCGTCCAACCAACTCGGTCCGGACGGACAGTACCGCACGCCGTTCTTCAACCGCGCGACCATGCTGACTTTCGGCGTCAGCCTGGACCTGGACGCCATGATCTCCAGCATCGAGGGGTCGAGCGATCAGGAGACCACCAACGACAGGCCGGGCAACGACGCGACAATCCAGTAGTCAACCAGGCCTGCGGCGCTGGCTCACGGTCGGCCTCGCGAGTTACGGCGGCTGGTTCCTTGCCGGCCTGGGGTTGGTCGTGCTCCTGCCCTTTCTGCTGCTTGCGGGCGCCTTGGGAGGCGGGCGCGGCCGGCGCTTCCTCCGGCGATTCGCGGTCGGGTTCCTGCGCTTCTTCTTCCTGCGTTTCCTGCCGTTCGTCCGCGTCTATCGCATCGCAAAAACACCTCATCCCGCGTCGTTCGCGCCCTCCGGACCGCGCATCCTCGCCGCCAACCATCGCTCCTGGCTCGACGCCCTTTTCGTCCTCGCTCTGGCGCCGGGTGTCAGGCTGCCGGTCAACGCGACCTACGCACGGATCCCGATCCTGGGTACGGCCCTGCGCTGGGTCGGCTGCGTGCCCATCGACCGGGCGTCGCGGGATTCCGTGGCCCGCGGCGTCGCCGAGTGTCGCGAGATCCTGGCCAGAGGCGGGCTCCTGGGCGTCTTCCCCGAAGGCACCCGGTCGAGAAGAGGCGCGCTGCTCCCATTCTCGGACTTCGGGTTCCGCCTCGCGATCGAGGCCGCGGTCCCGGTCGCTCCCCTCGTCATCCATTCGGATGCGCCCTACCTGGCGCCCGAGGCCGGATCCGGCTTGACCCCGTACTGCGCCGCGTGGAGGATCTTCCTTGGCGATCCGATCGCGCCTGAACGCGGCGAGCGCCCCCAAGATCTGGCGCGCCGCGTGCGCCGTGTCCTCGCCGAGCGCCTGGCCCGGCTCGACGGCGGCCCCGAGCACGCGGAGAAAGGGGAGACATGAAGGACATCACCGTGGGACTTGAGGAGATTCTCAACATCCTGCCGCACCGCGCCCCGTTCCTGTTCGTCGACAGGGTCGTGGAGCTCGATGCCGGCAAGCGCATTCTGGCGGAGCGCGAGCTCAGGGTGGATGAGCCCCACTTTGCCGGCCACTTTCCGGGACGTCCGATCATGCCGGGGGTGCTCATCACAGAGGCGCTCGCCCAGACTTCCGGCCTGCTCCTCGCGCTCACGGCCATGGACGGCGGGGAGGACGCCCGCGGGCGCCTCTTCTACCTGGCGCGGACGGACATGAAATGGACCGAGCCGGCCCTGCCGGGAGAGACGCTGCTCCTCGAGTCGACGCACCAGAAGACCTTCGGCGCGCTCGTGGCGTTCAAGGTGCGGGCGTTCACGCGTCGCAAGGACGTGGCGGCAGGCTCCCTGACACTGGCCCGGATCGACGGTTGAGCCACATCGCCAAGAGGCTCTGGTACGCGGTGCACGTGCGCTCGAACCAGGAGCGCGCCACGGGTCGTTTTCTCATGGGCCGCGCCGTCGAGATCTTCCTGCCGACATATCGGGTGCGCGTGCGGCGAACGGATCGCAGGGTGGAGGTGACGCGGCCCCTGTTTCCTGGCTACCTGTTCGTGCACGTCGATCTGGCCGCGGCGGAGCGCGTCGAGGTGCTCAAGGCGCCCGGGACCGTGCGGATCGTGGGTTTCGGCGAGGGGCCGGTGCCGGTTCCCGACGACGTGATCCACAGCCTCGGCATCCTGGTGGGCGCGGGACAGGACACGGTGAAGCCCCATCCCCTCGTCCGGACCGGACAACGGGTCGAGGTCACGGACGGGCCGTTCGCCGGCGCGGTCGGCGTGATTGCCCAGACCGGCGGGCGCAAGCCGCGGCTCGTGGTCGAGGTGGAGTTCCTGGGCCGAGCCGTGGCCGTGCCCATCGGGCCCGAAGAGGTGAGGCCGCTGCTCGGCAGCGGATCTTGAGGGCTCCGGAAAAAGATCACATGCTCAGAAATTTATTTGACGGCCTCCTTTGGAAAACATGTCTTCCAGCGTAATCCGGTGCAAACCTCATCATCCTTGCAATCATCGTTGTTTGGAGAGCAATCAATTGTATCGCCTCCATAAACGCCACACCCAGGACATATTGAACAGTCTCCACAAGATGGAACACAAGTGCCGGTCTCGCCCCAACAGTATGCAGTGCGAAGACAGATCGATTCGTCACTCGGTTGATAGCAATCGCCAGTCTCTTCACCACAATCACCATTGCTGGTGCATTTTTGGCCACGCACGTCCTCTTTCTCCTCCTCGCATGCCAACCCAAAACAGAGCAAGATAAACGGGAGAATGTATATGGCGATAGTTTTCAAATTTACTTGCGAATTCATGGTCACCTCTCCTTCTCCAATATTGGAGTGGTTAGAACAGACGCTCTTTCGCCCGTCACCATAGCGAGATTGCGATGTCAACTTAGCGCGGTTTCAGAGGAGCTTCTTTTGTGTAGGAACCGCACCAGTTCGCGTTTTCATTATCAGAGCAGGTATCCATACATCCATCGCACGTTCCGAATCCGTACAGACATTCTCGCTCGTAGTCCGACCCCATCGCAAGGCCAAGTCCGGGATCGTCGCTATAATCGATGTGAGCCTGCTGCTTCCATTTTCCACAATGCTCGTCACAATGCTTTTCGCAATCCTCCTGGGATATCTCGCCTTCTCCGACGCTGTCATCGCAGCCGAGGCACAACAAACAGCACGTGCTCGCCATGGCAATCCCCACCAGTCCATTCATCAATCCGTGAAAAGAATGCATGTCACCCTCCTCAGTTATATGTCGCCGTGAAAAACAAGAACGTGGTCATCATCACACCACCGGGAAATCTGGGCAGTGCTCCGGCAACCGTTTCCCGCAGCGCCAAGCCGAGGCCCCATTCGTCGCTTGTCCACCATTCCTTTCCCAAGGTCAGGGCCGCATATTCGTTGACCATGAACGAATAACCGATTGACCCGTCGATGAAGACATTTCCAGCGACATAGCCGCCGATGCCGAACCCAGCGGCGAAGAGCTGGGGAAAGTTGAGGGCCGTCTCGAAGTAAAGCGACAGGTTATTGACCGGCGACCCGCCGAACGACAAGTTCACGCCTCCTCCGCCGAGGTGCGTCCAGTCCCATTTGTCGGTCGATGCTTTTTTCTGGTACAAGCCGGCATAACCGCCGCCGGCCATGACACGGAAGAGGAATCCGTCGTGCGTCTCGGCTCCAGGTGTCGGGGATGACGATGCCTGTTCTGCCTTCTGGCTTGCTGTTGCAATCGAAACGCAGAGAAGGCAAGCCGCAAAAGCGCTTCCAGCACTGGTGAGTCTCATTTGCCCCTCCCAGTCTGCACCGTCGACGATTATATCGGCTATAACGGGCTCCGCTATCGCGGTCAGGCGCTACCGTCTACGCGATGGACGCCCTTCACAGACTCGAGCCCACCACGTCAGAGACGCCGCATGACGAAGAAGCCGTAGCCGAAGTGCTCGGGATACCGGCGATAGATGTCGATCTCAAACTGGCTCCTGGCTGCCACATCCAGCGCTTCCTGGTCACCGGCGTGCGTGGCCCGAAAGCGCTCGAGGGTCGCTCCGAGGGGCACGTAGTAGTTCTCCCACCAGCCGACCGCGGGGAGCACGAAGTCACCGACGAGCCGATACCCGTTCTCGACGATGTCCTTGCGCCTGGCGTCCATGTCGGTAACGTCTGCGCCTTCGGCCTCGAAGAACGCCTTCACCTCGGCTGGAGGGTCGTCGCGAAGCCAGCAAAGCTCGGAGACGACCATGTGCCCGCCGGGGACGAGCAACCGTCTCCACGTCGAAAGCCCCTTGGCGAAGCCGATGATGATGACGATGGCCCCCTCGCACCAGATGACGTCGAACGACCCATCCGGAAACGCGAGGTCGTTCATGTCGCCGACCTGCGCCTGGATGCGGGCTTCGAGGCCCTGGTCGGCGGCCCGTTTCACGAGCTGCGTGACGAACGCTTCGTGGTTGTCGACGGCCACGATCTGTGCCGCGGTCGCTCGTGCCAGGTCGATGGTCTGGGCTCCCGAACCGCAGCCGATGTCGAGGATGCGGTGGTGCGATGTCAGGCGAGGGAGCAGACCCAGGGCCCGCTCGGTGCTTTCGCGATCGCCAGGCCCCTGGCGGGGGATGGCTTCGTAGATCTCGAAGAAGTAGTTCCAGAACTTGTCGGACAGCATGGCGTTGATCCCTTCCGCGGGCGCACTACGGCCCGCATGAGTTTGAACTCACTTCGCAATCGACAGAGGGATCTACGCGACAAGCACCATCCATCGACGAGCCTAAGTCGCGGCAACTGGGCGGTCAACCAGAATGGTCAACCAGAATGAGTGCATCTCGGAGCCGGTCCTGCGGATCGGGCGAAGCAGGTACGTGTCGCCCGCGATCTTGGTATCGGTCTTCGTGATGGCCCGACCGACGGCAGCCCTGTCGCCTGCGTAGTCCGGCACGATGGAGGCGTCGAAGCCGTGCTTGGCGGCGAGGGGGATAACGTCCTCAGGGTTTCTCGGCACGTAGGCGCGGGTTCGGGTGAACACGAAGGCGCCGGAGGCGTAAGTGTTATTCGTCATGATCCGGTTCTCCTGGTTGTTGGGGCCGCGGTCTGTGAGGCCGTGGCGTTGTTGGTGTGAAATCCTCCGGCGTGCGGTAGAATCAGGTGTTCGGACTTGCCGACGCGGAGGGGAACATGCTCGACTTCGGGAAATCCTTGTTGCTTGTCGCGGGGCTGTGCACCGCTGCGGGCTGCTACCACGTCAACCCGCTCGACGAAGGCCAGGACTCGGGTCCAGGGAGCACTGATGGCGACAGCGATGGAGATTCCGACGGCGACACGGACGTGAGCACTGACACAGGTGGAGACCTGGATGCTGATTCCGATGCGGACACTGACTCAGACTCCGACACTGATACAGATACCGACAACGATGCCGACACGGATGCAGACACGGATGCGGATGGAGATGCCGACACCGACACGGGTCCGCCGCCGTCGGAATGGGTCTCCGTCGAGGTGAAGGGCGGAACGACGGTTTCCCAGGGGTGTCCGCCCGACGAACCGGGCGGCTACGGCTTCGTGGGGGACGACAAGCAGCACGAGGTCACGTTGACCGTAGACTGGGAGATCATGGTCCACGAGGTTACCCAGGGCCAGTTCGTGGCTGTCATGGGATACAACCCGAGCAGCTTTACTTCCTGCGGAGCCAGTTGCCCCGTCGAGAACCTCACCTGGCACGAGGCGCTCAAGTACGCGAACATGCTCTCCGCGCAGGATGGGCTTGCGGAGTGCTTCGATTGTACCGGATCGCTGGGGGGCACCAGGTGTTCCCTCAAGACGGAGTATGCGAAGCCGCAGGATTGCTCCGGATACAGGCTACCGACCGAGGCGGAGTGGGAGTATTCGGCCCGCGCCGGAACCACGACGGGGGTTTACAGCGGCGAACTCTCCACGATCGGGTGCGAGGGGGATGCTACCCTGTTGCCCATCGCCTGGTACTGCAAGAACTCCTCTGCCACGCCGCATCCGGTCGGGCAGAAAACGCCGAACGCCTGGGGGCTCTACGACATGAGCGGGAATGTGCTGGAGTGGGTGTGGGACCGATATGCGGCATACCCCGACGCCTCGACGGACCCGTCGGGGAGCGGGACGCAGCCCAAACGGGTCATGCGAGGCGGCAGCTGGGATAGTCCCGCCAGGATCTGCCGTTCTGCCGCCCGGAGCTACCTGAACCCTCTACACAGCATGAACGAGACGGGCTTGCGCCTTGCGAAGTCGATCTTGCCTCCTGCATCCGACTCGGGCGTAAACTGACTGCCATGGCCGACACGGAGGGGAAGATGGTCAACCGTGTCGCTTCGGCAGCCGTGCATGAGATTTGCGGCGTAGCTGCGTAGGATCGAGGCCGTTATCGCGGGAGCACCGCGAGGAGGACGGCCGGATGAAACACAAGGACGAGGCGGTGGCGGCGGTGGG
>JAQTNF010000027.1 GCA_028713995.1 Deltaproteobacteria bacterium | reverse complement strand
GCGGTAGTTGGATGAAGAGGTCGCGAGGGCCTGGCACGCCGAGATCCCGTTCGCATGGGTGTACGTAGTGGCCGTGCCAGTGCACGCGGATCCACTCCACGTCTGGCCGAGCGGACAGCGCTTCCAGCACGCGGTTCCGCCGTGCTCCTGCACTTCGTCCGCAGCGCAGCAGGTGCTTGGACTCGTGGTCTGCCAGGTCGAGGTCGCGGCGTTGCAATAGTACGTGATCCCGCCGCACGACATGCTCGTGCAGTTGTTCCCGGACCCGCATGTGACGGACGTTCCGCCTGCGCACGTGCCGCTGGCGTCTTGTCCGCCGCAGCCTCCGCAGGAGCGGCCCACGGTGTTCGTGGACCCGCCGCACACGTCCGCGCACGTGCCGGCCGTGGTGGTGCAATTCGGGCTCTGCGTGGTGGTGCACGCCGCGACGCAGCATCCTCCGGCCGTGCAGGCCGTCTGGCTGGCCGTGCACGTGCACGACGAATCGCACGAGCCGCTGGCGTTGCAGGTCTTCTGGCAGGTTCCGGGGTAGTCGTAGAACACGTTGCCCGCGCAGGTGTCCACGGCGCACGTGCTCGTGCCGCAGCCGCCGTCAAAGCCTGCCGGACGGTTGGTGGCCGAGGTCGAGCTCGTCGCGGGCGAGCAGTACGTGCAGCCCGTGACAGCCGCGCCCGCCTCGTACCAGGTGCCGTTGATGAGGCATTCATCGAAAGAGCACGAGCCCGTATGGCACAGGCCGTTCGAGCACTCGGTCCCGTCGGTCCCAACGGACCACGACGTGGCGCTCAAGGCCGCGTTGCAGACCTGGCATTCGTTCTCGGGGTTCACAGCTCCGTCCGCGTACAGGGCGCCGTCGATGTCGCACTGCGACGGCACGACCCGCACGTTGTCCACGAACGGGCCGCGGAACCGGTTCTGGCTGTTGGAGTAGAACATCCACCGCATGCGGAACTGGTCGTTGATGTACGAAGCCGGCAGCGTGAGCGTGTGCTCCTGCCAGCCCGAATTCGGCAGGCACCAGTTGCCGTACGCGTCCGTGAACGGCACCGACGTGGGCACCATGGCCCACGTGTACCCGCCGTCCGGGGAGATCTCCAGCCACACGCCGTCGCAGCAGCCGTTGCAGCTCGGGTTGGGCTCCATGTCCGTCCACATGGAGAAGCTCACCTTCACGCTCTGCCCGGCGCACGCCGCCAGCTTGAAGCCCTCCCAGACGCTCGTGCGCGGTCCCTCGGCCCAGTTGTTGTGGTAGTCCAGGTTGTTCGAGTACACCTCGGTGCGCGGGCATCCGAGCAGGTTCGTGCCTGACTGCGCGACAGACGGAGCCGACGCGTTGGGCGTGGGAGGCCCCACGCTCCAGCAGCTCTGACATCCGAACAATGTCGTGGCCGGCTCGCCGTCTTCGAAGCTGTACACGAACGACGAGGCCGAGGCCTCACACGCCGCGGCGGAATCGAGGTTCCTGAGGCACAACGCGGAGTAGCTCCCGCCGAACGCAATGCTCGACGCGGAGCCCGCGCCCAGGTCAGCCAGGGCGCCGTTCGTGGAGCTCGCGATGCTTCCGGTCCACAGCCCGGACGCGCTCTGCATGTCTGCGTTGAACATCGCGTAGCAGGCCGTGGACGGATCGGTGCAGGACGTGCCCGTGAAGCGCGGCCCGGTCTCTGTGCCCACGCTCGCATTGCCCAGGATGCGCGCGTAGTCCCGCGTGGTCGCAAGCCGCCAGTTCTGCGTGAAGTTGGCGAGCGCTTGGCACGCGGCAATGGCGTCGAGCTGGGTGTAGCTCGTCGCGGTTCCCACGCACCCGGAACCGCTCCACGTCTGGCCCAGCGGGCAGCGCTTCCAGCACACGTCCGTGGTGCCGGGCTCAAGGACCTCGTCCGGAGCACATGCGCTCGTTGTTGTAACGCAATTGCCGAACCCATCGCACACGCCGCCCGCGCACACGGTCCAGGCCGGCTTGCTCGTCCACCAGTTGCCGTCCGCGGCCGGAGCGCACACCTGGCACTCGTTCTCCGGGTCGGTCTCCCCGTCGTCGTACCAATCGATTCCGATGTAGCACTGGTCCACGCACACGCCCCACTGGCACGCGCCGGATGAGCATGGGGACCCGTTCGCCACCGGGTAGCACGTCCCTTCGGTCCCTGGGAGGTTGCACGCCTCGCATTCGTCGCACACGTCGTCGCAGCAGAAACCGTCCACGCAAGGCTCGGCGCCGCAATTCGGCACGCTGGGATCGTGGCACGTCACGGCCTCGGTCTCGGTATCCGTGTCGGTGTCCTGCTCCGGAGTCCAGGGATCCGGGTCCGCCGCGTTGGGAATGCCGTCGAGGTCGTAGTCGCCGTCGGGCTCGTTCTCAAGCTGCGTCATCCACCTCGCGCCGTTGTGCTTCCAGTACGGCACGCCGTTGCTGATGTTCCTGGGGTACACGTACACCGAGAGCCCGTCCGAGCCCGGAAGCACGAGCGAGCCTTCCTCGGCCGTCGGTCCCGTGGCGTCGTCCGCGGAAACCAGCGTCCATTCCCAGCTCCCGAGGTCGAGACGCCACAGATCCGAGTGCACCGTGCTCGAGCCGTCGCGGCCGCCGTACACCACCAGGTCACGTCTCTGCTGGTCCAGCGCGGCCGTGGCATTGATCCGGGCGCCCGGGCCTCCGGTGGCCAGAGTCGACACGGTCATGGTGTCCAGGTCGAGGACACGGACCCCGTCAACTAAGCCCTGGCTGTCGCGACCTCCCACGAGCAGCACCTGCTCGCCCCATGGAACCACCGAAGTCTCGGTCAGGCCGTTCGGGAGCCCTTGAATCTCAATCTGTCGCCACGCGCCCTGCGCGTCGATCTCCCACGCGTCCGAAAGCACAGACGTCCCGGTGTCGCCGCCGACCAGCACGAGCCGCTGTCTGTCGGGGTCGAACGCCAGGATCGCGTTGCGACGTCCGCTCGGTGCAAGGATCCCGGCCGGGGTGTGGACCCACGAGACCACGAAGTCCCCTTCCCGATCCTGGGGCAGCACGTGGCCGAGCCACAGGGTGGAAGACAGGGTGCCGTTGGCGTCCTCGCCTCCGAACAGCGCGAACCATGTCCCCTTTGCGCCCGGATTGCTCGGAGGTGGAGGGGCGCCCGGAGCGCCGAGTGTACCGCTCTCCAAACTCTGCCCTTGAACCGCGTTGAGCACGAAACCCGTCACGGCCGAGCTCGTCGTGTTGATGGCGATGTTTCCCTGGTAGGTCGAGTATCCCTCGGCTTTCGCCCGGGAGTTCCCGCGGTCGAACGCCACGAACCTGATCGCCGACACGGCCGAGCCGTCCTGGATCTTGTCCGCCGGATAGAACTTCCCTTGCCCCCTTTCATTCGTAAAGCGCGCCACCTCGACCATGTTGATGATCGGGCTCGCGCACGGATCGACGTTCTCGATCGGATCGCCCCCTATCGGCCTGATGACGGCCGGGATCTTGCCCAACGGCATGACGATGTTGAATCTTCCCAGCGGGATATTGAAATCCAGATATTGTTCCGGCGTCTTGTCCGCGTCGAACCCCATCCCGCGCGCCCAGAGGAATCCCCAGGCTCCAATGGCTCCTGGCGTGAACGCGGCGATTGCCGATTCCACGGTCTGCCGGTGATGCCACCAGGCCTCCTGCATCCATCGCCAGGTGACCGTGGTCGCATTGGTCTCGGTTTTGTTCCCGGACACGAACGGCACGTTCTTGAGCGTGTCGCACAGCTCGACGGTCTCTTGAATTGTGGAACATGACGGACCGATCGGTTGACCGTGGCAATCAAGGAAATCCGCGTCTACAAAGCGGTCCCAGCCAGCGGTGTATGACGACTTGTCGCAATCTCCTTGTTGTTTGATGTAGTAGAAGGTTTGACCATCGTTCGTATACTCCATGGACGTGTAGTCCTTGGCTTCGTCGGACATCGGACCCTTGTCATAGGATATCGGGCACCAGCTCTTTCGATTTTGCGCTATCCCAAAAACATCTGCCACACAGTTATTTCTCTTACAGTAATCTTTAAGGTCGTCCACTTTCCCTTTCGGCTTGACGTAACCGCAATCGCAGAACTTCACCGCGACTTCCTTCTGAATGGGACCTGCGGGAATCGCAGCCTGCCCCACGGTAATCATCGGGATCTCTATCGCGGACTTCGGCGTCACGGACCAACCATAGCCCCCCGTGCTGAATGAGGATGGGCTGAATCTACTCTTGTCTATCACCAGAGAGGGAACAGGATCGCATTTATCGCCTGTATATCCGAAAAGCGCACCCTCCGTTGTCAAGGAGTTGCCGTTCGTGTCGGCTTGGTCCGTATTGGGGATGTCCACGCAGTTGTCGCACGCGTTCGGGATGCCGTCGCCGTCGTAGTCTGCGTAGTACCAGGTTGCCGGCTTGGATGGCCAGTAGCTCGGCTTGTCGTAATTGTATTCAAGGCAGTTGCCGTGATCCTCTTTTGGGAAGCAGATGTTTCTTTTCTGGTGGGCGCTCTCGACTCTCGCCAACCTCGCACACGGGTCGCACGCGTTGCCGCGCCCGTCCTGGTCATAGTCCCGCTGCCCAGGATTGTAGTCTGTCTCGTTGTTACCAGGGCAGTTGTCATCGTAGCTATAGATTCCATCCCCGTCTTGGTCGTACGTCGCACGATCTTGGAGGATTTGGTTGACAATCCAGGTCCAATGAGAATGGTCCGCTCCATGGTTCATCAATTCTACGCCGATATCGCGACTGCCATCATAGTACAAACCGACAGCAAGACCCACGAGCCGGTTGTTCGCTTTGAAAACGGGAGAGCCGGAATCTGCCTTGCAGACCCATGACGTTCCCGTGAATTGAAACTCCCGTGTGTCGCCTCCAAATCCAAATAGATTGAAATCCCAACCATATCGAAGGCGGCCTTTCCCACTAGTTCCACCCCCGCTGCCTGCCGAGCAATCACTCCATCCATATCCTAGAATGTTGCCTGGTTCACCCAACAGAACCGGGTTATCTGGAAATATACCATTGTCCCAATCGTAGTCGGTTCCCTCATAATCGCTGTTGTATGGAGATTTGAAGACGTCGTAATATCCCACGTCGGGATAGTGATACAGGCCGTATCTCAGCCTCAATAACGCCACGTCTTTGGGCCAGTCCTTGCAGCAACTGTAGTCGTCGGCAATGAACACCCCGGAGTAGTTGTTCGCCGGGTAGATGGTGTTCTCACAAGCGCAACCGTGCTCTACAGAACCGGGGGCACTGATGTTGCGACATTCGAGATCCTCGTCGCACTGTGGGTAAACGCCATGCCCGGGCCATTTAAATAACCAATGCTCCCGTCCGAAGTTGATGGATCTGACACTTCCGTAGATCACCTCTCCGTCTGTGACGCAGTGGGCTGCAGTGATAACGTGGTAGGGATCTATGGCGATTCCGCTGCAAGAAGTCTCTCTTAGGTCTGTACTCCATCCCATTGCGAACGTGGCTCTGCGGTGCGCCACGTAGTCGGGATCGTCGAAATCGGTGATGTCCTTGACGTTGTCGCCGTTCAACGCGCTCTGGGACTTGCCCACGTTCGGCGATGGAGCGCTTTGGGTTCCGTCTTCACACCCCACCGCGAGGATCTGGGTCATAGAGACCAAGATGATGAGCCCGAGTGATAGCCGCGCGGGAAGAGAGCTACTCTCCGCGACTGAACGAATGTCTATAAGGGAGGGGGCGTGCTTATTCATGATGGTCTCCTCGTTGTGGTCCCGGCCGGGACATCCAGCTTCCCCAGAGCGATTTGTTCATTGGCCTTAAAACGAGGATAGTTGACGCGAGAAACCGGTCAAGCAATTTCCTTGCCATTATTCTTACAAAGCAGAAGCTGCGCGGGAAACGGCCGAATTCTGGAAGAAACAGACCACGGCCGGGCCGGTTTTTGGGGACAAACGGGACTGGCGGGCCAGGAGCCCTCTGTTAGTTGTCCTTGAAGATGCCCGGGATCTTGAGCCCGCTCGGGCTCGCGACCTCACCGGAATCGCCCTTGGGCTTGGGGACGCCCGCGCCACCGCGACCGCCCTTGGGCTTGCCGCCCGCCCGCGCGACCTTGAACGCAATGCTCATTTCCTTGTTCTGCTGCGAGGGCGTGAAGGTCATGGTCTCCGTCTTGTCCTTGAGCCGCGCCACGACCTCGACCGATGCACCCTCGACGAGATCGACGCTGCACGGGGCGCTCGAGCAGACCTGTCCCATCCCCTGCACCGAGACCACCGCGCCCGGCGGATCGGACACGATCTTCACGCTCACGCGCTTGGGTTCGGGGGCGGGGACCGCCGCGGGAGCAGGAACCGGTGCGGGAGCAGGGGCCGGCTCTGGAGCGGGAGCCGGAACCGCAGCAGCCGCGACCGCCTTGGGGGTCGGCGTCACGACCTTGGCCCCCGCGCCGAACAGCCCCATGAAGTAGGCCGTGGCCGTGCCGCCGCCGAGCAACAACACCACGCCTCCCGCGATGGCGATGGCCTTGACCGCTCCACTCTTGGACTTCGGGTAGGCACCGGACTTGGGCGCCCAGTCCATTTGCGTGGAGTGCGGCGCCGCTGCCGCGCGCGCACTGTCGTCGCGCAAGATGCGCCGCATCGTGGGATCCTTGGGCGTCTCGATGACGTAGTTGGCATCAGCGAGCGCCCGATCCAGATCCGCGAGGAGCGCGGTCATGTCCGCGTACCGCTCGTCGCGATCCTTGGCCATGGCCTTGTAGACCACGGCGCGCACGGAGGCCGGCACGTCCGTGGGCCGGTACAGCTCCTCGATGGGCGGCACCGGCTCGAACATGTGCTGCGTGAGCACCGCCATGAACGAGTCGCCCTCGAACGGCACGCGCCCGGTGAACATCTCGAACATGATGCATCCGAGCGCGTACACGTCGACCCTGTGATCGAGCGCCTTGCCCGCGGCCTGTTCGGGCGACATGTATTCCGGAGTCCCGAAGATCATGCCGGTCTTGGTGAGCCGCTTGCCGTCCGCGTCCCGATCGGAGATCTTTGCAATCCCGAAATCGAGGATTTTCACGAAATCCTGATATTCGTCGCGCTCGATGAGGAACACGTTCTCGGGCTTCAGGTCCCTGTGGACGATGCCCATGTCGTGCGCGGCCTGCAGCGCACGGGCGATCTGCTGGATGACGGGCACGGCCCGGTCGAGCGGGACGACCTTCTTGCGCACGAGATCGGAGAGGGACTTGCCCTGCAGGTACTCCATGACGAAGTACACGCCGCCGTCCTCGAGCTGGCCGAAGTCTGTCACGTCGACGATGTGCGCGTGCCCGATGCGGCTCGCGCTCTTGGCCTCCTGCCGGAAGCGCTCCACGACCTCGGGCCGCTTGGAGAAGTCCTCGCGCAGGACCTTGAGCGCCACCTTCTTCTCGATCTCCACGTGCTCGGCCACGTAGACCACGCCCATGCCGCCCTCGCCGATGCGGCCGATCACCCGGTAGCGCGCCTGGATCACCTTCCCCACGAGTGGGTCGATGATGACCTTGGGCGGCGCGACGACCGCGGCGGGCTCCTGGGGTTCCGACAAGCGCGTCCCGTCGTTGGGGCAGAACGTCTCGACCCCTTCGAAGGTCGCTCCACATTGCTGGCAAGTGCGCATCGGACCTCTGTGCGGGCACGTTTTCTACGTTGAAAAAAAATACCACCGCTTTTTGCCACGCACAACTTCTAACCTCGACCTCCGCGCGCTATTGTCGGCCCATGGCGCCTTTCTCCCTGGGCCCGCTTCCCGTCGATCCGCCCCTCGTCCTCGCCCCCATGGCCGGGCTCACCGACCCCCCGTTCCGTAGGCTCGTGGCGCGCCTCGGCGGGTGCGGCTTGATGGTCACGCCCATGCTCACCCCGACCGCCGTGCGCGCGCACGAAGCACTGCACATTCCGATCGGCACCGGGGTCGACGGGGCCCCTCCCCTCGCGGTGCAGCTCGCGCCGGTCACGGCCGCGGACGTTGCCGACTCGCTGCCTCGCGTGCTCGGTATGCTCGACCCCGCGGCGATCGACATCAACATGGGCTGCGCCGCTCCGTACGTGCGGCGGGCCGGCTGCGGCGCCGGTCTGGCGTCCGATCCGTCGCGCGCCTTGGCGGTGGTCTCACAGGCACGCCGTCTTTGGCAGGGTGCGCTCACGGTCAAGCTGCGTGCCGGCGAGTCTCCCGATCCCGCGCGGCTCCTTTCGTTCCTTCGCACGCTTGTTGACGCCGGCGTCACGGCCGTCTTCTTCCACGGCCGCCTCCTGCGCGAGAAGTTCAAGCGCGAGGCGCGTTGGGACCTGGTCGCGGCCCTGGTCGAAGGCCTCGATGTCCCGGTCGTGGGCAACGGAGACGTCGGAGAGCCCTGCGTCGCCTTGCGTCACCTCTCGGAGACGGGTTGCGCCGGGATCATGATCGGAAGGTCGGCGCTCGCGAACCCTTGGATCTTCGCGCAGACCGCGGCGCTTGCTCGCGATGCGTCTCGTCCTGCGCCTTCAAACGACGCCTTTCGCGACGCGATCCTGGGTCTCATCGAGGATATCGGCAGATCCTACGATCCGGGGCGGGCCCGCGCGCGCGTGGCGCTCGTCCTGCCCTACCTGCTCGATCGCTTCCCGTTCGGCCGGAGGGCGGCGATCGCTGCCTCGTGTCTACCCACGGTCGCCGGACAACACGCGTCGGTGGCTTCCTTCCTGGAACGCGCGGTTCAGAACCCGAACCGGTAGGCGAGCCCCATGGAGACCATGGGCCCGGCCACCATGACCTCCTGCGCCGTCGTGTACTCCTTGCCCTCGCTGTCGGTCTGCGTGACCTCGCGCGAGCCCCACACCGCGGCCCCGCCCGCGGACACGGAAAGCTGGAGCGAGCCCGCGTCGCCGTTGCCGATAATCCACGACGACACGCCGAGCGCGCCGAAGCCGTAGCCCATCACGCCGCCGCCGCCCTCCACGAACAGGCTCGTGCGCGTGCCGAGCGGGATGTTGCCGCGTCCGGACGTGCCGCCGTAGATGAATCCCGAGTCCGCGCCGCTCGTCGCGTCATGGTAGATGATGATGTTGTACACGGTGAGGCTGAGCCCGTCCAAGGCGCCCAGGCGCACCTGCTGCGAGAGCGCGAGCGCGTTGCGCGTGCGCTGCGAGTAGCTCTTTTGTCCCTTGTCCTTTCCACCCGCATCCACGGCCGCCACTGAGCTGCTCTCGAGCATGAAATCCATATCTCCGTTCACGGAGGAGAGGCCCACGCCCAGTCCCACTCCGAATGCACGGCCGTCGTATCCCCCCTCGACGAGCGCGCTCACGGACACCACGTTCCCCTCATCGGTCCAGCCCAGGCCCAGAGGCTGCATGCGCAGCCCCATGAAGTACGAGCCGCCGCGGTACGTGGCGAACACGTCGGACAGAAGCCCGCCGCCCACGGGCGTACCGACCTTGATCAGCGGCCGGATGGTGGCGCCCACCTCCGCCAGACCCTCGAGCTTGTGCGGGTAGGTGTTGCTGCTCTCGTGGTCCGCGCGCGCTGGCTCCACTTCGTCCTCTTTGGAGACACGTGCGCCGCGTCCGAGCTCTGCGAGCGCGCTCTTCTCCTTGACCGCGATGACCTCCACCACGGCCACCAGCTCGCGGCCTACGAAACTCTCCTCCCCGCCGTCCTCGACCGGTCGCGTATGGAACACGGACAAACGATCGCCGACCTGCACCCCGTCCGCCGAGCCGGCGTCCACCTCGATCTTCCCGGGCTCCATGCGTCTGATGCCGATCTTCCTCGCGATGCGCTTCGCCCGGAGCTGCGCCTCCTTCTTCTCCGCCTCGATCGAAACCTCCGGGGTCGCCTGCGACGAGCCCTTCGCAACCGCCCCTCTTCCCCCAACCGGCACGGCCGAGACGGACGCGATCTCCATCCACACCTCGCCGCCGGCCACGTGGAAGCCAGTCACCCTCCCCCCCGGCGACGGCACGATCCGCGCAAGCTTCGGGCTCGCGGGATCTCCGAGCGCGTAGACCGCGACCCCACGCTCGCCCAGGGCCGCATAGAGCTCCTTGCCGCTCACGAGCACGGACTCCACTCTCCCGTCCGCTGCCACCGTTGTGCGTGTCTCCCCCTGCACCACCACAAGCGCGCCGTTTTCCACCGCGTACTCCACGGTCCCGCCGGCCGGAGCCGCGGGCGCCACGTCCTGCGTTCTTCCGAGCGTACAGACGAGCACCGTCGCCAGCACCGTCATCCCCGTCGTTGCGATTCTCATTTTGAACCCCCTTTCTCAGGTTCTCGCAGAACCCGTCGTTATTCTCCCGCCGTCGACCACGAAGTCCGTTCTATCGATCTCGATGAGAATGTGATCCGCATGAGTCGTGGTGATGAACACCTGCCCGGCCTCGTCCGCCAGGAACCGGAAGAGATGGCGGTTCCTCGTTCGATCGAGCTCCGACGTGACATCGTCGAGCAGAAGGAGCGGGATTCTTCCCACGGCCTCAAAGAGCGCGCGGGTCTCCGCGATCTTCATCGAGAGCACGAGGGCGCGCTGCTGTCCCTGCGACGCGAACCGCCGCGCGGAGCGCCCCGCGATTGCGATCTCGAAGTCGTCCGCGTGCGGTCCCGAGGCGGTGAACCCGGCCGCCTCGTCGCGCGCCCTGCCCTGCCGCAATGCCAGGGCCAGCTCCTGCTCGCCTCCCTCCACGCTCGGGCGGTACGTCACACCCGCCTCGAGCCCGCCGCTCACCTCGCGAAACGCGTGCGCAAACCGTTCCCCCAGCATCCCGATGAACCAGGCGCGGCACGCCGTGATGCGCGCGCCCAGCTTTGCGATCTGGTCTTCGAACGCCTCGAGTGCGCGCCGGTCCTGCCGACGCTCCTTGAGGAGCCTGTTGCGGCTCGCGAGCGCCTTGCCATACTCCCGGTGGAGCTCCGGGTAGGCCGCGTCCGCCTGGAAGAGCGCGCGGTCCACGAACCTGCGCCGCGTCTCTGGCCCGCCTTGCACAAGTGTCAGGTTGGCCGGGTGGAAGAGAACCATGGGCAGCGTCCGGTAGTGCCCGCCCACGCGCGCCACGGGCTTGCCGTCCACGCGCACGCGCCGCCCGTCGGATCGCACGGCGACCTCGCAGACGAGCCCCTTGCCAGCGCCGCCGAAGAGCCCCTCGACCCGTGTCATCTCCTTGCCGTGCGAAACGAGCTCGGAGCGTGTCGACGTGCGGAACGAGCGCAGCGCGCCGAGCATGTACACGGCCTCTACGAAGTTGGTCTTCCCCGAGCCGTTCTGCCCCGCGAAGACGTTGAAGCGCGGGCCCGGCGAGACCTCCGCACGTTCGAGGTTCCGAAAGTCTTGGATTACGATGCGCGCGAGGCGGACCGCGTCCATCAGATCCGCATGGGCATGATGACGCCGACGAAGCTGTGGCTCGTGTCCCTGACGACCGCGGGATCGAGCTCTCCAGACAGCTCTATCTCCACCTCGCCGTCCGTGAGTACGGAAAGGATGTCGATGAAGTACCGCGCGTTGAAGCCGATGGTGACGGGCGCGCCGTTGTACGCCACGTCGAGCACTTCCGTGCCCTGCCCGACCGAAGGGTTATCGGAAACAATCTCTATCTGGCCCTCGGAGAACTGGAACCTGACACCCAGCGTGCGCTCCGACGAAACCACAGACACGCGGCGCAGGCCTTCGAGCAACCCCATGCGCGGCGCAACAACGACGCGTTCGTGCTTGGACGGAATGACCTGCTCGTACGGCGGGAACTCGGCTTCGATGAGCTTGGAGGTGAGGACGAACTCGGCCGAGACCGGTTTCTCGCCCTCTGCGCCCTTCTCGACCTCGATGTCGCGCCGCGCGAAGAGCGAGCCCTCGTGGGACGCAACGGACACCATGCCCTCGCGATCTTCGACGAGGCGCTTGAGCTCCTGGATCCCCTTGTTCGGCACCACCATGGCGAAGTTGTAGTAGCCGCTCTCCTCGATCTTGAACTCCACGCGGGACAATCTGTGACCGTCCGTCGTGACCATGCGCAGGATCTTTCCGTCTCCTTGAAAAAGCGCGCCGTTCAGGTGCGGGCGGGTCTCGTCGTTGGAAATGGAGAATGCCGTGCGCTCTATCATGGCCGCAAGCGTCGAGGTCTCCATGTCGTAGAACTTGAGCCCGTCCACGTTGGCGATGTGCGGGAAGTCGTCGGCCGGCAGCCCGAGCAGCTTGAACTTGGCTCTGCCCGCAGACACCTGGACGGCTTCTCCCTCGGCGCGAACGTTGATGGGCCCGTCGGGCATGCTCTTGACGACATCATAGAACGTCTTTGCCGGAACGGTCACCGCGCCGCGGAGAGTCACGTCGCCCTTGAGGACGCCGCTCGCCGACGTGTTGAGATCCGTCGCCGCGATGCGGATCTCCTTCGCGCTCCTCGCGTCGATGAGGACGTTCGACAGAATCTGCATAGAGCTCTTGCGATCCGCGATGCCGGCTGTTCGTGCGAGCGCCGATACGAGACAATGCTTTGAAACGAGCACATCCATTGTAGGTCCTGTTCTCCTCTTTTGTCCCCAGATCGACCGCCCGTTGCTGTCTAGTCAGGGGTTATATTTATTAAAGGCAATAGTATTAGAGATTGTGAAAATGTGGATAGCTTTTTCTGTCCGTTGCCAGACGGGTCCGGCGACGATCGAGGGCTGTGGGTTCATGGTCCTTGAAAGCGGGGAGAAAAGTCACGCGGAAACGGCCACAGGATCTTCACGCGTCCCGACCATATTTTTCCACAAGATTTCCCAACGGAATTGTGCAGGTTGCAAGAGGGACGCTAATCGATGGAAAACTCCCACCCGCAGAAAAAGGTATCCGGATGCTCTTCCGGTGGGCAGGCGAGACATCGCGTTTCGATGCGAGGATCGATTTCCTTTGCAAACGTGGAGTACTCGACGATTCCCACGGATCTGCAAGGGAAGTCCGGTAAACCCTTCTTCTTGCGCGCGGACTGCACGCGGCAGTCGTTCATGTAGAAGCGCAGCTTCCCGTCCGCCGTCAGCTCTGCCGTCTGGCGGTTCAAGACCGCGTAAAGACGATATTCCAGGGCCTCGCGCAGCGCCTCGAGCCCGCCGTTCTCGGGCAGGCCGAGGAAGTCCTTGATGCGCTTTGCCTCGAGCGGAGAAAAGAGGCGCCAGGCCTCGGCATCGAGAGCGATGGCCTTGTCGAGACCGTAGGCGCGCTCCACGGCCTGGAACCAGAGCCCGTCATGGGCGAGCCAGTTCTTGGCAAAGGTTTCGGCAAGAACCCGCAGCCTATCGTGGGGAAGATCGCGGATGGCGCTCATGGTGCTCGGCTCCTTTCCCTGCACTGGACGGTGTATAATAGCAGAGCCATGACAAAGGGCTTGCGAGAAAACCGTATCGGGGCGGGTGAAGCTCTTGTCGCGTGCATGCTGCTCTTCGCCGGGTGCGCCCCGGTCGTCACCGATTACTGGGCAGGCCTCGAGGATGGCGGTGCGGACACGGATGCGGATTCCGACACGGGCTCGGATACGGATGGAGAGTGCGTTGCGGACGGCAGCATGTGCGGGGATGCGGGCGACACGGACACCGGCCCGGCTTGGGACGGCGGCGTGGACGGCGGCGACTTCTGCGGCAACCCGGAGTACGCCGTCTTTCTGTCCGGCGCGGGCTTCGACTTCGACAACGCGGATGCGCCCCACCTGGGCAACACGACGTCGCCGGAGGTCGTCTTGAACGCCTTCTCGTACTTCGGCTGCTCGCACTGCGCCCACGCCGCCACAATGCTCGAGGGCATCTTCGCGGATCCGGCCTACGCGACGCGGGTCGTCTACTACTTTGGGCACTATCCGTTCGGAACGCCGGCCGACTCGTCCTGGAACCCGCACCGCGCGGCCGCGGCGGCCGACAGGCAGGGCCGCTTCTGGGAGATACACGACGCCATCTTCGGCTGGCTCCTCGAAAAAGGGACGCCCATGGGTGACGATCTCTTCGCCATGGCCCAGGCGCTCGGGCTCGACATGGATGAGTTCGCCGCGGACTACCCGTCGGCAGCCGTCGAGGGCACGATCGCCGCAGACAAGGCCGAGGCCGAGGAGGCGGGAGTGGCCGCCACGCCGACTTTCTTCGTCAACGGGGTGCATCTCGTGAACTGGTCCGATACCAGGGACGTCCTCGACTGCCTGCTCGGCTACACCACCTGGGAGCCGGAATCCGGGACATCGCCGTAGGGTGAGGGCGCCTCGCCCACGAGTCCGCGAGCCAGCATCATGAACCCGGCGATCATGAGGATGGTCTGGTAAGGGTGGGTCGGCTGCAAGCCGGCGAGCCACACCGCGGCGAGGCCGAGCCCCGTGCGCCGCGCGCCGTCGTCCACAGGCCAGCGTCGCGAGGGGATGAAGAGCGTGCCTGCGAGCAGCACGCCGAAGAAGAGCGAGAGTGTGTACACAACGGCGCCTCCCGGAATGGACATGGTGACGCCCAGGGTGCGGAACGCAACGAACTCGAGGAACGCGGCGTCCGATGCGCTCCAAGCCAGGACCGAGGCCAGGAACGCGGCGGCGGTGGCCACGATGAGAGCCGGGACATGCGGCCGCCGTGCGAAGTCGGCGAGCCTGCCCGGCACGAGGACCAGGAACGCGAAGACCGGAGACACGACGAAGAGGACCTCGGAGAACAGGTAGGCGCGCCTCGGGACGAACGCGAAGCTACCGTTCGGGGCGAACCAGTCGAAGATGCGCGCCATGAGCTCCAAGGCGCCGAGCGTCTGCACAAGCGCGAGCGCGAGGAGGAGCCGTCGAGGGCCGCCGCCGATGGGCCGGATCGCGGCGACGACCGCGATGTAGGAGGCGAGGCCAGCGGCTGCCAGGTAGCACATGAACACGAGCCACGGCGACACCGGACGGAACACGGCCACGCAGATGACCGGCAGGACGAGCGGCGAGGCCAGCATGAGCACGAGCCGCGAGGGCAAGGGAGCGAACCCGGGGTTGTTGGCGAGCCGCGGCAGGGAGACGCAGGCGAGGACCAGCGCCGTGATCCCGACCACGTTCACCGCGAAGATGCCCGAACCCGCGAACCCGCGCACGAGGCCGCCTACAGCCTCGCCGCCGTATGAGCCCGCGGCCCCGGTCAGGCGGTGCGCGAGCACCTCCCACACCGCGGCCACGAGGAGGAGCCAACCGGGCGCCCCGATATCGAAGGGTGTCCGTCGCGCGCTGACCGGAGCGCCCACGTCAGGACCGCCTGGAGATCCACAAGCGCCTGAGCTTGTGGATGTTGAACGCGATCACGAGCGGGAAGACCACGTAGATCGCCAGGACCCAAAGCTTGTCGCCTGGCCGCTCCCCGTGGACGAGCAGCCACGCTTCGGCCGGCGCGTCGACCTTCATCTCCTTCTTGAAGTGGGCCCAGACCTTGCCGTAGCTCGGCGCGAGGCGGCCGCGCCGCGTGAGCCGGCCCTCGAAGACCCCGCGGACCTGTCCGTCCTTTTCATCCACGATGCGCTCCAGGAACATGCGCGGCTGGTCGAGGAGGGGCGAAATCTTGTGGACGCCGCTCGACCCCAGGAGCAGGTGAGTCTCTTTGAAAGAGATGGTCCGCGGCACATCCAGGACCGCCTTGAGCGACACGAAGGTGTTGTTCTCGAGCTTTGACACGTCGATGCGCGAAGCAGGGCCGAGGGTGCGCGGACCCTTCAACCCCTGGATCAGATACATGAGATCCGACGAGAACCACACCAGCACCATGATCGACATGAGCGTGACCAGGCTGCGCAGCTGGGCGCGCCGGAAGGTCAAGCGTCCCTCGGCCTTGGGCGGCGTGTGGGGGCTCGCGATATCGGTTCCCGGATCCGGCATGTCGTGAGGCGCGACTTCTCGCGCGCCAGCGTGGATATAGCACCCGAGCGCCGTGGCTGTCCAAGGTTCGCGGTGTCTCGGATCTTGGGCCGGATCGGGCCGGATCGGCCTGCCGTTGACACCATCCGGAACGGGGTTGTAGGGTAGCGCGGTTCGACGCGGGATCCTGATGAAGGTGGGACGAAGAAGCGATGTTCAAGCTCGTCATCTGCGACGATGAGGGGAAGACCACGATCGTCCCAGTCATCCGGGATGAGATCACCATCGGTCGCAAGGAAGGCAACACGATCCGGCTGACGGACCGGAACGTGTCACGTCGGCATGCGCGCCTCGTCCGGGAGGAGGCCGATTTCCGCGTCGAGGACCTGGGCAGCCTGTGCGGCACCAAGATCAACGGCGAGGTCGTCAAGAGCGGCTCCAAGCTCGTCTCGACCGGCGATCAGATCGCCATCGGCGACTACAACCTGTCCATCCGGACCGACGTGTCCGCGTCGGTGCCTCTCGGGCGCCAGATGGAGGCCGGCCAGGAGGCGGGAATCGGCAAGGTCGTGCCGCACGCGCGCCTCGTCGTGCTGACGGATCCCACGCCGGGCCGCGAGATCGACCTCACCTCCAACCTCTACGTCATCGGCAGATCCGATGAAGCCAATTGCCAGATCAACGATCCATCCATTTCGAGGGCCCACGCGCGCATGGACGGCGACGATGGCAAGTGGACCATCTCGGATCTCGACAGCATCAACGGCATCCAGATCAACGGCCAGAAGAAGGACGACTACGTCCTCAAGGCCGGCGACGTCATCGAGCTCGGCACGGTGCGGTTTCGCTTCGTGGCGCCGGGCGAGCCCTATGAGTTCAAGCCCGAGGATCAGCATGCGGCGGTGCATGCCAAACCGGTCGCGCGCAGGGCGCGCTCGCGCATGCCGCTCGTGCTCGCGGCGGCCGGGATCCTGGTCGCGGGCGCGGCGGTGGCCGTGTTCCTCGCGTTGCGCGGATCGAGCGGCGGCGGGGCGGGGGATACCTCGGCCGCGAGCGACATCGAGGAGATGAGCGACGAGGAGCTCATCGAGGCGGGCAAGGACAAGATGCAGGCCGAGGACTGGGCCGGGGCGGCGCGGCTTTTCGCGGCGGCCCTGCACCGCAATCCGAACCACAAGGTCGCCCGGGAGCTCAAACAGATGGCACTCGGCGAGGTGGATGCCCAGGCGGCCTTCAACGCCGGCCTCGCCGCCATGGAAGCCAAGGACTGGAACAAGGCGGTGGCGACTCTCTCGTCCGTGCCCCGGTCGAGCCGCTACTACGATCTCGACCAGCTCCGGAAAGCCTCGGGCGCCTTGTGCGACGACTTCCTGCAGATGGCCCGTTCCGCTGCGCTGTCGGAGGATCCGCTGGCAGCCGAGCGCCTGCTCGACGAGATCCGCGGCATCCCGGAGACCCCCGAGACCTGCCACGCCGAGGAAGCGAAGCTCAGGCAGAGCCTGAGGCGCAAGGGTCCGGGCGGAGCGCAGGGGTTTGCGCCCGGGGCCGTGCCTCCTGCGACCCGCGGCTCGGGAGCGGGCGCCGGGGCCGTGCCCCAGAACCCGTACGACGAGCCCCCCCAGGCCGGCGGCGCGAAAAGGGGCGCGAAACATCAGATCATGGACGCGGAGCAGCCGCCCATCTCTGCGCCGTCCGACGCCACCGCTTGGGATCCGGTGACCGAGGCGCGCGCCGCCATGCAGCGCGGCGACAGTGCGGGCGCCATCGCCATCCTCGAAAAGGGCGGCAACAGCCGCAACGCGCTCGTCCTGCTCACCAAGCTCTACCAGGACACGGGCAACCGCGCCGGTTACGAGCGCGTGGCCGCCAAGTTCATCAAGCTCTATCCCGACGACCCCAAGTCCGAGCAGTTCAAGAAGGTCCTGGGGCAGAACTAGAGGCCTTCGGCGCGATCGGGTGGGACGCCCGCCGTTTTTCGGGCGGCGCGACCGGAATCGTGACCGTGAAGCGCGTCTCCAACCCCGGCTCGCTCGTCACGGCGACGCTTCCGCCGTGGGCCTCCGTGATGTGGCGCACGAGGCTGAGCCCGATCCCGGAGCCGCGCTGCGTGCGCGTCTCGGCGCTCGAAACGCGGTAGAAGCGCTCGAACACGCGTCGCAGCTGGCCCGCCGGAATGCCCGGTCCGTGATCGTACACTTCGAGCGTCACGCCGCCGCGCGTGTTCCTGAGCATCACCCCGATCACGTCCGTGCCCTTCCCGTACTTGGCCGCGTTGTCTATCAGGTTGATGACGAGGAGCGTGATGGCGTGATCGTCGATACTGAGCAGCGGCAGGTCGGGGTCGACCGTGTACTCGAGACGGATGCCGAGCTTCTCGAGCCGGTACCGGTAGATCTCCACGCCGCGTTCCACGACGTCCGCGATGCTCTGGATCTGGAACTCGTACGCCGCCTTGCCGCGCTCGATCTTGGAAAGATCGAGCACGTTGTCGATGAGGGTCGTCAGGCGCTCGGTCTCGCGCAGGATGATCCCGTGGTAGCGGCGCGTCTTGGCCTCGTCGCCGGCCTGCCCCATCATGAGCAGCTCGCTGAACATGCGGATGAGCGAGAGCGGCGTCTTGAGCTCGTGGGACACGTTGGCGATGAAGTCGCTCTTCAGACGGCTGAGACGCCGCTCGCGCACGATCGACAGGTAGAGGACCACCATGCCGAACACGATGATGCCGAGCGCGAGCGGGATGAACATGGCCTTCGAGAAGCGCTGGGTCTGGGCCTTGGACGTGAAGAGCGCCGCCGAGCGCGGGGCGAGCTGCACGCGCCACCTGTAGAGCGTGGAGGGGAAGCGCACGCCCACGATGAACTCGCCGGCCGTTCCCAGGTCGCGGCCGTAGATCAGCCGGTTTTCGTTGTCGATGACGTTGACGATGCGATCCGGCTCGACGTTGCCGAGCAGGTTGTCGAAGAGCACCTTCGAGATCTCGTCGTTGTCGTACAGCAGGCAGGCCGTGTGCTCGTGGCCGTCGAACATGGTCGTGAGGAAGGTGACGAGGCGCACGTCGCTGCCCACGGGGCCGTGCAGGTGCTTGGGTTGATCCATCGACTCGTACCGGTCGATGAGCGGGATGACCTCGCGGTCGAACAGGTTGCGCAGCGCGGAGGCGCGCTGCGGGCTCGGGTCCCGGTAGAGGAAGAGCTCGATCTCGTCGCGCTCGTCCACCAGCGCCGCGGCCTCCACGAGCCGCGAGAAGCGGATGACGCGCTGCCAGCGCTCGCACGCCACCGCGGCCGCGTCCGGGCTCGGGTCGAGGATGTGGAAGTACGACCGATCCGTGGAGTTGATCACCTCCTCCACGCGCTCGACCTTCTCCCGGGCGATGAGCAGCGTGCTCTCGGCGATCGACCGCTCACCCCACTCGCCGAAGCTCACGGCCGTGCCGAAGCTCAGGCGGCCGAGGAAGATGACGGCCACGATGACAGCGATGAACAGGACGAAGACGGCGTTGCGCAGGAGGAAGCGCAAGGATCTAGCGCTCCCGCTCCGACCGCATCCGGCGTGACATGAGCTCGCGCACCGCGTCGGCCGGGGCGAGCGCTCCATCGATGATGCCGACCACCACATCGGTGATGGGCATCTCGACACCCCTGCCGTCCGCCAGCGCCTTGGCCGAGCGCGAGGTCTCGACGCCTTCGGCCACCATGCGCATGCCGCCCACGATGTCGGCGAGGCGCTCCCCGCGGCCGAGCCGGATGCCCACCTGAAGATTGCGGCTCAAGTGCCCGGTGCAGGTGAGCACGAGATCGCCCACGCCGGCCAGGCCGGCCAGGGTGAGCGGGTTCGCGCCGCACACTACCGCCAGCCGGGAGATCTCCGCCAGCCCGCGCGTGATGAGGGCCGCGCGCGCGTTGTGGCCGAGCCCCAGGCCCTCGGCCGCGCCCACGGCGATGGCGATCACGTTCTTGAGCGCGCCGCCCAGCTCCACGCCCACCACGTCGTCGGTGGTGTAGACGCGGAAGTTCGGCCCGAACATGGTCTTCTGGACGAGCGCGCCGACCTCGGCGCTCGTCGAGGCGACCACCACGGCCGTGGGCTGGCCCGCGGCCACCTCCTTGGCGAAGCTGGGGCCGGACAGGAACGCGAGGCGCGCCCGCGGGTCCAAGACCTCGGCCAGCACCTCGGACATGATCTTGGCCGAGCCCACCTCGATGCCCTTGGACGCGCTCACCACCACCGCGCCCGGAGCCAGGTGGGGCGCGGCCGCGGTCCACACCCGCCGCACGACCTGGGCGGGCATGGCCGAGATGACGAGCCCCGCGCCGGACAGGGCCTCGGCCATGGAGCCCGTGGCGAAGAGCGCCGCGGGGAGCGGGGAGCCCGGCAGAAACAGGGTATTCTCCCTCTTCGAGTTGATCTCGGCGACGAGCTCGGGCTCGTAGACCCACAGCCTGACCGGGATCCCAGTGTCGCCCAGCATCTTGCCGAGCGCAGTTCCCATGCTTCCGCCGCCGAGGATTGTGATAGGCTGTTCGCTCATTGGCGGATCATAGGCCAATGGCTCGCGCCGTTGCAAGCCGCTGCGAAGCGGCGCCGCGGCGCGAAGGCGAGGAGGAGGCGCGGGTGACCGGCATCGGTTCCGGATTCAAGGTGAAGAAGCGCATCGTGTTCGGCGCGGCGGGCGTGATTCTCTCCGCGCTGAGCCTCACCTATGTGTTCCACGATATCGATTTCGGGAAGCTCGTCGCATCCGCCAGCCACATCCGCGTGCTGCCGCTCGTCGGCAACATCTTCCTGTACTGGTTCGGGGTGGTGACGATCCGGGCGTTGCTCATCCGCCACCTGATCCGTCCGCTTGGGAACGTGACCATGGGCACGGCCTACAAGTACATCTGCATCGGGTACCTCGCCAACAACGTGCTGCCGTTCCGCATGGGCGAGGCGGTGCGTTGCGTGGGCCTGGCCCGCCGCGCCGAGGTGGGGATCGCCTCGGTGGCGGGCGCGCTGGCCCTCGAACGGCTCCTCGATCTGGCCATGTTCGTATACATCGGGATCGCGGCCACGCTCGTGGCCCCGGTGCCCGACATCAGCCATCCCGACACCTACCATTTCCGGCAGCTTGTCCTTGCCGGCAAATACGGCGCGATCGCGGTCGGTGCCGGGCTGACCCTCGCGTTCGTGGTGCTGGCCGTCATTTCGAGGCGAAAGTGGGCCGAGATCGCGCCCGATCCGGGCCGGCGCCTGCGCGTGCTGGCATGGAACCTGGCGGTGCGTTTCTCGTCCGGTTTCAATGCCCTGTCCACGTCCCGCGGGCTGTTCACCACGACCCTCCTGGCCGCGGGCATCTGGTTCTTCATGCTCGCGGGAATGATTCTCAGGTTCAAGGCCTTCGGCCTGCCGCCTGAAGGCCCGGGTGCTCCTCTGATTGTTCCCATGGTGCTGCTCGTCACGGCCGCCGTGAGCGGCGGGGTGGCGCTCCCGTCACTGCCGGCCTTCCTGGGCGTGTACCACGCGGCGGTGGTGTTCGCGCTGAACCAGGTTTTCGGCATCCCCAAGGAGGAGGCCCTGGGGTTCGCCATCTTCAGCCATGCCATCGACATCTCGCTCGGCAGCCTGGCCGGGGCGCTCGGGCTCTCGCTGGAGGGCATGGGGCTCGCGGATCTGCGGCGCGCGACCGGGCTCAAGGCCGCCGGGGACGAAGCGTAGCGGTTCGAGGGGTGGGGTTACCGGCCCGGGCGCGCGATGTGCGTGGACTCGATGTACTGCTCCATGAGCTCGCGGATGTCCTGCTCGACGTAGACCGCGCCGGAGGCGATCTCGCGCAGGGCCGTCACGGCCGCCCTGTTCTTGCTCTTCACCTTGGCGTTCGAGCCCTTCAGGATCTGGCGGGTGCGCTTGGCGGCCACGATCACGAGAGCGAAGCGGCTCGGGATCCTGTCCAGGCAGTCTTCGACGGTCACGCGTGCCATGTGGTTCCTCCTTGGAAGCCCCGATGGGGGCGAACCATACGCCGGGCCCGTCGGATTTTCAACGGGTTTCCGGGCTCCACGTCCACCCGCGCCAGCATTGACGCAACGCGCGCCACTTTCGGAGCGCCAGGGTCACATAGAAGGCCAGGGCCGATAGCAACGCGATTGAGGAGATCAGTGCCCCGACACGCTGCCATGGGTCGCGATAGACCAATTTCAATCGCCATTTCCCTTGGGGCACATCGACGGCGAGCAATCCGTGGTGATTTCGTATTCCTCCAATGTTTGCGGTCCAATAGCGGTTGTAATTCTGATTGACCAGGATCCGCGTCGGCTTGTTTGCTCGGACGCGCAGGGCGATTGAATTCGGCGTCCAGCGCAATCGGTTCACCCGTGCGACGGTCGGATCAAGGGGGTACTCCTCGGCGGGCAGATCGGCCCGAAGCGCAGCCGACTTCGGGAAAGGAGTCGCCTCGTTGCAGGCCAGGTTGCCGAGATTGAGCGCCCCGAAATACTGTGGAGCGCGGAAATTTCCGCGGGCCTGCCTGAATCCGTTTTCCGTATCAGAGAGCGGCGCTGGATCGATGTAGACCTTTCCGGCTCGAATGCGGTTGGCATCGTTGAGTTGCGTGACCGCGACAGCCGCAACGGCCAGCGCAAGGAGAAAACCGATGGAGGTCGGCAAGAAACGAACGCGCGGCCGCGCGGCGATCCCCGCCAATCCAAAGCCGCCGGCCAGCGCCAGGTACATGATGACGACGATGAGCTGCCGTTCGGCGGCGCGCAGCTGGTTGAACAACGGCAGCGAGGAGAGCAGGCTGAACGGCGCGAAGCGGGCGAAGTTCCCGAGCGCCAGAACGAAAAAGACCAGCGCCATGATCCGCGCGCCCTGGGCGGTTTTGTGGCAGGACAAGAAGGCGAGCAAAAGAGCAATCGGACCGAGGAAATAGTATTCACAAGAGTAGTGGCTCCTGGTGCCGTCCAGCAAGAACGCGATGAGCTGCTGCGCGTTGTACTGCGAAGGGGACAAGGGAACGTGGCGCGGAAGGCCGAACACGACCATGGAGAGCGGCAGCGTGCGAACCGCTGACAACAACAACGCAATGCCGATCATCGAGCAAAGGGTCGCTGCTGGCGAATACCAGCGAAAAGTTCTCTGTTCCGTCCGATTGCTCAGCGCTTCAACGGTGCGGACGACCGCGGTCAGGCCGATCACGACCAAGGCATAGGGGAAGGGGTAGGTCCCCGCGCCGAGGATCATCCAGGCGAGCAAGGCGCCACCCAGGATCCGGAAGCTCCATGAGCGCAGACCCCGTTCAAAACAGAAAAGAACGCCGGGGATGAGGAAGAAGGTCAGCATGTGGAGCCAGCCGACCGCGGTTGCCGCCGTGAAACGACCGCACATGGCAAAGACCATTGCCGAAAAGAGGCTCGGCAAGGGGCTCAGGCCATAGTGGCGGCCCAGGCGGAACATGCCTTCGAGCCCGCACAGAAAGAAAAGAAATACGGCCAACCGGCGACCTGCATCCGTCCCAAAGGCGAGCCGGAAGACCATGTCCGGAGACAGCGCGGGATTTTGCGGGTTGGCGATCCCGGGGATCCCGCCGCACGAATAGGGATCCCACGCCGGCATCTCGCCATAGGAGAGAATCGTTCGACGCGCCATGTCCTCGTGATGGAAGAACAGGTGAGCGTCGCCGTTGGGCTCGGTCCGGTCGAGATCGACAAATAGCCCGGGAAACTGCAATGCGCACAAAAAGATAGAGATGATCAATCTCACACCGAACATGTCGAGCGGTTTTCCCCATTTGACGACGCGCTGGGACGTGGCAACCGGCATGGCGATCATTCCTAGAACACCGGGCGCGGCATGAGTGGCGCCGCGTTCGCGCCGGTGGTCCACCCCTCTCGAATGCCTTCATCGAGAATCGCGAACACCACGGAAACATGAACGCCGAAGACCTCCGCGGTGCGCAGAGCGAATTCCTTTTCCTGAGAGCCGAAGGATGCTCTCCTTCGATATCCGTCACCGACCTTTCGTATGGCCTTGATGCGCTTGATCTCCGCGGCTGCCATGGTCTCGAAGATCTCGCGGCGTCTATTCAATTGCAGGCCGAACCGGTTGGACGCCTGGTCCACATGTGACGCCATGTGTGGCGGTAACGGAGAGTCGATGATGGGAGAAAACTGTTGAAGCCCATAACATATGGACAAGGACGAAGCGGCAACGGTCACGGCGACGGAAAACAGAAAATCCAGACGGCATTGCGGCTCGTGCCCCAGGGCCCAGCGAACCGCGCTTTCCGAGACGGTCCGGGCAAAATCCGTGCTCTTTAAGAGACCGAAGCTCATGGGTTTTCCTTTCGTGCGCGCAGCTCGCGGATCGCCATTCGCAGGCGCTCGGCCTCCCCGGGCTCGAAGGCGCGGCCGCCGAAGCGCGCCTCGTTGTAGCGCGTCGTGATCTCCTCGACCGGGCCGGCGAGCGGCGAGGAAGCCTCGCGCACGGACGCGATGTGCTCGAGCGGGGTGGTCGCGGGCGGCCGGGCCAGGCCGAGCCGGGCCAGCCTGCGGTCGAGCTCGCGGTACAGACGGGTGGCCTCGCCCGCAACGCCGCGATCGCCGGATTTCGCACCGGCGCGCCGGAACCCGAAGCGCCGGCGGCGCAAGAAGAGGAAGACCGCCGCAACGAGCGCCACGACCCCGGCCGCGCCCCACGGCGCCCATCTCGGCAGGCGCACGTGATCCCGCTCGCCCGGCTCCCCGAACAGATCGAGCCAGCCTTTCCTGACCCTGTCGGCGATGGCCATCTGGGACGCCACGTCGTAGCCCACCACGTGCTTGAGCCAGCGCATCCTGAGCGCGTCGACGAGCAGGGCGAACGTGGACGGTCGGGTGCGGGGGGCGCCCTCGGCCGCGGGCGTGGCGTCGAGGGTCACCCACCCGCCGGCGATGAACGCCTCGGTCCACGAGTGGGCGGAGCGCTCCCTGACCGCGTAGTACCCGCCGATGGGGTTCCACTCCGCGCTGCCGAAGCCGGTGACGAACCGCGCCGGGATGCCCACGGTGCGCAACATGAGCGTGAGGGCCGTGGCGAAGTGCTCGCAGCTGCCCGTGCGGCGCCGGAACAGGAACCGGTCGAGCGGCGTCGACTCGCCGCCGGCCTTGTCCGCGGGATCGGGCTCGAGGGAGTAGCGGTACCTCGTCTGCAGCCCGCGCACGAGCCTTGCGGCGCGCTCGCGATCCGCCCCCGCCCCGGCCATCTCGCGGGCCAGGGCGGCAAGACGCGCGCTTTCGGGCGGCAGGGAGCGGTACTCGCGCTCCTTGTCGGGGGCGGGTCCGGGGGGGGGCGAGCCGTTCAGCGACACCTTATACCTGATGCCCACCTTGGCGTCGTCGTGGTAGCGCACGGCGCCCATGTCGTTCACGTCGAGCGACCGCGGCTTGAGCACGCCCGCCTTGATGACGGAATTGGTGACGATGAGGCCGGTGCCTTCGGGCACGAACAGGATGGGCGGGTCCATGGATTCGAGGAAAACCTCGTAGGAGGCACTGTCGTCCGTCACGGGCAGTCCGGACAGGAAGTGATAATTGTCCGTCGACTTCATGCGGGTCCACGCATTCGGCCGCGACTGCTTCCACGTGCTGTTCACGTAGGTGTCGAACGCGGCGCCGCGCAGCTTGAGGGGCAGCCGGTCGGGCGCGGCTTTCGGCCGGACGGCCGGCTCGAGCCTGACGAGGACGGTCTCCTCGAGGCGCGTCAGCTCCAGATCCCCGAGCTTGACCTCGGCCGCGAAGCCCAGGACCGAGCGGCTGCTCGGGATGCGCCCCAGGAGCCCGAAGCCGATGCGCGGGAACGTGATGAAGAGCACGGCCGTCACCGCGAGCACCGGCAACGACAGGAGCGCGGACCCGGCCAGGAAGCTCCCCGTGACCACGCGCTTGGACGCGAGGAGGCGCTCGAGCATGCGGCGATCGCCGGCCCGCGGGTCGGCGGCGAAGCGGTTCTCCATCTCGCTGCGCAGGTGCGCCAGCGCCAGCACGGGCGGCGAGAGGAGCACGAACGCAAGGAAGCTGCCGGCGTAGGAGAGGTCGTCCACCACGATGGTCGACGCGATGACGTGGAGGAACGCGAGGACCACGATCTGCTGGTAGTCGCCCGCCGTGCCCCGGCTCGCGAGCTTCAGGCCGAGAAGGACCGCGGCGAACTCCATTCCGAGGCTCGCCACCGGCCCGCCCAGGAAGGCGCGCGCCGTCTGCACGGCGAACAGGACGACGACCACCGCGGTCACGCCGCGGCGAAAGCGCGGGCGCAGGGTGAAAGGCGGCTCAAGGAACCATCCGGCGACGAAGAGCGCCGCGCAGGCCGCCCCGAAGGGCGCACCGATTTCGCCCGAGGCGAGCACCGGCGCGACAGCCACGGCCGCGAGCACGAAGGTGAGGATCTTCTGGGTGCGTCCGAATGCCACGTTCTAGGCTCCTTGCGCCGCAGGACGTGGCAGGGCGATCCGGTGGCTCACCCCGTTCCCGCGGGCACGAGGGCCGACGAGCACCGCGCCCGCGCTCCTCCCGACCGGGGGCGAGGACGCGCGCGCCTCCTGCGGATCGATGAGCGCCAGGTGATCGAGCAGATCCACCGCGCCGTCGCGCCCGTGGGCCGTGAGCGCGGCCGGCGGGGCGGTCACGAGGCGCACGGCGAGCCCGCGGCGGACGGCCTCGCGCACGAGCGAACCGGCTGCGCGGATGTTGAGCTCCGCTTGGGCGAGCCCGTCCTCGCCCGGCCCGGCCGGAGCCGGATCGAGAACGACCTCGACGAAGCCCTGGGCCTCGGCCTCGGTCTCGCTGAGGAACAGGGTGCCTGTGCGCGCGCTGCTCGGCCAGTGGATGCGGCGCGGATCGTCGCCCGTGGCCATCTCCCGAAGCTCGAGGAAGTCCTGCCCGGGCCCCCGTCGCTCGGCGGTGCGGCCGCCCGCTCCGTGGACCACCATGTCGCTCGGCAGCCGGACGTCGAGGGGCGCGGGCAGCACGATGACCTCGCTTTCGAACGTCGCGAACCGCCGCTTCTCGAAGAGCCCGAACGGGAAGCGCGTCGACACCACGATGCCGTCGAAGCGCGCGAGCCCACGGCGCGGCAGCTCGCAGCGGTACGATATGGCGCGCTCCTCGCCCGGCGCGACGCGCAGGAAGAAGCAGCGGCGCTTGAACGGCTGCCCATCGATCTCGTCGCGCAGCTCCACGCTGTACGACGCCACGCGACGTTTCTCGTTCTTCAAGGAGAGCTCCACCGAGAACGTGCGCCCAGCTTCCACGCGCGGCGGGCACTTGCGGCAAGGCACGAGACCTCGCAGGGTCGCCTCGGACAGGATGCCGCTCACGATGATGAGCCCGAGCATGAGGCCGAGCACCAGGAAGAGCAGGTTGTTCCCCGTGTTCACCGCGGCGAAGCCCACGCCCAGCGTCACGAGCACGTAGACCTTGCCCTCGCGGGTGAAACGAAGGCCGCGCGGGAAGATGCGGCGCTTGAGCCTTTTGAAGCGTCCCGAAGCGCGCCCGCCCCTCGCGCCCTGCTTCACAGGGGGATCTCCACCGAGGCCGCGATGTCCGTGAGCGCACGGATGGCGAGCTCCCGGTCCGCGCCACTGTCCCACGACGAGCCGGCGGGAACCACGCGGTGAGCGAGCACGGGCACGGCGAGCGCCTTCACGTCGTCCGTCAGGCAGTAGTCACGGCCGCGCAGCACGGCCATGGCCCGCGCCGCGCGGTGCAGGGCCATGCCCCCGCGCGGGCCGACGCCCAGGTCGATGAGGTCGCTTGAGCGCGTGCGCCCCACCAGGGTCATCACGTAGTCGAGCACGGCGGGGTCCACACGCACCGCGTCCACGGCGGCGAACAGGCACGCGGCCCCGGCCGGGTCGAGGACTGCCTCCACGCGCTCGACCGGATCGTCACGCCCGGGTCGCGACACCACCGCGCGCTCGGCGTCGGCCTCGGGGTAGCCCATGGAGATGCGCATGAGGAAGCGATCGAGCTGCGACTCCGGCAGCGGGTACGTGCCGTGGCGCTCCTCCACGTTCTGCGTCGCGATCACCATGAACGGCGTGGGCAGCGGTCGCGTCGCACCGTCCACCGAGACCTGCCCCTCGGCCATGGCCTCGAGCAGCGCCGACTGGGTCTTGGGCGTGGCCCGGTTGATCTCGTCGGCGAGCACCACGTTGCCGAAGACCGGGCCGGGCCGGAAGCGGAACTCGGACGCGCCCGAGTCGAAGATCGACACGCCGGTGATGTCGGACGGCAGGAGGTCGGACGTGAACTGCACGCGGCGGAAAACCCCGCCCGACGCCCGCGCCAGGGCCCGCGCCAGGGTCGTCTTGCCCACGCCGGGCACGTCCTCGATGAGGAGGTGCCCGCCGGCGAGGAACGCCGTCACCGCCAGCTCCACGGGCCGCCGCTGGCCGACGAGGGCCCGCTCGATCATCTCCACCATCCGCCGCGGCGCCACGACCAGATCCTTGCCTTCGCTCATCGCCTTCACAAGCTCCTTCCCTCCCACGGACCCACTCCTATCATAGCCTACCGCCGGGCTCGTCCAAGGGCAGGGTCACGGTGAAAATGGATCCTCGCCCCTCGACGCTGTCGACCTCCACGTCGCCGCCGTGCAGGCGGATGATGTTTCGCGCGAGGGAGAGGCTCATGTTCATGCCGGTGAGGCTGCGGCCCGCGCTCGCCTCGCTCGCGTGGAACGCTTCGAAGATGCGCTCGCGCTCCTCCACGGGGATGGCGCGTCCCGTATCCGCGATCGACACCTTGAGCCAGCCGGGCTCACCCGAAACGGCACCGGGCTCGCGCGACGCCTTGACGCGGACCGTGCCGCGCTCCAACGAGCCAACGGCCCGGTGGATGAGGCCGAGGAGGGCCTGGCGCACGCGGTCCTTGTCGATGCGAACCGGCGGCAGGCCGGGCTGGAGCTCGCTCACGACGGCGACGAGCGTCCCGGCTGCGAGGCGCTCGGCCGCGGTCACGCAATCGGTCAGGATCTCCACGGACGGCACCCAGTTGTATTCGAGCTCGAAGCGCCCCGCCTCGAGGCCCGCCGTGTCCAGGATCTCCTTGATGAGGACGAGCGTCTTGTCGGCCTTCTGGGCGATGGCCGTCACCGCCGCGCGCGGCCCCTCGTGCAAGGGGCCCTCCACGCCCTTGAGCAGGATCTCGGTGAAGCCCAGGACCGAGTTCAAGGGGCTGCGCAGGTCGTGGCTCATGCCCGCGAAGAACTGGGCCTTCATGAGGCGCGTCTTGCGCCCGGACTCGATGGCGCGCTCCTCGTCGCACCGTGCTTCGTGGAAGCACGCGCGCAAGGCGTCGATCCCGGCGTCGAGTTCCGCGAGCTCCGCGGGCAGGCGCGAGGGGCTGCGCAGGGCCTCCTCGGGCAAGGCGCGCATGCGGTCCGTGAGGTAGGCGAGCCGCTCGCGCATTCGGGCCGCGTGACGCCGCGCGAGCAAGCCGCCTCCGAGCGCCGCGGCGAGAACGAGCGCCGCGGCCGAGCACAGCCACCAGGGAAAGCCGATCGGAGCGACGCGCTGTGCGACCAGCTCGAGGCACAGCGACGCGCCGACCGCGGGCGCGAGCAGCGTCGCAAGGACCCGCCCGGTCATGCGCCGCCCCGGAGCGTCACGACGAAGGTCGCTCCTGCGCCCACCTCGGATCGCACGGAGATCGACCCGCCGTGGAGCTCGACGAGCCGCTTGCAGATCGCCAGGCCCAGTCCGGCCCCGCGGCGGCGTTTCGACAGGGAACCGCGCTGTTCGAACGCCTCGAAGATGGACTCGTGATCGCGGGCCGGGATGCCGGGCCCGGTGTCGGCCACCTCGATGAGCGCCCCGCCGCCCGGCGCCGCGGCCACCGCGACCGTGACGCGCCCCTCCTCGGTGAACTTGACCGCGTTGCCCACCAGGTTGGTGAGGATCTGCCAGATGCGCCCGCGGCTGCCCCTCGCGTGCGGCTCGCCCCGGATCTCGAGCGCGATCTCGACATTCCGATCCTTGATCTGCCCGCGCGAGGCCTCGACCACCTCGCGCGCCACGGCCGCGAGATCCACCGGCTTAAGATCCATCTCGACCCGGCCGCTGAGCAGAGACGAGAAGTCGGTGATCTCCTGGACCATGTCGAGGAGCCGCTTCGAGGCTTGGCGCACGATGAGCAGGTCGTCCCGCTGGACCTTCTCGAGCGGGCCTTCCTCGCCGTCCACCAGGCGCTGCGCGAGACGTGCGATCTCCTCGAGGGGCGCGCCGATCTCCGCCGCCACGTTTGCGAGGAAGTCGGTCTTCTGGCGGTCGTGGGCCTCCACTTCGTCGAGAGCGTCGCGGTACAAGGCGAGCTCGCCGCAGACCTGATCCTGCAGCGCCTCCGCGGCCCGCATGAGCTCGCCGAGCTCGTCGCGCCTCCCCGATGTCTGGACGCGCTCCGGTGCGGAACCGTCGGCCCGCGCCAGGGACGAGAGCCTGCGGCGCACGCGGCGCACGGCCGCCGACTCGCCCCGCCCGAGCGCGAGCCCGCACGCGGCCGCCGCGAGCCCGAGCAGCCCGGCCGCGGCGAGAAGCGGAAAGAGCGCCGCCAAGCCGGCCCGGACCGAGGTCGCCGCGATCACGATGACCGCGCACGCGAGCGGCACCGCGGCGGCGAGGAGCGCGTCTCCCACGGGGAGGGGGAGGCCGCGGCGCGGGCTCCTCCTCTCCTGAGATAGCTGGGCCGCGAGGCCCTCGGGATGCTGGTTCTCGTTCGTCATCTGCTCTTCGTGGTGACGTAGCTCTCGAGCCCCGCGATCTCAAGGCCCGGACGGCCCGCGGCACGCTCCACCGCGTTGCGCTCGGCGAGCCATTCCATGATCATTGGGAAGGCCTCGACCACTGTGCGGTTCGTGTCGTGCATGAGCAACACGCCGCCAGCCGGGTTCTCGGCCACCACCTTCTTCACGCGGTCGAGCAGGCTTCGCGCGTCGACAGGCTGCCAGTCGAGCGGATCCAGGTTCCACATGACGACCGTGTAGCCCTCGGCCTCGAGCCGTGCGCGCGCTTCGGCGCCTAAGCGGCCGAACGGCGGGCGGAAGAGCGTGGGTTTTCGACCCGTGACCGTCTTCACGAGGAGCTCGACCTGCGTCACCTCGTCGCGCCAGCCCTGCTCGTCGAGCGCGGTCACGTCCTTGTGGCTGAAGCCGTGGTTGCCGATGACGTGGCCGCGTCGGACCATGTCGCGCAGCACGGCTTGGTTTTCGGCTCCGCCCGCGGTCAAGGGGTGAAAACGGTGGCCGCTGACGAAGAACGCGGCCTTGACGCCGTAACGGTCGAGCTCGTCGAGCAGCACGGGCGTGGTGCGGTGGTCGGGCCCATCGTCGAACGTGAACGCGATCGTCCCGGGCCGTTCGTGACCGCGCACGAGCGCTCCGCCGCCGAGGAGCGGCTCCCACAGGTTGCCGTCCGTGCCCTTTGTCTTGAATCGCACGTCGTCGATGGAACCGTACGCGAGCGCCGCGGCCGGGAGCGCGAGGAGGAGAAGCGCGGCGGGCGCGCGGACACCGCGCGTGCGCATCAGAACGGGATATCGTCGTCAGCCGGCGAGAAGTCCGGGCCCGAGCCGTGGCCGCCGGTCGGGGCCTGGCCGTCGCCCTGCCCGCCGTGCCCGGCGTCACGCCCGCCGCCGTCGCCGCGGCCGCCGAGGAAGATGACGCGGTTCGCGTTGATCTCGGTGATGTAGCGCTTCTTGCCTTCCTTGTCGTCGTAGGAACGCGTCTGGATCCGGCCCTCGACATAGACCTGCCGGCCCTTGGCCAGGAACTTGCCGACGGTCTCGGCCTGCTTGCCCCACACCACGATGTTGTGCCACTCGGTGCGCTCCTGGCGCTCGCCGACGTTGTTGTTGTACGACTCGGTCGTGGCCATCGAGAACTTGCACTGGGCCGTGCCGCCCTGCGTGAAGCGGACCTCCGGATCCTTGCCCAGGTTTCCCACCAGAATGACCCTGTTGACGCCCTCGGCCATCGGCTTTCCTCCTCGTCCGGGGTCTCGTCCCCGGCTGCAAAAACGAGCCTTGCGCCGAACTATAGGAACCCCCCGTCCGTGCGTCAACCGATAGCGGGCCCCGACGGCGGGCGTGCTGCCGGTCGTTTCATTGAACGTTTCGCGCAGTCCGGGTACTCTCGCGGCCAGATCGTTTTTCACGGGAGGTAGACGCAATGAACAGGATCATGATCGTGCTTGGGATGGCTTTCGCGCTCTCGGCCTTTGGTTGCGGTTCGGGATCGTCCGGCGACGACGACACGGGAACGGACACCGGAACAGGAACGGCCGACACGGACGCGGACGGCGACACGGATGGCGACACGGACGGCGATGGCGACACGGACGCGGATGGCGACACGGACGGCGATACCGACACGGACGGGGATGCCGATACGGACGCTGATGGGGACACCGACGCGGACACGGATTCCGACGCAGACGCGGATGGCGACACGGACGGCGATTCCGATTCCGACACCGACACGGATTCCGACACGAGCACGGGCTCGGACACCGGACCGACCCTGGAGATCGTCATCGTCGGCGACGCCACGTCGGACGTGACCTTCGCGGACTCGTACGCCTCGCAGACGCCTTCCAGCTTCACCATGGGCATCGGACGCGTGGATCTGATGACCAGCGCGGACGACACCTCGCCCGTGACCATCTTCGACGCCGGGGCCGGCAAGTACACCGAAGTGGACATGAAGGGCACGACCTCGCTCACCAAGGTGAAGCTCTCGGATCTGACCCAAGGCGTCTACACGTACGCCAAGGTGCTGCTCGCCATGACCCGCTTCAAGGTGCAGACCACCGTGCACACGGCGATTCCAGTCACGGGCGGCGTGTCCGTGGTGGCGGCGCTGAGCGACACGACCATCGACTCCACGGCGAGGAGCAAGGGTTGGATGCGGTACGCGTTCAACTTCTCCGGCCTCGACGTCACGCGCGTCGACACGCTGCCGCCGTTCCCGGATTCTCCGACCGGCGAGGTGATCGAGGAGGCGGGCAAGACGTGGCTCCTCATGAACCTGTCGGACAACATGACCATCAATCCGAGCATCACCACGAGCTACGTCGCCACGGTGACCATGAAGGTGAAGAGCTGCTTCCGCTGGGAGGACGCGTCGACGAGCGGGTACGCGACGGACGTCTTCGACTCCAAGGCCGACGGCTCGCACGAGACCGTGAAGAGCTTCGGCCCGGGCGAGTACTCCGTGACGATCGAGTGACGAAGCCGCTCTTTTCTCCCGCTCGCCGACGCACGAACAGATGCTTTGACATTTCCAGAAAAATGAAAGTATATATTTGGACATGTATGACAGGGCGTTGAAGCTCCCGTCCAAACCCAGGCGCACGTTCTTCCTCTGGGGGCCGAGACAGACCGGCAAGACCAGCCTCCTCGAAAGGACCTACCCCGAGGCACCGTTCGTGAGCCTCCTTCTCAACCGCGAGCTCGTCGAGCTGAAGGCCCGCCCCGGCCGGCTGCGGGAGCGCGTGCTCGACCTCAAGGCCCGGTTCATCGTCGTCGACGAGGTGCAGAAGGTGCCCGAGCTCCTCGATGAGATCCACTACATGATCGAGAAGGATCACGTGACCTTCGGATTGTGCGGCTCGAGCGCGCGCAAGCTCAAGAAGTCCCACGCCAACCTGCTCGGCGGGCGCGCCGTGCGCCACGAGCTCTTCGGGCTGACGTCGAAGGAGCTGGGAGACGACTTCGACCTCGTGACCGTCCTCAACCGGGGCACGCTCCCGGCGATCACCACGGACCCGGACCACGGCCTCCTGCTGAAATCGTACTGCGCCGACTACCTGAAGGAGGAGATCTTCGACGAAGGGCTCGTGCGCAGGCTCGCGCCGTTTTCGAGGTTTCTCGACTTCGCGGCGCTCTCCGACACGGAGGTGCTCGGCCTCGAGTCCTTTGCCAGGGACGTCGGCGTCTCCGGGCCCACGATCCGGTCCTACTTCGAGATCCTGAGCGACACGCTCATCGGGCGGTTCCTCCCCGCCTACACCCTGCGACCGAAGCGGAAGATCTCGCGCTCGCCCAAGTTCTATTTCTTCGACGTCGGCGTGGTGAACTGTCTCGCGCAGCGAGGCGAGCTGCGCCCCCGCTCCGAGCTGTTCGGAAAGGCTTTCGAGAACTGGGTCCACCACGAGCTTCGGGCGTACCTCTCGTACGCCGGCAGGGACGAAACCCTCTCGTACTGGAAGGTGCATCAAGGGCCGGAGGTCGACTTCATCGTCGGGCGGATGAAGGCGGCCGTCGAGGCCAAGGCGAGCGAGCGCATCCACGTCGATCACCTGAAGGGCCTGCGCGAGGTCAAGAAGGACCACCCGGAGGTCGCGACGCGCTGCGTGGTCTGCCTCGAGGAGCACTCGCGCCTGACCGACGACGGCATCTCCGTCCTGAGCGTCGCCGATTTCACCAAGCGCCTGTGGGCGGGAAAGCTGTTCTAGCGAAACGGGGCAGCGCCCCTCGCGGCTACTCCTCCTCGTCCTCGCTCTTGAACGCGGAGATGACCTTCTCGGCGAGGTGCGCGGGGAGCTCGTCGTAGTGGGAGAAGCCGCAGGTGAACGTGCCGCGGCCGCCGGTGATGGAGTTGAGGTCCGGCGCGTACTTGAGCAGCTCGGACATGGGCACCTGGGCCTTGATGACCTGGTTCTTTCCGCGCGCCTCCATGCCCTGCACGCGCCCGCGGCGCTGGTTGATGTCGCCCATCACGTCGCCCATGAACTCGTCGGGGCACGTGACCTCCAGGTTCCACACCGGCTCGAGCAGGTACGGGTCCGCCTTGGCCACGGCCACCTTGAAGCCCTTGGATCCGGCCATCTGGAAGGCCATGTCCGAGGAGTCCACGTCGTGGTACTTGCCGTCGAAGATGGTGACCTTCACGTCCACCACCTGGTAGCCGGCGATGACGCCGCGCGCCATGCGGTTGACGATGCCCTTCTCGACCGACGGGATCCACTGCCTGGGGATCGCGCCGCCCACGATCTTGTTCTCGAACTCGAAGCCGCCGCCGCGCGGCAGGGGCTCCACGTTCAGGTAGCACACGCCGAACTGGCCGCGGCCGCCGGTCTGCTTCTTGTGCTTGCCCTCCACGTTCTCGACGCGCTTGCGCAGCGTCTCGCGGTACGGGATCTTGGGCGGCGACAGCTCGACCTCCACGTCGAACTTGCGCTTGATCTTCTCCACCGTGACCTCGATGTGCACCTGCCCCATGCCCGAGATCTGGATCTCCTTGGCCTCGGCGTCGTGCGTGATGGAGATGGTCCCGTCCTCCTCCGCGATGCGCGCGAGGGCCTGGGCCAGCTTGTCCTCGTCGCCCTTGGTCTTGGGCTTGAGCGCGAAGCTGATGATGGGCTGCACCGGCGGCAGGGTGGGGAGCGAAACCTTCTGCTTCTCCTCGCACACCGTGTCGCCGGTCTGCGTGAGCTTGAGCTTGGCCACGGCCACGATGTCGCCCGGGCCGGCCGCGGTCACCGTGTCCTGCTTCTTGCCGATGGGCACCAGGATCGACCCGAAGCGCTCCTTCTCGTCGCGCCTGACGTTCCAGAACCCCGTGTCGGCGTTGAGCGTGCCGGACCACACGCGGATGACCGTCAGCTTGCCCGTGAACTTGTCCTGGATGGTCTTGAAGACCGTGCCCACGAACGGCGCATCCGGCGACGGCGCGCAGATCACCTCGGCGCCGTCCATCGTGCCCTTGCGCGGCTCCCGGTCGGCCGGCGACGGGAACTCGTGGGCGATGATGTCGAGCAGGGGCTGCACCCCCACGTTCTTGGTGGCCGACGTGACCACCGCGGGGATGAGCAGACCGCGCAGGATGGCGCCCGGCATGGCCTTGGCGATCTCCTCGTCGGTCAGCTCCATGGTCTCGAGGTACTTCTCCATGAGGGCGTCGTCGCTCTCCGCGATGACCTCGACGAGCGCCTCGCGCGCCTTCTCCACCTCGTCGTTCATGTCCGCCGGGATGGGAGCCTCCTGCACCGCATTGCTGCCGTCGGCCGCGAACATGTAGGCCTTGCGCTTGAGCACGTTCACCACGCCCTTGAACTTGTCCTCGGCCCCGATCGGGATGGTGAAGGGCACGATGCGCTTGGAGAGCATGTTCTTCACGCTCTCGAGCGCGGTCTCGAAGCTCGCGCGCTCGCGATCCTGCTTGTTGATGACCACCATGCGCGGGACGCCGAACTCCTCGGCGAGCGTCCACATGCGCTCGGTCATGACCTGCACGCCGTCCACGGCCGAGACGACCATGGCCGCGATGTCGCTCGCCGACAGGGAGTTGCGCGCGTCCGTGAAGAAGTTCGAGTCGCCGGGGCAGTCGATGATCTGGATCTTCTTTTTCTGCCACTCTCCCACGCCGAACGCCGTGGAGATGGATCCGCCGCGCTTCACCTCCTCTGGCTCGAAGTCGAACGTGGAGGTCTCTTCGAGCACGCTTCCGAGCCTGGAGTTGGCGCCGGTGTCGAAGAGGATGGCCTCTCCCAAGGAGGTCTTGCCGCTTCCTCCATGGCCGATCAGGCACACGTTGCGGATGTCCTTCACGTCGTACTTTTTCATCGAAACCTCCACCTGGGGGTCGTCACCGGCTCCCGAATAAAGACCTGTTGGTGTAGCTCACAACGTCGCGAAACGTCAATTCCCCCTTGAATCAGGTTGATCTGTGATCCGTCGTGTCGAGGGATCGCAAGCCCAGCGATCCCGTTGCCGGACTATCTTCCCTGGAGCGGAGCACAACGCGGCGAGGCCACGGCCTTTCCGCCGCGCGCGGCTTGTTGCTCTCTGGTTATTTCATCAGACCTTCGATCCGGCTCAGAACATGTCGACGGCCGCGAGCCCGATTGCGCAGTAGTCAACAATCGCGTAGTCGTCCCCGCACACTGGGTTGCCGATGCACATGGCCGGGCAGTCGTCCTGGTTGCAGGTCTCGCCGGTTCCGGTGCACGGCGTGTCGTCGTCGCAGAAGTTGTCCGAGGTGCTGCACGTGCCCGCGCACTTGTTGCCGCCCGTGCACGCGGCACCCGTATCAGGACAGGTGCCCTCGCAGGCGGAATCGTCGTAGCACTCCTTGGTGCCGTCGTTGCTGCACACGCCCGGCGTGCACTCGTTCGAGCTGCACTGTTCGTCGCCTTTGCACAACGTGCCGGCGTCCTTCTTCAGGCTGCACTGCCCCTCGCCGGTGTCCAGATCGTAGTTGCAGTAGAGGGTCTCGTTGCACAGCTCGGCCGCTGAGCAACTCTGACCCACGCCCCGCAGCGGCTGGCACTTCTGTTCGGCGTTGCAGAAGAGACCGGTGGCGCACACCTTCTCGCCGACGTCGCCCGGGATGCACTTGGCGCCCTGCAGCGGGTAGGGGCGGCAGACGCGGTCGCCGCCGCAGTACGCGTCGCCGCTGCACTCGACGGCGTAGAGGCAATCCTGGCCGGGGCTCCGCTTGCCCGCGATCGGGCTGTTCTTGCATTTTTCCACGTAGGCCGGGGCGCTCGTCACCAGGAAGCACGAGTCGGCCACGAGGATGGACTCGAGGCACTGGTCGGCCATGTCCGCGTTGATGGAGGCCGTGCCCTTGTCGAGCGCGTAGAGGATGTCCGCGTGCTTCTTCTCGCAGACGAGCGTCATGTCCTCCCGGCACCCTTTCCGGTCGGTCGAGATCTCGATACCGAGGGCCGCCTCGATCTGGAGGCCGGTGCAACAGTCGAACATGTTCTCGCACATGACCTCGGCGATCTCGGAGCAGAAGTTGTCCTGAGAGACGTCGACGGACACCTTGTCGTCCCCGTTGTCGCACGACACCGCCATGAGGAACGCCGCGGCCCACAGGGTCGCGACCGTCAGAACCCCTTTCCAAACCAGCGTTTTGTGACTCATGGGAACCCTCCGCAATCGTGGCGGCGACATGCCGCCGACTTCTCGTTCAAGACCTGTTCGACAACTGAATATTCAATTTCTATCATCCATGTCGTCTTTTTCGCAAGGAACGCGATGACCTTCTTTTTCAGGTCGAAATCGGGGGTTGTTATTTCCTTACGGCGCTTATGGAAAATTCTTGTATATTTGTCCTCTAAGCAAGGAGAGGGATATTGGCTCCCTTTCCCAGCGGTCGCGCTTGCGTTTCGAGGGGCGGTCCGCACGAAAAACCAGGTCTTCACAGGAGGCCGACATGCACGGTCAAGTATCCATATCGTGTCGAGTTGTCACTTCGTGGGCGCTCGCCCTTGGCTCGCTCCTGATGATAGCGGGGTCCGCGACGGCCCAGGATCAGGTCAAGCCGCGCATCCTGATTGTGTTCGACACGTCGGGCTCCATGGCGTTCCACGTGAACGGCGACGCGAACGGACCCCAGACGGCCGGCGACGGCACGAACGACCCCTGGACGGGCGGCAGGTTCTGCTGCCCGGGCACGGGCGGCAGCCGCATGTATATCGGCAAGGAGGCCATGCGCCAGATGATCTACGCCTCCGGCGACATCGAGTTCGGGCTCATGAAGTTCAAGCAGGACTACACGCAGACCGGCGGCTATTCGTTGACGTACTATTACTACAACCAGACCTCGAGTGATTATGACGTGCTGCGGTACCGGGACGGCAACGACACGTTCGACCAGGCCACCAAGGCGCCCTGGCTGTGCGTGGGCTTCGGCACGGGAGGTGCCGAGAACAACCCGGCCCAGGTCGTGATGTGGATGGACCAGCACGAGTACTCGGCCACGAACCTGGGCCAGCCCGACACGAACACGCTCAGCGCGGACGGCACGGAGCAGGAGCTGCGCGCGGACGGCAACACGCCGCTGGGCGAGGCCATGCAGGCCGCGTACCTCTACCTGCGGGACAACTACCTGCGCAACGATCTTGGAACCCCCGACCCGTACCGCACGTGCCGCAAGTACTCGATCATCGTGCTGACCGACGGGCAATCCAACGGTACCTTGAGCCCGGTCACGTGGACGACGAACCTGTATAGCATCGGGACGCTCGAAGCGCAGGTCACGGATACGGTGAGGGTGGATACGTGGGTGATCGGCCTTTCCTATTCCAACGCCACGCTCGACAGCATGGCCGCGAACGGCGGAGCGCACTATGATCCGAGCAACCCCGGCCATGCGTTCTTCGCCAACTCCGAGGAGAGCCTCTCGTCGATTCTCTACCAGGTGGTCGCTGGCTCCATCAAACAGGAGATCTGCAACGGCCTCGACGACGATTGCGATAATCAGACCGACGAGGGGTTCACCAAGTATTGCCTGGACGGCGACCCGGCCCACCTGACCGAGTGCACGAAGCCGAACAACGAAGTCTGCGACGGCCACGACAACAACTGCGACGGCACGACGGATCAGGGGCTCACGCCGCCACAGAACCCGCCGCTCCCGTCCGGGACGTGCAGCCACACCTCGGACCCGACCAACCCTTACATCGGGGCCTGCACCGCGGGCTCGTGGGTCTGCCAGGGGACGACCGGCTGGGTCTGCGGCGGCGGTGTGTCGCCCAACGCGGAGTCGTGCAACGGGATCGACGACAATTGCGACGGCACGACCGACGAGGGCAACCCCGGCGGCGGCGGCGCTTGCGGCAGCTACGGCCTTGGCGACTGCCACCTCGGCACGTACCAGTGCACGGGCGGCGCCCTGGTATGCGCGGGCGCCACGACCACGCCCGGCAACGAGGGATCGAGCTGCGACGGCCACGACAACGACTGCGACGGCCAGTCCGACGAGGGCATCTCGCAGGTCTGCGGCGGCGGGACTGTCAACTCCCCGAACTCCATCTGCCGGCAGGGCATCCAGTACTGCAACGCGGCCGCGTCCACCCCGGGCAACCCTGTGTGGCTCACGTGCAGCGGCAACGTGGATCCCAGGGCCGAGACCTGCAACGGCCTCAATGACGATTGCGACACGGATACGGACGAGGACGTGACCGGCATGGGCGGAAGCTGCGGCGGCGCGAGCCCCAATGGGTGCCCCACCTATGCGGGCGGCATCTGCCCGGACGGCGCAAACCAGGGGGCCTGCCAGGCCGGCACGCTGTCGTGCACCTCGGGAGCCGTGCAGTGCGACGCGGCCGTCGGGCCCACCTCCGAGGGGAGCGCCTGTAACAACGTGGACGATGATTGCGACGGCCAGACGGACGAGGGCATCTCGCAGGCGTGCGGCGGCGGCGGGGCCGACCCCAACGAGGGCGACTGCCAGCAGGGCGTCCAGACGTGCTCCGGCGGCACCTGGGGCACATGCCAGGGTGCCATCGCGGAGTCCCCGGAGGCGTGTGACAACCGTGACAACGACTGCGACGGCTCTACCGACGAGAGCCTGTCCCAGGCTTGCGGCGGCGCGCCGGGCGCGGATCCGAACGCGGGCGACTGCCAGCAGGGCACCCAGACCTGTTCGGGCGGCGTGTGGAGCTCCTGCTCGGGCGCAATCCCGCCGGCGCTCGAGATCTGCGACGGCCACGATAACGACTGCGATACCCAGACCGATGAAGGCGTGACCCAGGCCTGCGGCGGGTGCGACCCTGCCCTGTACCCCGCCTTCGACTGCAACCAAGGCTACGAGGCGGGCCGCTGCCGCCGGAGCACGCAGACCTGCAACTCGGGCGCCTCCTCGACCGGCAACCCCGTGTGGAACACGTGCACGGGTGACGTCGGGCCGGTGAAGGAGACGTGCAACGGCATCGACGACGATTGCGACGGCTCCACCGACGAAGACATCCTCCCCGCCGACGACGCGCGCATGGGAGTCGCGTGCAACAAGGGCATCTGCGCCGGGACCACGATCTGCGTCAACGGCCAACCCGCGTGCAGCAACACGACGACACCGGGTACCGAGAGCTGCGACGGTTTCGACGACGACTGCGACGGCTCCACCGACGAGAACCTGACCCGACCCTGCGGAGGGGGGCCGCCTCCCCACGAGAACGACGGCTTGTGCCAGCAGGGCATCCAGATCTGCCAGGGCGGCCAGTGGGGCGCCGGCACCCCGTGGGCGCCGGGTGGATGCCAGGGCAACATCGACCCGGTCACGACCCCGGACGTGTGCGACGGCGTTGACGACGACTGCGACGGCTCCACCGACGAGGACTACGCCTTTGCCGACCAGCCGTGCGGCGCCGGCGCGTGCCTGGGCAAGCGGCAGTGCGTGAGCGGTCAGGATCTGTGCGTGGGAGCTGGGGTGTCGACCCCCGAGGTATGCGACGGCATCGACAACGATTGCGACAACCAGACCGACGAGGGCGTGACCCGTCCGTGCGGCGGTGGGCCCCCGGGCAACGAAAACACGCCACCGTGCCAAGTGGGATACCAGGAGTGCGACCCGGTCCACTCGACGCCGACCGTGCCTGTCTGGAAGGATCTGTGCGTGGGCGGCCAGGGCCCGGTTGGCGAGGCCTGCGACGATGGCGACAATGATTGCGACGGCCTGACCGACGAGGACCTGTACGAGCCCTGCGGCGGGTGCGACCATGTCATGTACCCGGCCTTCGAATGCACCCACGGCTACGAGGCGGGCCGCTGCCGCCGGGGTATCCGCCAGTGCGACACCACCGGACCCGGCTGGCTCGCGTGCCAGAATGACGTCGCGCCCGAGAAGGAAACCTGCAACGGTTTCGACGACGATTGCGACGGCGCGACCGACGACGGCATCGACCCGGCGGACGACACGCGCATCGGCAAGGCCTGCGGCAAGGGCATCTGCGCCGGAACCAGCATCTGCCTGAACGGCCAGATCGCGTGCAGCAACACGACCACACCGGGCACCGAGAGCTGCAACGGCCTGGACGACGACTGCGACGGCACGACCGACGAGAACGTGACCCGGTTCTGCGGCGGCGGGCCTCCCAGCCACGAGAACGACGGCATCTGCCAGCAGGGCATCCAGGTCTGCCAGAACAACCAGTGGGGCGGCGGCAACCCCTGGGTCCTGAACGCCTGCCAGGGCAACGTGGATCCCCGATCGCCCGACATCTGCAACGGCGTGGACGACGACTGCGACGGCACGACCGATGAGGACTTCGTGGAGGATCAGCCGTGCGGCCCGCCGTGCAACGACGGGCTCTACGAGTGCCTGAACGGCGTGCAGACCTGCGTCGGCGCCACGATATACAGCGCCGAGGTGTGCGACGGCATCGACAACGACTGCGACGATCTCACCGACGAGCTCCTCACCCGCCCGTGCGGCGGCGGGCCGATGGGTTACGAGAACACCGGCATCTGCCGGCAGGGCGATCAGGCGTGCGACCCGGTCAACTCCACGGTCTTCATGGAGGTGTGGCTGACCTGCGTCGGCAACGTCGATCCGGGCATCGAGCAGTGCAACGGCCTGGACGACGACTGCGACACGCAGACCGACGAGGGCATCTGGCAGGCCTGCGGCGGCGCGGACCCCGACGGCTGCGGCCCGGCGCATGACCAGCCCTGCCAGGAGGGGTCCGAGGAGGGCGAGTGCCGGTCCGGCATCCAGGACTGCGACCCGACGCTGTCCACCCACGATCCCTGGATCCCGGCATGGAAGACGTGCGAGGGCAACATCGACCCGATCCCGGAGAAATGCGACGGGCTCGACAACGACTGCGACGGCGAGACCGACGAGGAGCCGAACGACATCGGCGGCAAGTGCGGCAAGTGCCTCGACGGAACCTGGATCTGCGTGTCGGGCCAGCTGGTCTGCGACGGCGCGAGCGATACGAAGCCCGAGACGTGCGACGGCCGCGACAACGATTGCGACAACCAGACCGACGAGGGCGTCACGCAGCCGTGCGGCGGCGGCGATCCGAACGGTTGCGACACGGAAGTGTACGATGGCGGCGTGTGCCCGGACGGCGAGGGCGAAGGCGCGTGCCAGCAGGGCGTGCAGGAGTGCGCGGCCGCGCCCGACTCGGGCGTCGAGAACTGGGCCGGGTGCGTGGGCGAGGTCCTGCCCACCCAGGAGGCGTGCGACAGCCTCGACAACGACTGCGACGGCGTCACCGACGAGGAGTCGCAGATCGAAACGGCCTTGAGCGTGTGCCAGGACGTGGTGGGCAACTGCGAGGAGGGGCTGTGGAGGTGCGTGGACGACGGTGCGGACAGCAAGGCTCTCGAGTGCTGCGCCGACGTCGACACGGACGGCCTGTGCGTGGAGCCGCGGGGCCCCGAAGTGGAGGAGTGCGACAACGAGGACAACGACTGTGATCAGGCCACGGACGAGGGTCTGTCCCAGCCCTGCGGCGGGTGCGATCCCGATCTGTATCCGGGCGCGGACTGCACGATCGACCCGAACGAGGGCGAGTGCACGCAAGGCGTGAGCGTGTGCGTGGCTGGCGTCTACGGCCAGTGCCTGGATGATCAAGGACCGACCGCCGAGCAGTGCGACCTGCTCGACAACGACTGCGACGGCGAAACCGACGAGGGCGTGGTGTTCAATCCGCCGGAGTGCTCGCTCTCCCCCACGGCGAACCCGGACGAGGGTGTATGCGCGCCGGGCGTGTGGATCTGCGACCACGGCGACATCCTGTGCAGCGGCACGGGCCCCGGGGACGAGGTGTGCAACGGCAAGGACGACGATTGCGACGGCCAGACCGACGAGGATCTCCTCGAGGCCGGGCAGCCGTGCGGCAAGGATCTCGGCATCTGCAAGGCCGGGATCACGCAGTGCGTCTACGACCAGGCCGACGGCGAGTGGAAGATCGATTGTGTCGGAGCGACCTCCGGCACCGACGAGACGTGCAACGGCCTCGACGACGACTGCGACGGCCAGACCGACGAGGGCGTCGCCAACGGCGCGACGTGCACCAACTCGCAGACGCAGAACCCCAACGAGGGCGTCTGCAAGGAGGGCGAGTTCGTGTGCGTGAACGGCGTGTGGGAGTGCAACGCCAACAAGCCCGCGAAGGAGATCTG
>JAQTNF010000026.1 GCA_028713995.1 Deltaproteobacteria bacterium | reverse complement strand
GTGTTGCGTGCTTATTGTCAATATGATAATTGCTTATTACATGGCTACAATATTACACTCACAATTCACCCATCTCCTCGTTCACACTCATCTTTCAGGGAAAATCGCCGGGGAACTTCAGTCTAGGCGGCGCTCTTGGTCCCGCTGGTGATGCGCATCGTGTAGAACGACCGCCACACGAACACGGCGGAGATGACGAAGAAGAGGATCGCGAGGCCGGTCGTGAGGCCGCGCTGGCCCTGGTCGATGAGGCCGACCGCCATCTCGACGGCGAGCAGGCCGAACAAGGTGGTGAACTTGATGATCGGGTTCATGGCCACGGAGCTCGTGTCCTTGTACGGATCGCCCACCGTGTCGCCGACCACGCACGCCTCGTGGAGCGCGGAGCCCTTGCCGTTGCCCTCGGCCGCGAGCTCCTTGCTGGTCTCGACGATCTTCTTGGCATTGTCCCATGCGCCGCCCGCGTTGGCCATGAACACGGCCTGGTACAGTCCGAAGATGGCGATGGCGATGAGATACCCGATGAAGAAGTACGGCTCCACGCAGGCGAAGGCGAGGGTGGCGAAGAACACCGCGAGGAAGATGTTCCACATGCCCTTCTGCGCGTATTGCGTGCAGATCGCCACGACCTTCTTCGAGTCCTCGGTGGAGGCCTTCTCGGCGCCGTCGAGCTTCATGTTGCGCTTGATGAACTCGACCGCCTTGTAGGCGCCCGCGACGACCGCCTGCATGGAGGCGCCGGTGAACCAGTAGATCATGGCGCCGCCGGTCACGAGGCCGAGCACGAACGGCGCGTAGGTGAGCGACAGCTTCATGACCGCGGCCGTGTCCTGGAGGCCGTTCGTGAGGGCCATGATGATGGAGAAGATCATCGTCGTGGCGCCCACGACCGCGGTGCCGATGAGCACCGGCTTGGCCGTGGCCTTGAACGTGTTGCCCGCGCCGTCGTTCTCCTCGAGCAGCTCTTTTGCCATCTCGAAATTGACGTCGATGCCGAACTCCTTCTTGAGCTCCTCCTTGGCGTTGGGCTGCGTCTCGATGAGCGACAGCTCGTAGATCGACTGCGCGTTGTCCGTGACCGGGCCGTAGGAGTCGACGGCGATGGTCACCGGGCCCATGCCCAGGAAGCCGAACGCCACGAGGCCGAACGCGAAGACCGCGGCCATGGTGTCGCCGATGTTCGCGTCCGGGGAGAGCGCCGCGTTGAGCCCCATGCCGCTCACGAGGTAGGCGATGGCCATGAGGCCCACGATCATGATGCCCATCCAGTAGCCGGAGAAGTTGCCGGCCACGAGACCGGAGAGGATGTTGAGCGACGCGCCGCCCTCCTTGGAGGAGTTGACGACCTCTTTGACGTGCTTGGAGTGCACGGACGTGAAGACCTTGACCACCTCGGGGATGAGCGCGCCCGCGGCCGTGCCGCACGAGATGATGAGCGACAGCTGCCACCACAGGTCGCCGTTGCCCTTGATGTTCGGGAACGCGGCGTTGCCGGGGCCGATGAGCAGGTACGACAAAAGGAACGTGACGCCGATCGAGATGATCGAGGTGATGAAAACGAGCGTCGTGAGCGGGATCTCGTAGTTGAACTTGACGGCGTTGCCGTACCTCGGCCGCGCGACGAGCAGGTCGTTGATGAAGTAGCTGCCGATCGAGGTGACGATCATGGCGACGCGCATGGCGAAGATCCACACCAGGAGCTGGACCTGGATCGACGGGTCGGCGACGGCCAGCATGATGAAGGTGATGAGCGCCACGCCGGTCACGCCGTAGGTCTCGAAGCCGTCGGCTGTGGGGCCGACCGAGTCGCCGGCGTTGTCGCCGGTGCAGTCCGCGATCACGCCCGGGTTGCGCGCGTCGTCCTCCTTCACCTTGAATACGATCTTCATGAGATCCGAGCCGATGTCCGCGATCTTGGTGAAGATGCCGCCCGCGATGCGCAGCGCGGAGGCGCCGAGCGACTCGCCGATGGCGAAGCCGATGAAGCACGGGCCCGCGAGGTCGGCCGGGAGGAAGAGCATGATGATGAGCATGATGATGAGCTCGGTGGAGATGAGCAGCGTGCCGATCGACATGCCCGACTTGAGCGGGATGCCGTAGCACGGGTAGCCCTTGCCCGCGAGCGACGCGAACGCCGTGCGGCTGTTGGCGAAGGTGTTGATGCGGATACCGAACCACGCCACGCCGTACGAGCCGAGGATGCCCACCACGCTGAACCCGAGAATGATCGCGACCTTGTAGGCCTCCATGTGGGAGACGAGGCCGAAGTACGCCACGATGATGGCGCCGATCAGGATTTCCAGAATGGCGAGGAACTTGCCCTGCTGGAGCAGGTACGTCTTGCAGGTCTCGAAGATGAGCTCGGACATCTCGAGCATCGACTTGTGCACCGGCAGCTTCTTGACGCTGACGAACACGAAGATGCCGAAGGCGAACCCGATCAGGCACACCGCGATGCCCCACACGAGCAGGCTGTGGCCCGACAGGCCGAAGAACGTCGCGAGGTTCGTGTCTCCGAGGTCCGGGAGCTTGAGCTCGGCCTCGCTCGCGAACGCCGCGGGCGAGACGAGCAGGGCTGCGAGCGCTCCCAACACCGGGAGAACGCGGGCGGTCCAGCGGGTGGCGAATGTGCCGAAGATGCCGTTCCTGTTCATGTTTTCCTCCTTGATCAGCTCCGCTTGTTGAACGAGTTCATGGCCGCTTTCGCGCCATGGCCAATCACGTTTTCCACCGCATCCGCACCGTGCGCGATGATCTCCGTCATGGCCGGCCTTTCGTCAACAGAAAAATCGGACAAGACGAAATCCGTCGCGTCTCCATGGGGCGGCCGGCCGATTCCCATCCTGACACGAACGAATCCCGGATCCCCCAAATCAGCGATGCACGACTCGACCCCGTTGTGCCCGCCGGCGCCGCCGCCGATCTTGATCCGCACCGTTCCGAACGGCAGGTCGAGCTCGTCGTGAACCACGATGATCCTGTCGGCGGCAATCTGGAAGAACCCCGCGGCGCGGGCCAGGCTCCGGCCGCTCACGTTCATGTACTTCATGGGCTTGAGCAGGAAAACGGGGCGGCCCCCCACCGCCACCCGGACGAACCGCCCGTGGAACTTCTCCTGCCACGTGCCGCCGCCGGTGCGGGCGAAGAGCGCATCCGCGACCATGAAGCCGAAGTTGTGGCGGTTTTCCGCGTAGGACGGGCCGGGGTTCCCCAGACCGACGACGAGCGTTGCCTCTGCCACGGACGCCGCCTACTTCTCTTTGCCCTTGCCCTTGCCCTTGTCCTTGCCCTTGTCTTTGGCGTCGTCCTTGGCGGGCTCGCCTTCCTTGGCCGCGCCCTCGGCCTTCTCGCCACCCTCGCCCTCGGCGGCCGCGGCCTCGCCCTCGGCGCCCTCCTCCGCCACTGTCGCGGGCTTCTCCTCGCGCTTGGGCAGCTGGCAGGAGACGAGGTTGGTGTCCGGGCTCATGGCGAACCGGGCGCCCTCGGGTGCCGCGAGCTCCTTGACCGTGAGGTGCCCGTTCAGGGTCACGTTGGTCACGTCCGCGACGATGACGACGGGGATCGCGGAGGGCAGGCAGTCCATGGTGACCGTCCTGTGCAGGGCCATGAGCTGGCCGCCGGCGGCCTCGCCGAGGGAGCGGCCCTCGAAGCGGACCGGCACCTCGACGCGCACCTCGCGACCCGGATCCACGGCCAGGAAGTCCACGTGCCGCAGCACGCGGCTGAGCGGCTCGTACTGGTGGTCGCGGACCATGGCCATGCGTTCCTCGACGCTCTTCTTCGCCCTGTCGTTGATGGAGATGGAGAGCACCGTGTTGCCGCGCAGGGGCCCGGCCAGCGCCGTCACGAGCTCCTTCGGGGAAACCGAGAGCGCGACGGTCTCCTTGCCCTGTCCGTAGAGGATGGCGGGCACGAAGCCTTCGCGGCGCAGCCTGCGGCACGCGCCCTTGCCCCTGTCGTAGCGAACCGTGGCTTCAACCTTGACGAATTCCATGTCTCACTCCTTGTTGAACAATCCGCTTACCGAGTCGCCGGTATGGATGCGTTTGATGGCCTCTCCGAGGAGCTGCGCGCACGAGACGACCGTGATGCGGGCCTCGCGCCTGTTCTCCTCGCTGCACGGGATCGTGTCGGTGATGACGACCTCCTCGATGGAGGACTCGGCGAGCCGTCCGATGGCCGGGCCCGACAGGACGCCGTGCGAGGCGGCCGCGATGACCTTCTTGGCGCCGGCCTTGAGCAGCGCCGCGGCGCAGTTCGTGAGCGTGCCGGCCGTGTCGACCATGTCGTCGACGATGATGCAGTCGTTGCCCTCGACCTCGCCGATGATGTGCATGACCTCGGACTCGTTGGGCCTGGCGCGGCGCTTGTCGATGATGGCGAGCCCGGAGCGCAGGCGCTTGGCGAAGGCGCGGGCGCGCTCCACTCCGCCGGCGTCCGGGGACACCACCGTGACGCGCTTGCCCACGCGCGTCGCCAGGTACGGCACGAGCACCTCGCTGCCGTAGAGGTTGTCGAAGGGCACGTCGAAGAAGCCCTGGATCTGGCCGGCGTGCAGGTCGAGCGACACGACCCGATCGACCCCCGCGGCCTGCATGAGATCCGCGACGAGCTTGGCGCTGATGGGCGTGCGCGGCAGGACCTTGCGGTCCTGGCGGGCGTAACCGTAGTAGGGCACCACGGCCGACACCGAGACCGCCGAGGCGCGCTTCAACGCGTCGATGATGACGAGCAGCTCCATCAGGTTGTCGTTGACCGGGGGGCACGTGGGCTGGAGCACGAACGCGTGCTCGCCGCGCACGTTCTCCTCGATCTGCACGAAGATCTCGCCGTCGGAGAAGCGCTTCACCGTGAGCGCCCCGAGCGGGATGCTGGCGGCCTTGCTGATGGCCTGCGCCAGGGGCTGGTTCGCGTTGCCGGAAAACAGGCAGATGGATTTGAACGCCATGTGCTCGGCCCTCCTTGGGCCCCGGGCGCTTGGGGCCCGGTCTCCCTCGAATCACCGGCTGGGGCGGTAGGATTCGAACCTACGATACCGGGTTCCAAAGACCCGTGGCTTACCGCTCGCCAACGCCCCAGTCTCGCAAGACCGTCCCGCCGTTTCGAACCGAAGGATGAATGAGGAAGGCTTTTCGCCTTGCCGGGCCCGCCTTCCCCATTCGAGGGGCCTTCGGTTCGCCCTGGCATCGGGTCGACGGTCGTCTAGCATCCCGCGGGCCCGGCTGTCAATTCACCCCTTCCCCGCGCAGGGGCGGAACCTCTGGCCTCACTCCATGGCGCCCAGGAGCTCGTCGAGCGACACCGTGGCGAAGCTCGTGGCGTAGTCGCTCATGGCGTAGGGGATGACGAGCTTCCTGCCGTGCAGCAGCGCGCCGCAGGTGTAGACCACGTTGGGCACGTAGCCCTCGCGCTCCGCCTCGTTCGGGGCGAGCAGCGGCTCGCGCAGGCGACCGATGACGCGCGTGGGATCGTCGAGGTCGAGCAGGAACGCGCCCAGGCAGTACTTGCGCATGGCGCCCACGCCGTGGCTGAGCACGAGCCAGCCCGCCTCGGTCTCGATGGGCGAGCCGCAGTTGCCGATCTTCAGGAACTCCCACGGCTCGGCCGGGGCCACGAGCAGCTCGGGCGTCTGCCAGAACCGGACGTTGTCCGAGAACATGAGCAGGATGTTCTCGTCGTCCTGGCGCGAGAGCATGGCGTAGCGGCCGTTCACCTTGCGCGGGAACAGGGCCATGCCCTTGTTCTGCACGGCCGGGCCGTTGAGCGTGCTGAACTTGAAGTGCACGAAGTCCCTGGTCTCGAGCAGCTGCGGCAGGGTGATCCTGCCGTCGTAGGCCGTGTAGGTGGCGTAGTAGGTCGGGCCCTCGTCGACGTCCTCGAAGCGCACGAAGCGCGCGTCCTCGATGCCGTTGCTCTGGCTGGAGGTGTACGGGAAGAGGATGCGCTGCGTGATCCGGCTGCCGGGGGAGAAGTGCACGTCGTAGTTGGACTCCGCCAGGAGCAGGATGCCGCGCGCCGCGCGATCCGCCGCGGCATCCGCCGGATCGGCCTGCTGCCGGTCGGACGCGAGGACGCGGCGCAGGTCGTCGAGGACGAAGGCCTCGGGGAGCCGGCCGAGCATGCGCCGTCCGTATTCGTCGAGCACGCCCGCCTCGTCGAGCTTGCGGGCGAAGAGATCCCTCTCGTACAGGGCGTTGGGCACGGGCTCCGGCTCGGTCACGAACGGCACGAGCGGCTTGAGCGTGACGCGATGGTGCGCGCTGATCGTGCCCACGCGGAAGGCGATCGACGAGATGTGTCCCTCGCCCGTGGCCCGCAGGCTGAGGACGAAGCGCAGCGCGCCCTCGGGCACTCCGCTCTGGTCCGGGTGGGGCACGATGGACGGATTGAACAGCGCCGCCGACTCCGGGGAGTACTCGTGGGTGAAGTAGGCGCCGATGAGCGCCTGCCTGCGCGGCGAGGGCTCCGGAGTGCCGCCGAGGTGGCGGCGCACCTCGGCGAAGCGCCGACGCAGCTGCGGCTCCACGCTCTCGTGCCGGTCCTCGAACTCGCCGAGCACGAGGTGCAGGAGGCGCGCGACCTCCTCCTCCGGGAGCGCGAGCACCCGGCCGACGATGCGCCGCGCGATGTCCTCGGTGGTGGGATGGAAGGGGCGCAGGAGCACGCGCGTGCGATCCGGGATCAGGGTGGGCCCGATGCGTTTCGCGTGGACGGTCTTCGTTTTCATGGGGTGGACGCCGCTACTTTCCGGATGGTTCCTTGAAACTGGTGAGGGTGTTTTGCAGCGCCTGCATCTCGGCGAGCGCGAGCAGGAACGCCAGCGTGGACTCCGCGCCCTCGTTCTGGCTCACACGGTCCACGTGCAGGCCGTCGCGACAGCCGCCCGTGGAGGAGTCGTACAGCGCCAGCCCGAGATCGTTGCGGCCCAGGAACCACTCGAAGGCCCGGCGCGCTTCCACGACCCAGAACATGTCGGCCGTGGCCTCATAGGCCTCGATGCACGCGGACACCGTGACCTGCGCCTCGATCGGCTGCTGGTCGAACAGCGCGCGCTCTCCGCCTCGCGTGTAGAAGCCGTTCGAGCCGACGGGCCGCAGGGAGCCGTCCGCGGACGTCTGGACCTCGACGAGCCAGCGCAGCGCCTCGAGGCCGGTTTCCATCAGCCTCGCGTCCTCGGTGCAGCACCCGCTCAGGATCAGCGCGTGCGGCAGCTTGGCGTTCGTGTAGGAGACCACGTCCTCGAACCAGCGCCAGTCCCCGGATGCGGCGTCGGCGTACCTCTGCATGAGCTTGGCGTTGAGCGAGTCGCGGATCTGGTTCGCGCGCCGATCCCCGCCGAGCCGGCTCAAGTATTCGTCGATGCCGATGAGCGTGAAGGCCCACGCGCGCGGCGAGGTGAACTCGGCGGCCACGGGCAGGGCCTGCTCGAACAGGTCGGCGGCGAGCATCTGGAAGCTGCCCTGCCCCGCCTGGGCCACGCACAACCCGAGCGCCCACAGCGCGTGCCCGTGGCAGTCCTCGGAGCCGACCTCCTCGAGCCAGCGGCGGTCGAAGCTCATGAAGTTGCGGAAGCGCCGGCTCGTCCGGTCGAAGGCGTGGTTCAGGAACGCCGCGTACGTGGCCGCCCGCGAGGTGATCTCGGGCGAGCCGTGCCCCAACTTCTGCAGCATCAGGGTGAGGACGAGCGCGCGGGCGTTGTCGTCGGTGCAATAGCCCTCGGCGAAGTTGGGCACCGTGAAGCTCGCGTGCTGGAAGATGCCGGTCGAGTCGCTCATCCGGAACAGGTGGTCGAGCTTCAGCTCGGGCAATTGTCCGGGCTGCTCGTCGAGCGTCTTGATGGGCGACGTCTTGCGGCCCACGAAGCTGTGCTCCTGCTGCGCCTGCTCGAACGACCTCACGTAGCGCTGCGCCGTGCGGCTCCAGACCATGTCGCGCCCCATGCGGTACGCGTTCTTGCGCATCGAGTGGCGCAGCGGCTCGTCGCGCAAGAGCCCCACGACCGCCTCGGCGATGGCCGGAGGGTCGCCGAACGGCACGAGCTTGCCGCGCTCGGAGGCGAGCAGCTCCTGCGCGTGCCAGTAGGGCGTGGACACGACCGCGTTGCCGGCGCCGAAGGCGTAGGCCAGCGTGCCCGAGGTGATCTGCGACTCGGTCAGGTAGGGCGTGAGGTAGATGTCCGCCGCGCCGATGAAGCGCATCAGCTCCTCGAGCTCCACGAAACGGTTGAAGAAGACCACGTTCCTCTGCACGCCGAGGTCCTTGGCCAGCCGCTCGAGGCCCAGGCGGTACGCCTCGCCCTCGTCGCGCAGCAGATTCGGGTGCGTCTGGCCGAGCACGATGTAGACGACGCCCGGAAACTCCTCGATGATGTCTGGCAACGCGCGCAGCGCGTGCTCGATGCCCTTGTTCGGCGAGAGCAGCCCGAACGTGAGCACCACCGGCCTGCCGGCCACGCCGAACTCGTCCTTGAAGTAGTTCGGATCCGCGAACGGCATGTCCGGAATGCCGTGCGGGATGAGGTCGATCTTGGCCTCGGGCGTCCGGTAGATCTCGCGCAGGAATTCGCGGCCCCGCTCGGCCATGACCACGAGCCGGGTCGAGAGCTGGACGAGCTCGCGCATCACCCGCCGCTGGTCCGCGTTCGGCTCGCGCAGGATCGTGTGCAGCGTCGTGACGATCGGCATGCGCAGGTCGCGCAGCAGCGCCAGGAGGTGGCTGCCCGCGGGCCCGCCGTAGATGCCGAACTCGTGCTGCACGCAGACCACGTCCACGCCCGTGATGTTGAGGAAGTCGGCGGCGCGCAGGTAGGACGACAGATCCTGCTCGGCGATCTCGAAGCGCACCTCGGCCGGGTAGTCGTAGCCGCCGGCGCGGTCGTTGACCGGCACCACCAGGCACTGCACCGCAGGGAACTCCCCCGCCACCGCGCAGCGCAGGTCGGTGGTGAAGGTCGCGATGCCGCACTTCCTCGGAAGATAGTCTGCGAGGAACGCGATCTTACGCACGGCGGACGGCGTTTTCATGAAGGCTCTCTTCCCCTCAAGCGCGAACCGTTGGCCTTCAATGTCCCCTTTCGACGGCAAATAAGCAAGCGGACGCGCTGCGCTCGCTGTGCTCGAACAGGCTTGATCCGCTGGCCTTTCGGAACCGGACGCGTCGGACACCGTCACCAGCGCCCGCTCACCCCTCGGTGCCTTTCACCAATCAGACCTTGCTTTAGGAGGAACGAATCAGTAGCCGAGTCGGGAGATGTCGGAAAAGATTGCGCTCTTGGTGTTTCCGAAGCCCATCGCCGCGATGCCCGAGACCGCGTCGTAGAAGCCGAACCCCGAGGAGCGCCCCTCCGGCTCGCCCTCGATTTCGAGCCGGTCCCAACGGTAGGCCCCCTTGCGGGCGTCGAAGGCCCACAGCCCGGGCTCGGTGGTCTGGCCGTCGGCCGTGCCGCCGAAGATCAGGAGGCGCGGGCCGCTGGGATCCCAGACGAAGGAGCCGTTGCGCCGCCCCGGGGGCACGCCGTCCTCCTCGCCTTGCGCCACGAGGCTCCAAACCGGCGGGTCCGCCGCGAGGTCGAGCACCCACGTGTCCTGCGCCGGATCGATCGTGGCCGTGCCCTGGGCTCCGCTGAAGATCACGAGCGCACGGCTCTCCTCGTCGTACCCGTAAAAGAAGCCGTAGCGGGCCGTCGGGCCACCATCGAGATCGAGCTTCTTCCACTCGGCCTTTCCGCCCGCGAGCCGCATCTCCCAGACGTCGTCGAGGAGCGCCGACGACACGCCGCCGAACACGATGAAGCGCTTTCCCGGCGCGTCGTACACGAACGCGTGCAGGAAGCGCGGCGCCGGCGGGGCATTCCCGTCGATCTTTGTGAAGCGCACCTTCTCCTCCGAGAAGGCGACCTCCCACAGCTCATTGTTGGGCAGGCTGTCTTTGCCGTAGCCGCCGAAGAGGTACGCCTTCTTCTCGGCGCTCACGATCGCCACGCGCATCGAGCCGCCGCCGGCCGGCAGCTCACCTGCCGTCTGGATTTCCGTCCAGGATCCGGTTCCCGGCGCATACTCCCAGAGGTCGTTGAGCGGGGTGGTCTGCGGGGAGTACCCGCTCCCGCCGAACAGGAGCACGCGTCCGCCCTCCTCGTCCACGATGAAGCTGCCGTGCTCCCTCGGCTCCGGGCCCTCGCCGGAACCCCATTGCCGGGTCTCGATCCAGGTCAGGGGCGCCACCTTCACCGCCACCTCGTAGGTCTCCTCGTTGCCGTCCGCATCCGCCAGCACCACGTTGACGGAGCCAGCGTCGCCGCCGCCGTATCCGGCGTGCACGGCCAGTCGCCCGTCGGCCTCCACGTTCGCCTCGATCCCGGCGCTCCCTTCCGCGCTCCACTCGTACGGCTCCCCGGCGCCCCCGTCGGCGGTAAGCGCGATCCGGATGGTCTGTCCCTCTCCGAGCGTCAGATCCCCGGGCGCATCGCTCCAGATCGGGGCCTCGGCGTCGTCCGGGGTGCAGCCCGCCGACACGCAGGAGACAAGGAGGAAAAGAAACGCAATATGAAGGATGGTTCTCATCTGGCTCGTGACTCCTCTCTTCGGACCGAAATCGCGCCGGCGCGCCCACGGTCGCAAGGGTGTGACGCTGTGACGATACCGTTGCGCCAGAAGCCCATCAAACGATTTTTCCGGATTGCGACCGCTCCGGAATTCGCGCGCAAACCCTTGAAGGCCACGGGAAGGTCTGGTAATGAAAGATACTTCGTCGAGTGACATCCGGGGTGCGCCACTTTCGACCCCGGGGACGCGACACGAGAGGGAGAAGCGCGCATGGTCGACCCTCAGATGGTGATGTACGAGGAGGAATTCAACCAGATCCAGGTGGTGTGCGATCGGCTCGTCCGTGACGCGAACGCCATGGTTGTCTTCATCGTCGACAAGAACGGACAGCTCATCTCCGCTTCGGGCGAGCACGAGCACCTCGACACGACCTCTCTCGCCTCGCTCACGGCCGGCAACATCGCGGCCACGGGCGGCATGGCCAAGCTCCTCAAGGAGAACGAGTTCGCGACCCAGTTTCACGAGGGCGAGCACCAGAACATCCACATCCAGATCGTGGGACAGCGCGTGATCCTGGTGGTCATCTTCGATCAGCGTTCGTCATTGGGACTCGTGCGGCTGCGGGTGCGCAAGGCGAACGAGGAGTTGAACCGCATCTTCGAGGCACTGCTCCAGAAGGTGCAGGACCCGAACGCGGCTTCGCCCTTCGCCGAGATCACCGACGAGGATATCGACAACCTGTTCAACGATTAGAAGTGGCGGCGGAATGTCGTTCATCAACTACTCGTCCCGGGAGATCAACTGCAAGATCGTGTACTACGGTCCCGGTCTGTGCGGTAAGACCACCAACCTGCAGTACATCTACAATCGGACGAATCCCGACGCCAAGGGCAAGATGATCTCGCTCGCCACGGAGACCGAGCGCACCTTGTTCTTCGACTTCCTGCCCTTGTCGCTCGGCGAGATCCGCGGCTTTAGAACGCGCTTCCACCTCTACACGGTGCCGGGCCAGGTCTTCTACGACGCGTCGCGCAAGCTCATCCTCAAAGGCGTGGACGGCGTGGTGTTCGTGGCCGACTCCCAGGTCGACCGCGTGGAGGCCAACCTCGAGTCGCTCGAGAACCTGCGCTACAACCTGCAGGAGCAAGGCTACAACCTGGACCGCATCCCGTACGTCATCCAGTACAACAAGCGCGATCTGCCGAGCGTGGCCTCGGTGGAGGAGCTGCGCTCCCTGCTCAACGACCAGATGGTCCCGGAGTTCGAGGCCGTGGCGCCCAAGGGCGCGGGCGTCTTCGACACCCTGAAGGCCGTGGCCAAGCTCGTGCTGACCGAGCTCAAGCGCGGAAGCTGACCACGCGCGCGACCTGCCAAGCCATCGTCCTTGCCGTCATTTTCGTCGTCTTGGTCGCTCCCCGCGCAGCCCGTGCGGAGGGGAACGTCAGCCCGTTCGTGATCAATCCGGCGGTGGACGCCCCGGTGCTGATCGTCAGCGGCATCGCGGCGCTCATGCCGGCGCGGCTCAACAGCGAAATCGAGGGCCCGGGGTGCAACAACGCGTGCGATCCGTCGGACGTCAACGCTTTCGATCGCGCCGTGATTGGCAACGACAGCGCCGCGGCGCGCACCGCGTCGGACGTGTTCCTTGGGGCGGGCACTGCCCTCCCGTTCGCCCTCGACCTCCTGGACGTGGCCGTGTCCTCGCCCGCGGACGGCACCTATGGCCTCGTCACGGACACGCTCGTGCTGGCCGAGACCGTAACCGTCGACATGGGCATCACGAACGTGGTCAAGTACACGGTGCGCAGGCAACGGCCGTTCACGTACGACACCGGCTCCACGGACGCGGAGCGCGCCGACGTGGACTCGTCCTTTTCGTTCTGGTCGGCTCACACGTCGACGACCTTCGCCATGGCCACGGCCTACAGCTACCTTTTCATGATGAGGCACCCGGGCTCGCCGCTCATCGCGCCGTGCTGGATCCTCACGGAGCTTATGGCCGCCACCACCGGCGTCCTGCGCGTCGTGGCCGGCAAGCACTTCTACACCGACGTGATCGCGGGAGCGGTGTCGGGGGTCGCCATCGGCTACTTCGTGCCTCTCGTGCACACGCGCGGGGCGGGCAAGTTCTCCACATCGGTCTCGTGGCGCCTCGTGCCGCAAGCAGCGGACGGCGGAGCCATGCTGAGCCTCGTGATCCTGTAGGCGGGCGACCTCGACGTTCAGTAGTCAAGGGTCGGACGCAGCGGTCCCGGCTTGAGCAGGAGGTGCCGCTTCACGCTGGCGAACTCCTTGGCCGTGAACTTTCGCGCGCCGCTCTCGGTGAGGTGGGACAAATCGTAGAAGTCGGCGTCCGTCAGGCCATAGCGGCGGCTGTCGAACGAACCGGTGACCCGCACCGGGCCGAGCCGCGCATTGACGAGCCGGCGCAGCCTCCCGTCGAACTCGCCCTTGGTACGGTAGACATCGATGTAGAAGGGATGTTTCGGCATGAGCAACAGCACGAAAGTGCCACCGGCCCCTTCCACCATCTCCTTGATGCGCCCGAGGTAGTCGATCTGCGTGGTGCAGGGCCCGAACAGGTCGAGGTCGTCATAGATGGTGCGCGCCTCGGTCTGCCCTTCGGGAACGGGCGAGAGCTTGCCTTCCTTGCGCTTGGGCACGAACCCTCGGCGTTTCGCCATGGAGCGCGAGCAATAAGGCGGGTCGCCGCCCGAGAGCCCGACCAGCGTGCGCGCGGCCTCGACCGCGGGCAGGAAGTAGCTGCCGGCGAGCCCGAGCTCGCGGGACATGAAACGCCACTGGGCGTAGCTCCACAGCAGTCGCTGCGACGGGGAGTGCTTGTGGTACTTCACGACGAGCATCCACGGATCGTACGTGACGTAGACGATTTTGGCCTGGCTCAGCACGTCGCGGCGCCGGAGGTACGTGAAGTAGTTGACGAACGGCGTCGCGGCGTCCCGCGAGACGTTCGCAATGCGCTTGAGCGGGATCCGGTTCTTCTTCGCGATGACCTCGGGCATCACCCCATAACGGGACATGCTGCTGCCGAGCACGAGCAGATACAGCGGCTTCTTGACCCAGCACGCCCTGTCGTAGTCGCGTCCGGCGAGGGTCGACCTGTACAGCAGCTCGTGGCGCAGATCGAATGAGAGGAGCAGCACCCAGGTGGCGACCGCCAGCAGCCCGACCGGGGCGAGCACTCCTGCGTTCCACAAACGATATCGTGATACGTCACCCATCGTTCAAAAATCGAAATAGAGGAACTCGGTCGCGCTCCCCTGCGCGAGGATCCTCCATGTCGCGAGCAGCAGCGCGGCGGCCACGGGGACCGCATGGCGCACGCTCGGCTTCAGGCCGGCGGCGATCCGGTTGCTGTTCGGCAAGGCCATCGTCACCACCATCAGCACCCCGATCGCGGCCCAGCTGCCATAGGCGCCGCTGAGGGCGTGGAACGGCGCGATCGCGAGATCCCAGACGTGGGCTCCCTCCGCCAGCCAGCCCGGTGCGCCCGTCATGCCCCAGCCTCCGAACCCGAGCATCCCACGCCAGACCGCAACCGCGCCACCCACGGTCTGCGCCCGGAACAGGACCCAGGCGAGCACCACCGCGACGAAGGTCAGGACCCGTGCCGCGCCTCGCGTGGCAAGAGCCTGCGCAACTCCGGGTGCGCGTCCGGGAAGCCGGCGCCACAGGCCGCTCCAGAGGTGGTTCACCGCAAGCATCGCCCCGTGCGCCGCGCCCCACAGCACGAACGTCCAGCCGGCGCCGTGCCAGAGCCCCGCCAGGGTCATGGTGATCATCAGGTTGGCCGTGCGCCGCCTTTCCCCTCGGCGGTTCCCCCCGAGCGGGATGTACAGATAGTCCCGAAGGAAGCGCGACAGCGTGATGTGCCAGCGCCGCCAGAAGTCGCTGGGGCTCGTCGCCTTGTACGGGGAGTCGAAGTTCAAAGGGAGGGAGAAACCGAACAGGAGCCCCAGCCCCAGCGCCATGTCGACGTAGCCGGAAAAGTCGAAATAGAGCTGCATCGTGTACGACAGCGCGCCGAGCCAGGCATCCGCGGCTCCGGGGATCTGGCCCTTCTCCGCCGCGGAGAAGACACGGGACACGGTCGGCGCGAGGGCATCGGCGATGAGGAGTTTCTTGAACAGGCCGATCGCCAGCAACGTGATCCCACGTGCGCCTTCCCGGGCGCCGGGCCGCGTGTTCGCCGCGGCGAATCCGGCGTCCATCTCGTGGTCGCGGACAATCGGCCCCGAGAGCAGCTTCGGGAAGAACACGACGGACACGACGTACTCGAGGGGATTCCGGCTCGAGGCCTCGCCCCGATGCAGGTCCACGAGGTAGGCGATCTGCTGGAAGGTGAAGAACGAGATCGCAAGCGGCATCACCACCGCCGGCGCGCTCAACCCCGCCCCGAACAGATCGTTGGCCATGGCTGCGGCGAAGCCCGTGTACTTGAAGTAGGCCAATGCCCCCAGATTGAGGACGATCCCCAGCGCGACCGCCGCGCGCGAGCCCGCACGCGCGGGCCCGACGAAGCCGCGCCCGAGCACGTAGTTGACGCCCGCCGAGCCGACGAGCAGCGCCACGTGCAGCGGCTCGCGGTATCCGTAGAACACCAGGGACGAGACGAGCAGCCAAACGAGTCGTGCGCGACCTCCCCCGGGCACGACGCGGTACACGACCCAGACCGCGGGCAGGAACAGCAGCAGGAATTCGTAGGTGCCGAAAAGCACGTCGGATCAATACTCCAATTTGAACCCCAGGCTGGGCAGGAGCGGCAGCCCGAACTGGTACTGCCGCGCCGAGAAGTCGTAGCTGTATGCGTACCCTTCCACGTTCTTCTGGTTGTAGACGTTCTGCACGTCGACGTAGACCGAGAACTTGAGGATGCCGAAGTCCCAGCGCTTGTCGAGGCGCAGGTCGAGCTGGTGGAAGAGGGGCAGGCGCGTGGTGTTGCGCTCGCCGTAGATGGGGAAGTACTGGTCGCCGTCCGCGTCGAACGCAGCGCCCTGCACCGGCGTGTCCGGGTTGCCGCTCACGAGCCTGAAGCGCACGCCCGCCTCCCAGCCGCGGCCGAGCGCCACGCTCGCCACGATGGTGAGGATGTGCGTCTGATCGTTATCGAACAGGCGCGGCTTCTCGCCCGGGTGATCGACGCGCCAGCTCTGCATGAGGGTGTACGAGATCCAGCCGAAGAGGCGGTCCGTGGGCTTGTGCTTGACGAGCACCTCGAACCCCGCAACGCGGCCCACGCCGTCGTTGTTGTAGCGCTCCGCCGCGAGCTGCCCGTCGCGCTCGACCATCCTGTCCGACGACACGACCATGTTCGACAGGTCCTTGTAGAACCCCTCGATGCCGGCCTCGATGGCGGCCGTGAACTCCTGCTCGAAGCCGAGCCCGTAGTGGATGGCGTTGATGTACTCGAGGTCCGGGTTGCCGTATTGGTCGCTGACCTGGGCGTCCTGGGGCGCCTGGTGGAAGAGCCCGATGCCGCCTTTGAGCGTGGTGCCGTCCACGATCTCGTAGCGCGCCACGAAGCGCGGATCCAGGTTCACCTCGGCGAGCCGTTCGGAGTAGTCGAGGCGCAGCCCGTTGATGAGCCGCAGGCGCGGGATGGCGGTCAGCTCCACCTCGCCGTACCACCCCGGACGGTAGCCCCACTCCGAGCCCTTGTCCTCGAGGTAGGCCGTGTTCGGGTTGAGCGGGTCGCTGCTCTCGCCCTCCATCGGGAAGATGTCCGGCGCGCGGAAGAGCCACTTGCTCCAGCCCACCTCGGTGTCGATGCCCGTGCGCACCACGGCCACCTCGCCCGGGTCGATGGTCACCTCGTCGCGGATGTAGATCGGCGCCGCGTCGAGCGCGAACTCGATGTCCTCGCCGAAGTAGCCGTAGTTCGTGGTGTAACCCACGCCCACGTTGACCTGGTTGGATACGACCTTGTCGAACCTGTGGTCCCACTTGGCCTGGAGCTGGTGGAAGCCGAGCCGCACCCCCGCGCCCGAGCCGCCCTGCCCGTTGGCCACGACCTCGCTGCCGAAGAGCGCCACCATCTCGTCGTCCGAGCCGAACAGGAACAGGCGCAGGTTGTCGCTCTTGTCCGGGTGGTAGTCGGCCACGGCCTGGTAGTCGTAGTAGCGGGGCGCGGTGGAGAACGAGAGGCCCCCGTTGTCGGGCAGCACCGCGGTCAGGATGCCGTCGATGTAGCTGCGCCGCGCCGAGACGGCCACGGACCAGTCCTTGCCGAGGGGGGTCTCGACGAGAGCGCCCACGTCCCAGATGTCCGCGTCGATGTAGGCGTGGATGCGGTCGGTCTTGGGCGCGCGCGGGTACACGTCGATGATGCCGCCCGTGGCGCCCGTGTAGCGCACCGAGTAGTTGCCCGGGAAGAAGTCGATGCGCTCGAGCAGGTCGGAGTTGATGACCGACGTGAGCCCTCCGAAGTGGTAGAGGAGCGGCACTGGCATGGAGTCGAAGAAGACGCGCGAGTCGGCAGGCGCGCTGCCGCGCACGATGAGCTCGCCCGAGATGTACGACGCGCGGGCCAGGCCCGGCATGTTCTGCACCGAGCGGATGGCGTCGCCGCCCGTGCCCGGGATGCGCGTGATCTCCCGGGTCGTGATCTCGCGGCGCGTGACCTCGCGCGGCGGCTTGCGGCCGCGCACCACGGTCTCGTACATGGCCGCCTCGGCCTCCAGGCGGTAGACCACCTCGAGGCTCTCGCCCTCGGCCAGCTTCTCGGTGGTGGTGAAGGGCTTGAAGCCGACCGCGACCACGTCGACCTGGTACGAGCCCGCCGGCAGGTCCGCGAGCGCGAACGCGCCGGTCGCGTCGGTGGTGGCCGAGAGCTCGGGCGCGGGCCCGGCGTCGGACGCGGCGTCGAGCTCCGTGAGGGCAACCGAGGCCCCGGTCACGGGCTTGCCGTCCATGTCGTGGACCACGCCCTTGAGCGACGCTGGCAGGGGCGGCGGCGGCGCGGCCTCGGGCGCGGGCTCGGCCTTCTTGAGGAAGAACGTGTACTTGTAGATGACGCGGGACGGGATGGGCACGGCGCCCCTCATGGCGGGCTTGAACACGAACAGGCGCATGGCCGCCTCGGCCGCCTCGTCGAACCCGTGACCCGCGGGCTCCAGGATCTTCACGTTCGTGACGAGCCCGTTCTCGTCGATGTCGAGCGATGCGGACACCGCGGCCTCAAGGCCCTGCGCAAAGGCCTCGGGCGGGTAGTCGGCTTTCACGTAATCCACGAGCTCCGGAGGGGTGAGCGATGGCCCCGGCGCGGGCCCCGCGTCCGCGACCTCCTGGGCGAGCGCGGGCTCGCTCAGCGAGGCAACGAGGAGGAGCGCAAGGGTGTTGGGAACCTGCCGCATGATCGGATGTTCATAACACGTTTGACTTCCTCCGAGCGAGCCACGCGTCCACGCTGATGGGACCGGCGCCGAAGGCTGTCACGAGCGTGAGCCCTCCCAGGATGGACACGTTCTTGAGGAGCTGGATGAGCTGCAGGTGCTGCTCCCCCGGGGGCACCCCCCATACGCGGTGGAACACGATCGTGACGGGCAGGAGGAAGGCGATGAGCGCGAAGGCGCCCGCGCGGGCCTTCCATCCGACCAGGATCGAAAGGCCGCCGACGAGCTCGACGGCGATCGCTGCGACGAGGAACACGTTCGTGTTCCACATGCCGTACGCGGCCATGTAGGCCATGGTCTCGCGGAAGCCGAAGATCTTGGTGAAGCCGCTCATGATGAAGATGAGCGCGAGCAGCGCGCGCCCCACGACGGCGAGCACGGCGAGGTTCGGTTGCTTGGGCTCCATGGTGGAAAAGCTTAGCAGAAGTCGGACCTGTCGGACAGGTCCGACGGGTCGGATGACAACCCTCAACCCGGCCCCTATACTGGCCCCCGTGCAGCCGCTCGTCCTCCTGTGCTTCGTGCTGTCTGGCATCTCGAGCCTCACCCTCGAGATCGTGTGGACGCGCATGCTCGAGCTCGTCTTCGGCGCCACCACGCTCGCCATCTCCACGGTGCTGACGTGCTTCATGGGCGGGCTCGCGCTCGGCTCGTGGCTCTTCGGCAGGTTCGCGGACCGCGTGCGTTCGCCGCTCGCATTCTATGCCGTGGCCGAGGGCGTGGTGGGCGTGTGCGCGCTCGTCATTCCGGAGCTGATCGAGCATTTCTACCCGGGGCTCAACCGCGCGCTCGTGGCCCACGCCGGCAACAGCTTCTGGCTCTTCTCGGTGCTGCGCTTTTTTGCCGTGGCCGCCGTGCTCATCGTGCCCACCACATGCATGGGCGCCACGCTGCCCCTGCTCTCGCGTCACTTCGTGAGCGCGCAGGGCCACCTCATGCGCGTGGGCTCGCGCGTGGGCACCCTTTACACACTCAACACCGCGGGGGCCATCCTGGGCGTGTTCCTCTCCACGTTCGTGCTCCTGCCGGGCGCGGGGCTCGCGGCCACGAACCGTGTCGCGGGCTTCTTGAACCTCACGCTCGCGGCCCTCATCCTGGCTTTTCGCAAGGCTCTCGCCCCGTCCTCGCCCTGCGCCGAGGCGACGGACGACGTCGACCCCGACACGGGGGCCGCCTCCGACGGTGCACGCCCGTTCGATCCCACGCGCCCCGAGCGCACCGCGGCGCTCGCGGCCTTCTTCGTCACGGGCCTTTCCGCCATGAGCCTGCAGGTGGTGTGGAACCGGGCCATGTCCATGGTGATCGGCGCGTCCGTGTACTCTTTCGCGCTCACGCTGCTCGCGTTCCTCGTGGGCCTCGCGGGCGGCGCCGCGGCCTTCACCGGGCCGGCAAAGCGCGCGCGCAATCCCGTGATCCTCCTCGCGTGCGTGGAGCTCTTCGTGGCGGCTGCGGCCATGGCCAACCACCTCTACATGGACGATCTGCCGCGCCTGTTCGCGCTCGCGGTCACGTCCTGGGTGCCGTCGCCCGAGGACCACGTGGAGCTCGTGCAGCTCGTCATGTTCTGCATGGCGGCGCTCGCCGTGCTGCCCGCGTGCCTGGGGATGGGCGCCACCTTCCCGCTCACGGTGCGCATCGCCGCGAAAAGCCTTCGCCGCGTGGGCAGGGACGTGGGCTCGTTGTACGCGCTCAACACGCTCGGCGCCATCTGCGGCTCGTTCCTCTCGGCGTTCGTGTTCGTGCCGCTCTTCTCGCGCCACCTTTCCGGCGCGGGCATGCAGGCCACGTTCTTCTTGTCCGTGGCGCTCTACGCGCTCGCGGGAATGGGCCTCCTCGCCGTTGCGCGCGGCAGGCGCTCCACGCGGCTCGTTGGCGGGATCGCGGCCGCGGCCGTGACCGCCGTGTTCATCCTGGCCGCGCCGCCGTGGAACCCGGTCTCGCTCACCGCGGGCGTGTTCCGCATGTCGATCATGCGGCACGTGCTCGACGACGCCATGCGCGGGGACTCGGACGTGCGCTACTACCACGACGGCGTGTCCACGACCGTGACCGTGGAGGCGTGGGGACGGCACTTCGCGCTCAAGAACAACGGCAAGGTGGAGGCCTCGAACAGCGATGACATGCCGACCCAGATCGCGGCCGCGTCGTACCCGCTGCTCCTGCACCCGGCCGGCCCCAAGGACCTCGACGTGGCGATCATCGGCTTCGGCTCGGGCGTGACCGTGGGCGCGGCGCTCTCCTTCCCGGTGCGCCACGTGGACGTGGTGGAGCTCGAGAACGCCGTGGTCGAGGCGTCGAAGCTCTTCGGCCGCGCGCAGGGCGAGAAAAGCGGCTCGACCCTCGACGTGAACCACCTCGTCTACCGAGGGCCCGACGATCCCGCCTTGGACCGCGGCGACCCCGAGACCTTCGTGATCGACGACCGGCTCGACGTGATCTCGAACGACGGGCGCAACTTCCTTACGTCCACGGCGCGAAAGTACGACGTCATCGTTTCGGAGCCGTCGAACCCTTGGATCACGGGGGTCGCGAACCTGTTCACCGCGGACCACTTCCGCGCGGTGAGCCGGGCGCTCGCGCCGGGCGGGATCTTCTGTCAGTGGGTGCAGCTCTACGAGCTCGCGCCCGAGAACATCCGCACCGTGTTCCGAACCTTCGGCTCCGTGTTCCCGCACGTGGCCGTGTTCGCGGCCGAGGGCATCTCGTCGGACACCATGCTGCTCGGGTCGTTTTCGCCCGTGGAACTCGACTACGGCCGCGTGTCGCGCGCCATGGAGGATCCGCGCACTCGGGCCGAGCTCGAGCGGGCCGGCATCCACCTGGCTTCCGACGCGCTCGCGCGCGTGCTGCTCGTGGACCGGGCCGAGCTTGAAGACTACACGGACGGTCCGGGTCGGCCCGAGGGCGATGCCCGGCCGATCAACACGGACGACAACGCGCTCATCGAGTTCGCGGCCCCGCACGACCTTGTCTCGTACCGCAGGTTCGAGGGCTACCTGGCCGACGTCTACACCTCCAAGTGGCCGTACGGCCGCGCGTTCGGGGCCGTGCGCGGCCTGGGCGAGGGCCGCGAAAAGGCCGTGCACATGGCGGACATGGCCCTCGCGCTGCTCGCCAACGCGCGCCGCAAGGAGGCCACGGCATTCCTCGACGCCGCGCGAAAGCTGGCAGCGGACGACCCGGCCGTGATCGCCGCCTCGCGCGTGGCGACGCTCCTCGACGGGCAGGGCGGCCCCCCCGCGCTCGAGGTCGAGCCCCCTTCCCCCTCGCCGCTCCTTTCCGACGCGGACGCGGCCGATCTCGCGCGGGCCGTGAGCGGCGTCGCAAGCCTCGTCGCGGCGGGGAACGGCCGCAGGGCCCTCGAGCGCTTCGCGCGCATCCCGGAGCACGAGTGGCGCCTAGGTGGACCGCAGATGCTGCTCCTCAAGGGCTACCTGCACTTTTTGAACGCGGACCCCGAGGACATCGCGCAATGCCGCAACTCCATCGAGGCCATGAACGAGCTCGTGCGCGAGCACGGCGAGTACGCCGCTACGCATCCGGAGATCCACTTCTACCTCAGCCTGTGCCACGACAACGCCCTGCACTCCGACCGGGCCGTGGCGAGCATGCGCACCTACATCCGGCTCTCCGATGAGCGCGAGGTGCGCGAGCGGCAGGACGTGCTGCGCGACAAGGCGGCCCTGGACGCGGCGCTGCAAGGGCTGGGGGGCAGATAGGTTCTATTGGTTCCATAAATCCTTGAGCGCGCGACACGGCGGCGGTAGCATCAAAGGTGATCATGCCCCCGAAGCTCCCAGGCGCGCGCCGCGCGCCGAAGTGGGATTCCTGGCTTGTCGCTTTCGGGCTCGTCCTGGCCGCGAACGCGGCCTCGGCCATGAATCTGGGAGCGCCTTTTCCCTTGGACGACCCGATCCCGGACGCCGGAGGCGTGTCGCGCTCCTCGCCGGCCGTGGCGTGGAACGGCAGCGAGTACCTGGCCGTGTGGCTCGACGTCCGCAACGGCGTTCTCCATGACATCTACGGCACTCGCGTGGCCGCGAACGGCACGGTGCTCGACCCGGACGATCTCGCCGTCCACCTCGGCTCCTCGAACGGCTTTCCGTCTGTCTCGCACGGGCTGGCTGTCGCGCCCCTCGGCGCGGACTTCCTCGTGGTGTGGAGCGAATACGATCCCGACGCGACTCCCGAGAGATCGGTCATGGCCGTGCGCATCTCGGGAGCGGACGGGAGCGTCCTCGACGCGCAGCCTTTCATCGTAGGCACCAGCGACACCTATGGACGATCGTCGGTGGCAGCGCTCGGCGACGTTTGCCTGGTGACGTGGACCGACGACCGCACGACCAAATACGATGATGATATTTACGGGGCGCGCGTGGCCGCGGACGGCACGGTGCTCGATCCGGGCGGCATCCCCATCTCAACGGCCGGCGACTCCCAGACCGACCCCTCGGTCGCCTCGGATGGCGCGCAGTGGCTCGTCGCGTGGGACGACGGGAACGACATCTACGGGGCGCGCGTGGCCGCGGACGGCGCGGTGCTCGACGCGAGCGGCATCCTCGTCTCGGACGCCGTGGATGAGCAGAGGGATCCCTCGGTCGCGTCGAACGGGTCGTCGTTCCTCGTAATCTGGACCGACACGCGGGACTCAACAACGAATGGGGAGGATGTGTACGGCGCCCGCGTGGCGTCTGACGGCACGGTCCTCGACCCTGACGGCCTCGCCCTGGCCGCGACGGCCGCCTCCGAGACCGCGGCCGCGGCCGGCTCGGACGGAGACGGTTTCCTCGTCGCGTGGAGCGAGGACGGCGCGCCCCTGCTGTTCGAGAGCGAGTTGGTTGCGACGCGCGTCTCCCCGAGCGACGGCTCGGTCGTCGACCCGTCCGGCATTTCCATCACCGGCTCGGCGTACGGCACCCCGAGCGGGATCGCCTCTGATGGCGCGGCCTACATGATGGCCTTCTCGCTCTACGAGCACATGGTGCAAAACGTGGCGACCGCGCGCATCGATTCCTCGGATGGCGAGATCCTTCCTCCGGGAGTTGTACGGATCACGTCGGGCCCGAACGACGAAATCATCTCGGACGTGGCATTCAACGGCGCGGAGTTCCTGGCTGTGTGGTTGGATACCCGCAACGATGTGGCGGGCTACGACATCTACGGCGTTCGCGTATCGCCAAGCGGCACGGTGCTCGATCCCACGGCGATCCGCATCTCGTCGTCCTCCACCTGGGACGAGATTCCGCGGGTGGCCGCGGCGGGCGGCGACTTCCTCGTGGTGTGGACGCAGTACGACTATTCCACCCCCACCTACACGACCGACGTGCGCGCTGCCCGCGTGGACGGCGCGACCGGAGCGGTCCTCGATCCCGAGGGCATCACGCTCAGCACCGCCCTCGGGGAGCGGAGCGGGGCCGCCGTGGCTTCCGACGGGACCGACTGGCTCGTGGTCTGGTCCGACGAACGGAGCGGCGAGGTCGACATCTACGGGACGCGCGTGGACGGCGCGACCGGAGCGGTCCTCGATCCGGCCGGCATCCCGATCTGCGCCTGGCCCAATGACCAGACCGGTCCGGCCGTGGCTTCGGACGGTCAGCGGTATCTCGTCGTCTGGGACGACAGCCGGAATTCCGACACGGCGATATACGGCGCACGTGTCGACGCGAGCGGCGCGATCCTGGATCCCGGCGGATTCCAGATCGTCGGCTCGACTGGCGCTCTCTTTTTTTCGGGCCTCACGGCCGCATCGACGGGCGATGGCTTCCTCGTGGCGTGGACAGGGTACGACGGCGGTGATTACGACGTCTACGCGGCCCGCGTGGCAGAGACGGGCTCCGTGCTCGATCCGGACGGCTTCCTGGTGTGCGGCGCGGTCGGCGATCAGATTTACGCGCACCTGGCCACGGACGGGACGGACTACCTTGCGACGTGGAGTGACGGTCGCGACTTGCCGGACGACTTCTGGATCTTCGGCCGCGTGTACGGCGCGCTCGTGCGCACTTCGGACGGCAGCGCGCTGCAGCGGGACGGCTTCGAGCTTACGGACGGGATCGGAGGCCCGCTCTACTCGTATTACGGGAGCCCGGTCGCCTGGGACGGGAGCAGGTTCCTCGCGGCCTTCACCGTGATCGCCGACGAGTCGTATCGCGCCAGGGGCCGGTTCCTCGAGCCCGGGACGTGCACGATCGGCGGAACGGACTACGACGAAGGCGCGGCCAACCCGGCCGACGCGTGCGAAGAGTGCAACCCGTTCGTGGCCACGGACGCCTGGACGGCCCGCAACTGCACGCACCTCGACGGCCAGTGCACGACGGGCGGGTGCGTGCTCGGCGCGTGCGTCGCGCATCCCGCGAACGAGGGTGCGTCCTGCGACGACGGCCATCCCTGCACCGAGGGCGACACGTGTGAGCTCGGGGTCTGCGTCGGAGCGCCCAAGGACTGCTCGTCGCTCGACGACCAGTGCAACACGGGCGTGTGCGCCCCGGACGGCGGCGACTGCGTGCACGATCCCCTGCCATCCGGTACACCGTGCGACGACAGCGACCCGTTGACCACGGACGACGCGTGCGATGGAGACGGCTGGTGCGACGGCATGTACGTGGACACGGATACGGGTTCCGACGGCGATGCAGACGGCGATGCTGACTCGGACAGCGACTCGGACTCGGACACGGATTCGGACTCGGACACGGACAGCGACTCGGACTCGGACGGCGACGGCGATTCCGACGCGGAGACGGACACCTGGACACACTTCGAGGACGACGCCGGGACCGGCCTTGGTTCCTCGGACGACGAGGATCGTCGCCGGGCGAGCTCGTGCGGCTGTCAGGTGGTCGGCGCGCACGGCACCGGCCGAGGACTGATCGGGCTCGTCTCTCGCGCCCTGTAGAAAGGAGAAAGACGTGGCGGCAAGGGAATGGGTTTTTCAGGCGATCGTAGTCGGGGTGCTCGCCAACAGTGCCGGGTGCGGTGGTGGGAGTGACCGCACCGAAGATGGCGGCACGGACACGACCACGGTGACCGGAACCGGAACAGGTGAAGACACGGATTCCGAATCGGACACGGACTCCGAATCGGACACGGATGCCGAGGATGGGTGCGATCCGGGCGAGATCTGGTGCGATTCCGGCTGGGTCGCCGAGTGCAACGCGACGGGAACCGCATGGACGAAGATTGAGGACTGCGTGCAAAGCGGCATGGTCTGCGCTGCGGGAAAGTGCACGGGAGACACCAAGCAGTGCGCCGACGCCATGAATGAGCGTTCCTACATCGGCTGCGATTTCTGGGGCGCGACCTTGAGCAACATTGAGATCAACTGGGACTCCAACAGCAATGTCTTCGGCCAGAAGCCGTTCTACTACGCCATCGCGGTGGCCAACGACGGCACGGACGATGCGCAGGTGACGGTCACGGACGGCGCGGACATCGACAACGCGTACACGGTGCCAAGCGGGGAGATGATCCTCATCGAGGACTTGCCCTGGAAGATGGATATCAAGAATTCAGGGGAGCTCCAGCCGGAAAGTTGGGCCACGCGCAAGGTGGCCAACGCCGCGTACCACCTCACCTCCACGCGACCTGTCACCGCCTACCAGTTCAATCCATTGCACTACTCCACGGAGGGCGGACAGTATTCCTACAGCAACGACGCGTCGCTGCTTCTGCCCTCTCACATGCTCCGTGGCGAGTACATCGTCATGGCGCGGCCGACCATGAAATTGAAGACGTCCTCGAGCGTCTTAGTACGCCCCGGATTCCTGGCCATCGTCGGCGTGGGCAACGGACCATCCACCGTGGAGATGAATTCGTCGGCGTTCACCTTCGAGTCGGACACCCAGTCGAACGCCGCGTTCCCGGCATTGCAGCCGGGTGGGACAATGACCGCGACCGTGGGTCCGTACGAGGTGCTTCAGATCCTCTCGGGCAGCGAGCAGGAGTGCACCGGTGGCAAGGCGTGTGGCCCGAACGGGATGAACTACACGTGCTGCAACACGCCTCCCCAGTACGACCTGACGGGCACGATCATCAAGGTGACTTCCGGGCCCAACCCCGCCGTGTTCGCCGGCACCACCATGAGCTTCGTGCCTTTCGACAAGTGGGCCGCGGATCACCTCGAGGAACAGATGTTCCCACTTGAGACGTGGGGGGCTCACCACATCTGCGCCCACAACATCACGCAGGCACCGGCCGAGCCGACCGTCTGGCGTGTGCTGTCAGGCTCGGACGGCAACCCGATCGCGTTCACCCCGGCCTCCACGCACGCCGCCGTGACGCTGGACAAGGGCCAGTACATCGAGTTCGAGAGCCTCGCGGACTTCGAGATCAAGGGTGAGGGCCGCATCGCGGTCGGCCAGTTCTTGGTCGGACAAAACTATACGTCGGACGGCAACCCGCCTCAGAACGGCGACCCGTCCATGGCGCTCGGCGTTCCCGTGGAGCAGTACCGCAAGAGCTACACGTTCCTCGCTCCGGACACGTACGCGTTCAACTACCTGACAGTGGTGCACAAGGTGGGCGCGTTTCCGCTCCTCGACGGCACGCCCGTGACCGGCATCACGTTGGAGATCACGGACGACTATGCCCGGACCAACATGACCGTCCAGGCCGGCATCCACCATATCGAATCCAGCGAGCCGTTCGGCATCACGGTCTACGGCGTGGGAACATACACGTCGTACATGTATCCTGGCGGATTGGATCTCAAGCATGTCGGTGCGGCCGGGGACTGATCGTCCTCTCACTACGGCTTGTACTCGTACGCCCCGATGTCGGCGAAGGCGCCGGGGATGCCGGCGTCCGGCACGTCGGCCCACGGCTTGCCGTCCGCGTCCGTGAGCGGCACCACGGTGTTGTCGCCCGTATCGATGCAGGGGGACTTGGCCTTGAGATTGTAGTCGCCCGGGATCCAGATATCGTCCGTGCGGCCGGGCGCGGCGAAGCGCGGCTTCGCGTCGAGGTTCTGCAAGCCCGGATAGCCGCCCTCCACGTCGCTGTATGTGACGACCGGCCTGGCGTCCGGGGCGTTGCAGATCTCCTTGACCTCGTCGTCCCACAGGATGCAGTTCGTGATGGCCGGCGCGGCGCGCATGTCGTTGTAGATGGCCCCGCCGCACTCCGAGGCCACGTTGCCCTCGAACGTATCGTTGAACACCGAGGGCCGCGAGTCCATGCCGTTGCTCATGGCCCCGCCGCGCGCCGCCCGGTTTCCGGTGAACACGGTGGACACGAACCATGACGTGTCGGCCACGTTGCGCGCCGCGCCGCCCTCCTCGCCGGCCCGGTTGTTCTCGAACACGCACGTGTTGACCTTGGTGTCGGCGTCTTCGTTGAACAGTCCGCCGCCGCTGCGCACGGCCTCGTTGCGTACGAGCCGCGCGGATCGGATCTCGAGCCCTTCGCCCGCGCTCGCCACGCCGCCGCCGTTCATGGCCTCATTCCCCTCGAACACGCACGATTCCACCTTGACGGGCCCGGCTGACGCAGACATCCCTCCGCCCTCAGCGCCGGCCAGGTTGCCCTTGAATGTGGTGCCCGTGAGGCTCCCGCCGCAGCCCACGCTCGCGACGCCGCCGCCCACGCCGTCGGAGCGGTTGGCCGTGAACGCCGAGCCCTCGACGGTCGGGCCGCACACTCCGTAGAGCTGCAACGCGTGAAGCCCGCCGCCGCTCGTGACGGCGCGATTGTCCTCGAACGTGCACGCGTTCAGCTTGGGCGAGCTGTTGAGCATGTACAACCCGCCGCCCTCATCGGCCATGTTGTGCACGAACGAGCACGTCTCCAAGACCGGCCAGCTCTCGTACATGTACACGCCGCCACCCTGCTTGGCCTCGTTGTCCACGAACCGGCAGCCCTTGACCGTGGGTGACGTCACGTGCAGGAGCAGGCCTCCGCCCCGATCGTCCGGCGTGGCGCCGTCCGCCTTGCCGCCGGTGACGGTGAACCCGTCGAGCAGGGCGGCATCGCTCCCGGTCACCACGTGGTAGACCCGGTTCGTGACCCCGCCCTTCCCGCGGCCGTCGAGCACGGTCGCGCGCGCGGCCGGATCGCGCTCGGAAAGGAGCGTCTCCTTGCCCTCGAACCCGCCGTACACTTCCACATTGGGCCGCAGGGTGATGGTGTCCTCGCGCCCCGCGACGAACACGTCGTACCTGCCCTGCGCCACCCACACCTGGCACCTCGCCACCCACTGCGTCGCGGCGTAGGCCGAGTCGATACCCTCCTGCACCGTGGGGAAGGCCGAGTCCCAGGACGTGCCGCACCCGGAGCCGGGCGCGGCCTGCCAGTTCACGTAGCGTACGCACGCGCCGGAGGTCTCGTCTGGGCACGAGCCCGTGTCATCCGGCAGGCTCTCCGTCTCGGACGCGCTCTCGGTGTCGCTGTCCGAGCCGGCGTCAATCATGTGGGCGATGGAGATGTCCTCGCTGCCGGCCCGACCGCAGCCCGAGCCCTGGGCCAGGGCTGCGAGACAGAAGAGCACTCCGGGGACTCGCGTTCCCATGCGAGTTTGTCAAGCAACTCCCGTGCCAGGACCCGGGAAGTAGTCGCCTTCGCACACGAGGACCGTGGGGCCGGTCATGAGCACGCGACCCTGGGGCGTGAAGTGGATGGTCAGGGCCCCACCGGGCAGGCACACCGTGACGGGCGCGCGCTCGAGGCGGCCGGACAGCGCGCCGGCCACGGCCACGGCGCACGCCCCGGTACCGCAGGCCATGGTCTCGCCGCAGCCGCGCTCCCACACCTTGACCTCGGCCTCGCGCGGACCTGCCACGCGCACGAACTCCACGTTGGTCCTGTTGGGGAACGCCGGGCTGCGCTCCACGGCCGCGCCCCGCGCCTTCCAATCGAAATCGAAATCATTCACGAACGTCACGGCATGCGGGTTGCCCATGGACACGAACAGGAAGCGCAATCCCTGCTCGTCCACGGCAACCGGCTCGGGGCCCGGGGCGCAAACGTCCGCGGTGCGCAGGCGCGGCTCGCCCATGTCGACCTCCACCAGCACACCGCCAAGGAGCCGCGTGCGGATGACGCCGGCCGGGGTCTCGATCGAGAGCTCCGCGCGATCGGTCATCCCTCGCGCCGCGGCGAAGCGCGCCAGGCAGCGGACGCCGTTGCCGCACATCTCGGCCTCGGAGCCGTCCTCGTTGATGATGCGCATGGCGAGATCGGCCGTGGCCGAGGCGCGCACCAGGATGAGCCCGTCCGCGCCGATGCCGAACCGCGGATCGCACGCCTCGCGGGCCAGCGCCCGGAGGTCGACGCCGCCGCTCACCTCGTCCCGGCGGTCGTCCATCATTACGAAGCTGTTGCCGAGCCCATGCATCTTGGAGAAGCGGATGGGGTCCATGCGCCAATGGTTTCGGATCCGGCCCGGAACGTCAAGCTTCGTGCGATCCGCGGCTCCCGGATCTGCTTCTTTATTGCGGTCCCTCTTGCTATCATGTGGCCGCGTTTCGGGAGACGAGCGAAGGGGAAGGAGCTCTCATGAGCCAGGCCGTGCGCATGCTCCTCGGCGAGGGACGCATCACCCGCGAGCAGTACGAGCGGGCGGTGACGCTCGAGGCGCGTCACGGCGAGACGCTCACGTACCACCTCGTGGCGGGTGGCGCCATCGGCGCCGACGAACTCGCCAAGTTCATGGTGAATCACTTCCCGTGCGCCTACTGGCCCAGATCGCGGCTCGCGTCCCTGCCGCGCGACGTGGTCGAGCTCCTGTCGCCGGAGCTGGCCGGCGAATTGCGCGTGATTCCGCTCGCGCTCGCGGGCAAGACCCTCACCCTGGGCATCACGGATCCGAGCCGCAGCCACGCCCTCGACGAGGCCGCCTACTACTCCGGGTGCACCATCGTCGCGGCGGTGGTTTCCGAGACCGATATGACGTTCGCGCTCGAGAAGCACTACGGCATCAGGCCGCCCGGGCCGTTCGAGAAGAGATCCTCCCGGCCACCGTCGTCGCCGCCGCCCGCCAAGCACCCCTCGCTCGCGCCGCTGCCGCTCATGCGGGGGCGCGAGCTCGCGGGTCCGGGATACAGACCGCCTGCGCCCGCCCCGACCGACGCGCCCGCTTTGGGCCGAAGGTCGCGCAGCACGCGACCGCTCGAGGCGATCCGAGAGGAGGCCATCCCTCTCGTGACCCGCGCCGCGCCCAAGTCACACCGGGAAGACATCCCCGAGGCCGTCGCCGGGGCGCGCGGGAGGGTGGACGTGCGGCCGCCCGTGCTTGTGGACGGCCGCAGGGGCGGCAGGCGCCGCGTAGGCGACGTATCGCCTCCGGCCGAACCCGTTCGCCGCCCGGTATCGGACTCGTGGGAGAGCCCGCCCCCGCCCGAAGAGTCGTGGGCGTCCCTCAACGACGAGCCGGCCGGGCCGCGCGCGAAGGCCCCAAGAAGCGAGCCGCCGCCGCGGGCGGAGCGTGCTTCCGGGAAGATCGGGAAGAGCGAGGGCGAGATCATCGCCTCGATCGACATGGCCAAGAGCCGCGGGGACGTGGTCGGGCTCGCGCTCGGCTACATGCTGCGCTTCGCCCGAAGGGCCATCTTTCTCGCGGTCAAGAAGACCGAGATCCGCGGCTTCGACGTCGCTGGGTCCATGACGAGCCGCGAGGCGATCAAGTCGTTCTGGGTGCCGATCTCGTCGCCCTGTACGCTGCAAGAGGTGGTGCGCAGCCGCCAGATCCGGCTCGGACCTCTCGCCCAGACTCCGGCCGACGGCGTCTTCGCCGCGGCCCTCGGCGGCCGCCCCGCGCGGGCGCTCGTCGTGCCCGTGATCATCCGCGACCGCGTGGCCGGGCTCCTTTACGCCGACGGCCTCGACGACGACCTGCCGCCCTGGAACCGCCTGACGCACCTGGCCGACTCGGTCGGGTCCGCCTTCGCGCGCCTCCTCACCGCGGGAGGGGCGCCGTGAGCGACGGGGCTCAGCCGCTGCTCGGCGACGACGCCGGGGTCAAGATCCGCGTGGAGATCCTGGCCGGGATCACCACCTTCCTGACCATGGCCTACATCGTGGTCGTGAACCCGGCCATCCTGGCCGCGGCCGGCATGCCCAAGGACGAGACGTTCTTCGCCACGTGCCTGGCCTCGGCCGCGGCCACGGTCGTCATGGCACTGTGGGCGAGGTACCCGTTCGCGCTCGCGCCCGGGATGGGGCTGAACGCGTTCTTCGCCTACACCGTGTGCGGCCAGATGGGAGTGTCGTGGAAGGCGGCGCTCGCCGCGGTGCTCGTGGCGGGCGTCGTGTTCCTCGTCCTGTCGATCATGGGCCTGCGCGAGAAGTTCGTGGCCGCCGTGCCGAAGGACCTGGTGCGCGCCATCGCGGCCGGCATCGGCCTGTTCATCGCCTTCATCGGCCTCGAGAACGCCGGCATCGTGGTGAAGAGCCCGGCCACGCTCGTCACCCTCGGCGACCTGTCCGCGCCGTCCACCCTGGTCGCTCTCGGCGGGCTCGCGCTCACCGCGGGGCTCGCGGCCGCGCGGGTTCCGGGCGGCGTCCTCGTCGGCATCGTGGCCACGGCGATCGCCGCGATGGCGGCGGGCATCTCGCCACGCCCGGAGGCGATCGTGGCGCTGCCCTCGTGGCCGCGCGAGACCATGGGCGCCGCGTTCTTCGGCCTCAAGGAGCTGCTGCGCCCGGACATGGCGGTCGTGGTGTTCACGTTCCTGTTCCTGGCCCTCTTCGACACCATGGGCACGCTCCTCGCGCTCGGCTACACCGTGGGGTGCATCGGCGAGGACGGTCGCATGCCGCGCATCTCGAGCGCGTTCGCGGCCGACGCCACGGGCAGCATCATCGGCGCGGTGTTCGGCACGAGCACGGCAACCACCTACATCGAGAGCGCGTCCGGGGTGGTGGTGGACGGACGCACCGGGCTCACGGCGCTCGTCACCGCGGCCCTGTTCCTGCTCACGCTGCCCCTCCTGCCCCTCATCGCGGCCGTGCCGGCCATCGCCACCTCGCCGGCGCTCGTGGTCGTGGGCGCCATGATGTTCGAGGGCGCCTCCGCCATCCGCTGGAAGGATCCGGCCGTGGCCATCCCCGCGCTCGTCACGATCCTGGCCATGCCCGCCACGTTCAACATCTCGAACGGGCTCGGCATGGGCTTCGTCCTGTGGGTCGTGACTCACCTCGCCGCGCGCCGCCACCGAGAGCTTCGGCCCGCCACGTACATCGTCGCCGCCGCATTCATCGTGTTCTTCGTCCTGCGTTCCGGCGGGTGATCGTGGTAGAAGCGTGTCCATGGAGAGAAACCTCGAAGGCAAGATCGCGCTCGTGACCGGGGGGGCGCGGGGGATCGGGCGCGCGGTGGTGATGGAGCTCGCGCAGCGCGGCGCCAAGGTGACGTTCACGTTCGCCCGCAACGCGCAGGCCGCGGCCGAGGTGGAGCGCGCGGCTGCCGACAAGAACCTCGCGGTCAAGGGCGTGGCGTGCGACTCCACCGACGGTGCGGCCGTGACCGCCACTGTTGAGGCGCTCGTCGCGGCGGAAGGAAGGCTCGACGCGCTCGTGTGCAACGCGGGCATCGCGCGCGACCAGTACCTCATGCTCATGTCCGAGGACGAGTTCGAGAGCGTGATCGACACGAACCTCACGGGCGCGTTCCGCTTCGCCAAGGCCGCGTGCAGGCCCATGATGGCCGAAAGGAGCGGCGCCATCGTCACGATCTCCTCGGTCGCGGCCGTCTTCGGCGTGGCCGGCCAGACCAACTACTGCGCGTCCAAGGGCGGGCTCGCCGCGTTCACGCGGGCGCTGGCGGCCGAGCTCGCGCCCAAGGGCGTGCGCGTCAACGCGGTGCTGCCCGGGTTCATCGACACCGAGATGACCGCGCGCATGCCGCGCCAGATCAAGCTCTCGAGCAGGGAGCGCATCCTGCTCAAACGCTTCGGAACGCCCTTGGAGGTCGCCGCGGTGGTCGCGTTCCTCCTTACGGACGCTGCGAGCTACATCGTGGGGCAGGCCATCGTGGTGGACGGCGGCCTCACATCGACGGTGAGCTGATGAAACGAATCGCATTCCTCTTTCCGGGGCAGGGCGCGCAGGAGGTCGGCATGGGCCGCGAGCTCCTCGGCCGCGATCCCTTCACCGACGAGCTGTTCGCGAGGGCCTGCTCCGAGTCGGGCGTCGACGTGTCCGGCGCGTGTCTCAAGGGACCGGCCAAGGTCCTGGCCGAGACGCGCGTCCTGCAGCCCGCCGTCACGGCGTTCAGCCTTTCGCTGCTCGCGCGGCTCGAGGACGCGGGCGTGCGACCCGACGTGGTCGCGGGCCACTCGCTCGGCGAGATCCCGGCCTTGAGCGCGGCCGGCATGTGCGACCCGCTCGACGCCGTGTCGCTCGCGGTGGAGCGCGGCAGGCTCATGTCCGAGGCGGCCGCGGGGCGCGACGGAGCCATGATCGCGGTGACGGGGCTGACCGTGGCTTTGGTCTTCGACGCCGTGGAGTCGATGCGCGGCGCGGGAGCGATCTCGGCCGGGGCGGTCAACGCGCCCACGCAGGTCACCGTGTCCGGCGACCGGGCCATGGTGGACAAGGCGGCGGAGCTGCTCGGCAAACGCCCGGGCGCCAAGGTCGTGCGGCTCAACGTGTCCGGCGCGTGGCACTCGGAGCACATGCGCTCCTGCGTTGAGCCGTTCGGGCAGGCCCTCGCGCAGACGCCGCTCGTCCCGGCTCGGGTTCCGGTCGTGCTCAATCGCGACGGCGGCGAGGCGATCGAGCCGGACGAGGTCCGCTCGGCGCTCTTTGGTCAGCTCGTCTCGCCCGTGCGCTTCGACCTGGTGATGGAGCGCCTCGTCGGGATGGAGGTCACGGACTTCGTCGAGATCGGCCCGGGCAAGGTCCTGCGCGGGCTCGTGCGCCTGAACCACCCCGACCCGTCGGTCTCGGTGTGGAACGTCTCGGACCTGCGCTCTCTCGAGCGGGCCGCCGAGGCGCTCGCCTGAAATAGGATAGGACCGATGAAGCTCACGTCGCGAAGCGAATACGCCCTGCTCGCGCTCATCTACCTGGCGCGCAACGACTCGGCCGACTACATCACGGCCGAGACCGTGGCCACGGCCCAGGGCATCCCGTCGCGCTTCCTGGAGCAGATCCTGCTCGCGCTCAAGCGCGCCGGGTACGTGCTCAGCTCCAAGGGGCAACACGGCGGCTTCCGCCTGGCCAAGTCCGCGGACGAGATTTCGCTCGCCGAGATCATCCGCCTGTTCGACGGCGCGCTCGCACCCACGGAGAGCGTGAGCGAGTACTTCTACGAGTCCACGCCCATCGAGCGCGAGGACAAGCTCGTGGGCGTCTTCAAGGGGATCCGCGACCACGTCGCCAAGAAGCTCGAGGAGACGACCGTTGGGGACATGGTCTGAAAAATGGGACGCGCATTGCGAACAATGGCCCTCGGGCTCGGCCTCGCACTGGCCGCGGGGTGCGGGGCGTCGCTCGGACGCGACGCGCGCGCGGGTGAGTGGGAGGAGGGACTCGCGGTCTACTACTCGGACGCGCTCCAGGGCCACAAAACCGCCAACGGCGAGACCTACGACAAGGCCAAGCTCACCGCCGCGCACCTGCGCCTGCCCTTGGGCTCCATCGTGCGCGTCTTGAGGCTCTCGGACCGCCGCTCGGTCGAGGTGCGCGTGAACGACCGCGGGCCGTTCGGCGACTCGGATCGCATCATCGACCTGTCGCGGGCCGCGGCCGAGCGCCTCGGCATGATCGGCGACGGCATCGTGCGCGTTCGCGTGGAGGTCGTGGAGCTGCCCGGAGAGAAGTGAGGTTCAGCCCGGGACGCGGCGCACCCAGCCGTGCTTGTCCGGCGCGTCGCCTACCTGGATCGCCGTCAGCTTTTGGTAGAGCTCCGTGCAGTGGCGGCCCGGTTTGCCGTCCTTCGCGTAGACGACCTTGCGGTCGCGGAAGGTGATCGACCCGACCGGCGTGATGACCGCCGCGGTGCCGCAGCAGCCGGCCTCGGCGAAGTCGAAGATCTCCTCCACGTCGATGGGCCTTCGCTCGGGCTTCATGCCCAACTCCTCGGCCAGCGTGACGAGCGACTTGTTCGTGATGGAGGGCAGGATCGAGTCGCTCTTGGGCGTGAGGTACTGCCCGCTCTTCGTCACCCCGAAGAAGTTGGCCGGACCGGACTCGTCGATGTAGCGCTTCTCCTTGGCATCCAGGTACAGCACCTCGGTGTAGCCGTTCTCCTTGGCGCGCGTGCTCGCCCTCAAGCCCGCGGCGTAGTTGCCGCCCACCTTGATGTCGCCCACGCCCAGAGGCGCCGCCCGGTCGACCTCCTCCTCCACGATGAGGTTCACGGGCTTGAAGCCGGTCTTGAAGTAGGGCCCCACCGGGGTGACGAACGTGATGAACATGTACTCGCCCGCGGGCTTCACACCCACCTGCGCCGCGGTCCCGATGACGAGCGGCCGCACATAGAGGCTGGCGCCCGTGCCGTAGGGCGGCACGAACCTGCGGTTGGCGTTCACGACCTTGAAGACCGCCTCGATGAACAGGTCCTCGGGCACAGGTTCCATGAGGATCTTGGAAGACGACCTCGCGAGGCGCTTGGCGTTTTCCTCCACCCGGAACACCACCACATCGCCCGCCTTGGTCTCGAAGACCTTCAAGCCCTCGAACGCCTCCTGGCCGTAGTGCAGGCACGTGGCGGCCATGTGCATGGGAATGTTCTCGTCCGACGTGAGCACGCCCTCGCTCCACGATCCGTTGCGCCACGTGTAGCGCAGGTTGTAGTCGGTCCTCATGTAGCCGAACGGGATGTTTGCCCAGTCGAGGTCTGCCTTTTTCATGCGGCCCTCCTTTCTGCCTCATCCCATAACACGCGCCGCTCACGGGTTGTCAAAGGGTTTTGCCGCTTTTGGCGAGCCTCAATTTCTCGAGCATGCCGCGCGACACGGCGCGCACCTCCGGCACCTCGTGACCCTGCGCCGTCATCTCCAGGTACGCCTCGGCCTCGGTCCCGCCGATGCGGCCCATGGCCTCGATGGCGCGCACCTCGCTGCGCAGGTCGCCGCGCCGGATGGAGCGGATGAGAAGCGGCACGGCGCGTTCGTCCCCGATGCCCGCGAGCGCGTCGGCGGCGGCCTCGGCCACGGGTGCGCGGGGATCTCCGATGAGCGCGGCGACGGGCTCGATGGCGCCTCTCGCCTTGACCCGCACGAGCAGCCGCAGGGCTAGGATTTGGACGTCGGGCTCCGGCGATTGCAAGGCCTTGGTGAGCTCCGCCTCTCTGGCTGCGAGGAGCCTCGCGAGCTCGGTCATTGCCTTGCCCGCGTCGGCCATGCCCTTCTCGATGAGCAGCGCGCGCGCTCCGTCGTCGCCCGCGGGTCCCGAGGCCGCCACGTCGGCGCGGACCGGGAAGCCGAGGCCCGGCGCCTTGAGCCGCACCGCAAGGACGATCCTGCCCTCACCCTTCTCGACTTCGAGGTTCCCGTCCACGTGCAACGAGCCCTCGCCGGCCCAATCGGGCAAAGCCGGCAGCTTCGCGGCGAGGCCACGCACGAGATCTTTGAAACGAGCGTCCCCGCGATCCCCCCCGAAGCCGGATGCCGTCAGGCGCGCGGCCTCGATCCGGATGGCCCCTGCCTTCGGCGTGACGTCGGTCGATGTCCGGCCGCAGGCGAGCAGCCCGAGAAGCGTCGCGATGATCGGGAGGATGAGGCGGGAGGCGAACCGGAGCACTCTGCTAGAACGCGGCCTGGGCCATGATGGTGAGCTCGTGCCAGTTGTCGAACCACGTCGCCCACGGCATGAGATACGCGGCCTGCATGTTGGCCGGGAACAGCCCGCGGTACTCGAGCTCCAGTTTGAGGTTCTGCCCGAACGGGTAGTAGTTCAGCGCGGCCGTGATCTCGTGGATGTGGTTCCGGTAGCGGTCGAGGTCAGAGTCGTAGACCGCGTAGCGGATCGCGGGCTCCAGATGCGTGTAGTCATTGTAATAGGCGCCCTGAACCGTGCCGCCGAGCGACTGCACGACCCCGTGCGGAGAGCTCTCGACCAGGCGGACGCCGCCGCTGTCGGACTTGCGCCAGAACAGCTCGCCGAAGAACGAGGCGCCCATCCACTTGAAGTGCACGTCGCCCGTCAGGTTCACGTCCTGCGAGTTGTAGGTGAGCTTGGAGCTCGGATCGAGCGGATCCTTGTGCTTGGGCAGATCGTAGGCGAACGCGGCGCCTATGCCGAGGAGCGGGTCCTTGCTCGTGGAGAGGTCCGACATGTCCGCGCCCGTCCTGCCGAGAGGCTCGGTCATGACGCGCAGGACCGCGAGCAGGTCGCGGTTGTCGTTGGGCAGGTTCGAGCCGCCGCCGTTGAACAGACCCGCCGCGTAGCTGAAGAGCCCTTCCTCGACGCTGCCCATGAGGGCGAAACCGCGGTCGTAATCGAAGCTCGCGGCGCGCTGCATCTCGTAGTCCCAGTGGTAGCTGAGCGCCGAGGTGTCGGCCATGATCTCGCCCCAGCGCGGGTAGGCCCGGTTGATGAGGGAGCGCGAGGTGAAGGTGAGCGAGCTCGAGCCGAACAGGGTTTCCCTGTCGAACGGCACCTTGAACTGGCCCGCGCGCACGTTCAGCTCGGGGAACGGCGCGAACTCGCCGTACACGTCGAGGAACCTGGGCTGGTACTGGGTGATCTTGAGCCGGTTGTACTTGGCGCCGGCCGGCATGTTGGCGTTCGGCGGGTACTGCACCTCGCCCGAGAGCGTGCCGTAGTCGAACTCGATCTTGCCCTTCACCACTTCGAACATCTGGCCGACCACGTAAAGTCGCGTCGCCGCGAGCCCGAACCCGTTTTCCTTGCAGCGGACGTCGCCGCCCTGGGGATCGCCGTTCGCGTCGTGCGTGAGGTTCCCGTACTTGTCGGCCTCCCACTCCTTCTGCCAGGCGGCCCTATAAAAAGGCTTGGCGAAGCCGCCCACCACGAGCTTGTGCTTGCCGTCGTTGGATTGGATGAAGAAGCCCTTGTCGTAGCCGGCGTTCTTGTGCGCGCCCTGTTCCTCCACGACCTTCTTGAGCGCCGCAAGCTCCTTCGTGAGCTCCTCGATCTTCTTGGCCGCCTCTTCGACGCCGGTCGCCTGCTCCTCGGCTTTCGCGTCGGCCTCGGAGGCCTTCCCTTTCATCTCATCGAGCTGTTTCCTGATCTTATCGAGCTCCTTCTGGAGATCCTGCTGCCTGACCCGGATCTGGTCCGGCGAGTCGCCGCCCGTCACGTCCTTGAGGATTCGCTGGAGCTCCTCCACGTTCGACTCGAGCGTCGCCACCCTTTCCTTCATCGGCAGGATCGCGTTCGCCTTGGCTGCGGGCGCCGCGGCCTTGGCCTTGTCCGCGGGCGCTGCGGCCTTGCCCTGCGCCAGGACCGAACCCGAACCGAGCACGGCAACGAGCGCCGCGAGCGCCGCCACCCACACGATTTTCGTTCCGGCAAATGAGGGTTTCATCCGTTTGCTCCCTTTCATGGGTCAGTTCCGGTCGGCGGCGCTTCCGATCGCCGCGTTCCTGTTGCAGATCGGACCACCGTCTCCCGCGTCCTCCTCGTCGGCCGTGCACTGCTCGATCGCGGTGCAGCCCGCGTTGTCGGGGAATTGGGGATCCCACTTGCTCGGAGGCATGTCGCACCCGGCGATCCACAGGAGCAGCGCCGCGGACAGGCCGAAGAGCAATGAAGATCGCACGCCGTATCGTTTTCTCTTCGATTGCATCATTCACCTCGACTAAATTTCCAGAAGACCACGGGATATTAGACCGAATGAAAACAATTGCCAACGGATTTGGGGACGCGGACAAAGGTTCGATCCACGATCTCCGTCGGCGCACGGCCGGGAATTTGCCCTTGATGGGTTGGGGTAGTAAAATATCCTACATGGAGGTGTCACCATGAGGCGAGCCGCGGGTTTTGCCATCGTTTCGGGCCTTGTCCTGTCCGTGGCCTTGTCGGCCGAGGCCAAGACGACCCGGGATCTCACGTACCGGTCGGACCAGATCTGGAACTCGGCCATCCGGTTCCTGCGCGTGGATCTGAAGTACCCCATCCTGGAGAAGGACAAGGAGGCCGCGTACCTGCTCTTCGAGTACAAGGAGGCGGGCCACAGCTATGCCGCGACCCTGGAGCTCGTGCCCGCGAGCGCGGGCTCCCGACCGATCATCAAGGCCACGCTCAACATAGGGCTCATGCCGTCCTACGTGGAGGAGGTGCTGCTCAACTCGTTCTTGCGCAAGCTGAAGAGCGACTACGGCGAGCAGCCCGCGATCGCGCCTCCGCAGACGTCGCCGAAGACGGACGGCGCGGGCAAGGACAAGGGAAAGGGCGACGATAGCGGGAAGGCCAAGGCCGCGCTCAAGGCCTCCGAGGACGACGAGAAGATCGTGGTGACCGGGGACAACCCGGAGGACTCGGTCGCGCAGGAGCCCGCACAATGACCGAGCGCACCTTGTCCATCATCAAGCCGAACGCGGTCGCGGCGCGAAAGGTCGGCGCCATCCTCGGCCGGTTCGAGGAAGAGGGGCTCACGATCGCGGCGCTCAGGATGACGCGGCTTTCGCGGCGTGAGGCCGAGGCGTTCTACGCGGAGCACCGAGGGAAGCCCTTTTTCGACGGCCTCGTGGCGTTCATGACATCCGGCCCGATCTGCGTGCAGGTCCTCGAGGGCGCGGACGCCGTGGAGCGCAACCGTGCCATCATGGGCGCCACCGATCCCTCCAAGGCCGCGCCCGGCACCCTGCGCGCCCTTTACGCGCGCAACATGACCGAGAACGCGGTGCACGGCTCGGACGGCGCGACGAGCGCCGCGCGCGAGATCGCCTTCTTCTTTCCGGAGCTGTAGACAGGCCTGGCTTCGGTCCGGATCGGATTGCGGGCCCGCCGGCTGGGACGCCGCCCGCCGCCTCTCGCCGAGTCCCTCCGCCATATCGATTGTCGTTTGACTCAGGAAATCCGGCCTTCCCGCGCGTGGCACGGTTCGTGTCCCGCGCCCGGCCATGGGAAGACCGGCCAATGCCGAGCTCGCGTGGTCGCCGGGCAGCCGCGTCCCGCATCGAGCCCGGCGGTCAACCGCCGGGCTGAGAAAACGAAGGGCGTTGGGAACGCCCTCCAGGCGGGGCAGCCCCGCAGGGGCTTCGTCGGCTCAGCCCGGACGTTCACGTCCGGGCATGGAGAGCCTGCGTTCGAGCGCAACGGGCACCATGCGAACGTGCATGGGTTCGACGTGTACGCCGGGGCGCAGATCCACGCCAACGACCGGGCGCGATTGGAGCGCATGCTGAGATACCTGCTTCGGCCTCCAATCGCGCAGGGCAGGCTGTCATTGCTCTCCGACGGCAGCAGAAGGAAGTGTCAGACCACGACGCCGGGGGCGGGGAAGGCGGCGCACAGCTCCTTGACCTCGAGGCGGATCTTCTCGAGCGCGTCCTCGTTCTCCACGTTGGCGAGCACGCGATCCATCCACGAGGCGAGCTTCTCCATCTCGGGCTTGCCCATGCCGCGCGTGGTGGCGCCGGGCGTGCCCATGCGGATGCCGCTCGGATCCATCGGCGGCCGCGGATCAAAGGGCACCGTGTTGTAGTTGGCCACGAGCCCGGCCCGGTCCATGGCCTTGGCGTACGGCTTGCCGGTCACGCCGCGCTTCGACACGTCGACCAGGATGAGGTGGTTGTCCGTGCCGCCCGAGACCAGGTGGAAGCCCTTGGCCTTGAGGCACTCGGCCAGGTGCTTGGCGTTCTCCACGATCTTGCGGGCGTAGGCCTTGAAGTCGTCGGTGGAGGCCTCCTTGAGCGCGACCGCGATGGCGGCGGTGGTGTGGTTGTGCGGCCCGCCCTGGAGCCCCGGGAACACGGCCTTGTTGACGGCCTTGGCGTGCGACTTCTTCATGAGGATCATGCCGCCGCGCGGACCGCGCAGGGTCTTGTGCGTGGTCGTCGTCACCACGTGCGCCATGGGCACGGGCGAGGGGTGCGCGCCGCCCGCCACGAGGCCCGCGATGTGCGCCATGTCCACGCAGAACACGGCGTCCACCTCCTTGGCCACGTCCGCGAAGGCCTGGAAGTCGATGATGCGCGGGTAGGCCGTGGCGCCGGCCATGATGAGCTTGGGCCTGTGCTTGCGGGCGAGATCGCGCATCATGTCGTAGTCGATGAGGTGCGTCTCCGGGTGGAGCTGGTATCGGATGGGCGTGAAGAAGTCGCCCGTGATCGAGACGCCCCAGCCGTGGGTCAGGTGGCCGCCGTGGTCGAGCGCGAGGCCCATGATCGGGTCGCCCGGCCGGCAGAAGGCGTAGTACACGGCCAGGTTGGCCGGCGAGCCGGAGTAGGGCTGCACGTTTGCCGACTCCGAGCCGAACAGGGCCTTGGCGCGTTGGATGGCCAGGGTCTCCACCTGGTCCACGATCTGCTGGCCCTCGTAGTAGCGTTTGTTCGCGTAGCCTTCCGAGTACTTGTTCGTCAGCACCGAGCCCGTGGCCTCGAGCACGGCCGCAGAGGCATAGTTCTCCGACGGGATGAGCCGCAGCTTCTCGTGCTGGCGGACGTTCTCCTGCTGGATGAGGGACGCGATCTCGGGGTCGACGTCGGCGAGGTGTTTCATCTTGGCCTCCTTGGCGGATGTTCGTGCGCTGTCCGGGGTTCTAGCGGAAACTGGGGGATTTTCAAATCCTCAATCGGGCGGAAAAGGGGCTACTTGCCGCCGTCCATGCCGGTGTCCATGCCGCCGTCGTCGCCCGCGTCGCCCGCGTCGTAGCCGGCGTCGAGCGTCGTGTCGGAGTCACCGTCGGCGTCGATGTCCGTGCCGCCCGTGTCCTCGTTCATGACGCACTTGCCCAAGTTCGTGTCGCAGATGCCGAGCAGACCGAAATCGGGGTTGGCCTGGCACTCCGCGTTCGTCGCGCAGTCGGTGATGCACTTGTTGTCGAGGCCGCAGTACGAGCCCTGAGCGCAGCCCGACGCCGAGCCGTCGCCCTCGCACTCCGGCCCGGCCTTGTCGGGAGAGCACGACACGGCCACGATCGCCGCGATCGCGGCCGCGAGGAAGAGCGCCGAAAAACCTTTGTTCATTGTGATTCGTGTCATGTTGTCACCTCGTCTCCTGTTCCTTTTCGATAATGATCGCATTTTACCCCAAGTCGCGCCGGATCCGAAAAAAGCGTTTTAAAACGCCTCACGACGAAGCTATGATGCCGGGCATGACAAACAATCATGGAAACGGACCGGCAGGGGCGCCGGCCGAGGTTGCGGGTGTGAGCGCGCCCATCACGCAACGCATCGTGCTCGTCGTCATCCTGCTCATCACGCTGCTCGTGGCGTACGTCGACCGGGTGAACGTGTCGGTGCTCGTGACCGACGGCCTGTTCCTCGACGCCATGGGGATCACGGGGCAGCCGGTCAGCATCGGGCTGCTCATGACCGCGTTCCTCATCGCGTACGGCGTGTCGAACGTCTTCATCGCCCCGCTCGGCGACGTCATCGGCCCGCGCAAGGCCATGACCCTGTCGATTCTCTTGTGGGGCATCGCGCTCCTGCTCGGCGGGGTGGCCACCACGTTCGCGTTCATGATCGTGTCGCGCGTGTCGCTCGGGATCGGCGAGGGCATGCAGTGGCCCATGCAGTCCAAGTACGTCAAGAACTGGTTCTCACCGGCGCAGCGCGGCAAGGCCAACGCCGTGTGGCTCGTGGGGTTGATGGTGGGTCCGGCCGTCGCCATGCCGTTCTTCACCTGGATCATCCACACGCTCGGCTGGCGGCCCACGTTCTTCGTGCTGGCCTCGATCGGCCTCGTGCCGCTCGTGCTCCTGTGGTTCTTCACCACGGACCACCCGCGCCAGAACCGCTGGATCAGCAGCGCCGAGCGCGACGCCATCGAGGCCGGGCTCAAGGCCGAGCTCGAGGCCGAGGCGGCCGTGGCCGCGCAGAGCGTGGGCGGGAGCGTCAAGGCGTTCGTGGGCAACTACCGCTTCTGGCTGCTCACGGTGTTCTACGCCTGCTTCGCGTCCGTGTGGTGGGGCACCATGACGTGGCTCCCCTCGTACCTCAAGGACGCGCGCGGGTTCTCGTGGGCCGCCATGGGCGCCTGGGCGTCGCTGCCCTACTGCCTGGGCACGGTCAACGTGATCCTCTTCGGCTGGCTCTCCGACAAGGTCGGCCGTCGCGCGCCGTTCGCCGCGCTTTCCATGCTGGGCGCCGCGGCGGGCATCTACTTCGGGGCGCACGCGCCGGACAACAACACGGCCGCGATCCTCCTCTCGCTCGGCATCGCCTCCATCGCCATCGGGCTGCCCTCGGTGTGGACGCTGCTCCAGCAGATCGTGCCGGGCAGGGCGGTCGGCGCCGGCGCGGGCATGATGAACGGCGTGGCCAACGGCGGCTCGGCCCTCGCGCCCGTGGCCATCGGGTTCTTCATCAGCGTGACGGGCGGCTTCATGGGCGGGCTCATGTTCCTCGTGGCCCTGACCCTCGTGGGGTTCGCGTGCATGAGCGTGCTCGCCTTCCAGAAGTACTGAGAAAATCGACGCGGGCGTCGGGCGAGCCTTCTACTCCACGATCGGCGGCTCGGAGATGCAGGAGGTTCAAGCCGCCCGGATACTGGTAGCTGGTCCAGCTTCCGTAGCCCATCACCTGCATGCCGAAGGGCTGGTCCGACTCGATGACGTGCGCGCCGTCCTGTCCGGCGCCGAGCTTGATTCGCCGCACCGCGTAGCCGTTGCTCGCTTTCTCCTCCGCCGCGGTCACTGTTTCGCCGTCGAGCGTGATGGCGGCGCCCGTCGGGGCAACGACGTCGGCGTAGCTCGAGATGTAGTCGTCGGGCGCGAGGAACACGTACTTCTTGCGGTACTGTTCCACGGGCTGCACGTTGCTCTGCGCCGGATCTCCCTGCGAATGGGAGCTCTGGGTGTCCGAGATCTGGCTGCCGAGCAGGAAGCTCGTCACCGCGAGCTCGTGACTGCCCTTGACCTCGAAACCGGTTCCGACCTGACCGAGGTCGTAGACCTCGCCCGCGTTGATGGTCGCCGGCGCGCCTGCGGGTGGGACTCCGAAGTACGTGAGCTTGGTGTTGTCCACGTTCCCGTAGATGCGGACGATGTGGCCGACGGGCTGACCGCGGGCGCTCGTGGGGACGACCACGAAGTAGCGCCTTCCCAGGGTTTCGGCCGGGACCACGGTCTCCTCGAGATGGTCGCACGCCGTGACTCCGGCCGGCATCTGGTGGCAGGGCGCGCCGGAGATCGCCTGCACCGGCTTGTCCGCGTTCAGGATCGTGCCGGACAGGTCCGTCGTCGGCGTCCCTGTGACGATCACGACCTCGGCCTTGGCGAGCTTGAAGCTGAAGATCTGACCGGCCTGGGCTGCCGAGAGGCCGCCGCCCGCTTTCACCTCGCCCAGCGGGCCGACCTTGATCTTGACCGTGGTGCCGTCCTCGATCCCGGTGACCGCGAAATAGCCGGGCTCGACCACGGACGCGTTCTGCCCGGGCGGCGCGGTGATCCGGTAGTTGCCGGTCAGAGCCGTGCTCGGCAGGAGCAGCGACGCGTCGTTCGTGTACGAGTAGCAGCCGCCGATGCACTTCTTGCACGCCGACCAATCCTTGCCCTCGGGTCCGCCCTTGGCGCCGTATTCGAGAGGACTGAACTGGAAGACGGTCACCGGCACGGTGCTTGTGAGATGATATGCGCCGTCGACGACGCGCTTGCTGGCGCTCAACGGCAGGACCGGGAAGCCGGTCTCGCCGCAAGGGACGTTCCAGTTCTTGAGCGCCGCCACCCAGGGTAGGAAGAACTTCTTGAGGCCGCTCGGCGCCACATCGCCGCTCGCGACCACCTTGCCTTCGTGCTCGATCGTGACGGTGGCCGTGGCGGTGCCTGCGTTGGACACGACCACCGCGTAATCGAAATGCGTCCCCACGGTGTTGGGCAGCACCGTGGGCCAGAAGTCGCAGCCCACGTAGGTGTGGCTCTGCGCCGCCTCCTCGCAGGTCTCGGGGTCGGGCACGTACTCGGTGTCGTACGCGGAGTCGGTGTCCGTTCCCGCGCCGCTGTCCGCGCCGGTGTCCGTGTCGGGCGAGGCGTCCATTCCTCTTCCCGTGCCCGTGTTCGAGTCGTCGTCGCCCGCCTTCTGCTCCGTGCCGGAGCAACTTGTCGCCGTCGCGGCCGTGAGGAACAGGAGCGGAAACGAGCGCCGAATGATGGGCACGAACATACAGGACCTCCCGT
>JAQTNF010000025.1 GCA_028713995.1 Deltaproteobacteria bacterium | reverse complement strand
GCGCTCCGCCAGCACGGGCCGCACCACGATGAGCTCGCGTCCCTTGCCGTCGAGGGCGAGCGGCACCGCGCACGTGGGGCACTGCCAGATGGCGTTGTACAGCCCGTGCCTGCGCAGGCCCTCCATGACGATGTGGTCCGCCTCGCGCAGGAGATCGAGCCGCGCGCGCGTCATGGTCGCGGCGAGCGGGGTGAACGTCTTCGGCGCGGACGGCGCCAGGTTCCACACGCAGCGGTTCACGCCCTCCACGTCTCGGAAGATGGTGCCCGCGGCCTGCGCGAGCGTGTCCCACGGCCGGTCGCCGCTCAGCATCACCGGGTGCTCGTAGGAGCGCAGGTCGGCCTTGACGCCCACGGAGCGGATCGGCAGGGGCTGTCCCACGAGCCCGTAGCGCGCGGCCACGGCGTGCACCGCGGGCGCGATGCGGTCGAAGCCCTCGGCGTCGGGCTCGCCCTTCCCGCACAGGAGCCGCACCCCGAGGCCCGGGCCCGGGAACGGGTGGCGCCAGACCAGATCGCGGTCGATCCCCAGGCTCTCTCCCAGCTCGCGCACCTCCACCTTGTACAGCTCCGCCAGGGGCTCGACGACCTTGCCCGCCGCGATCATCTCCTCGATGATCGGCACGCGGTTGTGGTGCGTCTTGATGGTGTCGGCGCGCTTCGTGCCGCCGGTCTCGATGGTGTCGGGGTAGATGGTGCCCTGGCCGAGCAGGTGGCCCTCGATGCCGAGCCGCCGCGCCTCGCGCTCGAACACCTCGATGAACGTGTTCCCGATGGCCGCGCGCTTCTTCTCGGGCTCCGTGAGGCCCGCGAGCGCCGCGAGGAACGCCTCGGACGCGTCCACGAAGTGGAAGTGCCTGCCGAGCCCCATGCCCTCGAACGTCCCGACCACCTTGCGGCTCTCGTCCTTGCGCATGAGCCCGTTGTCCACGTGCAGAAGGTGCAGCCGCTCGGGGCCGAGCGCCATGCCCAGGAGCTTGGCCGCCACGGTGGAGTCCACGCCGCCCGAGGCGAGCAGGAACACGGAGCGGTCGCCCACCTGCGCCCGGATGCGCTCCACCTGCTCGCCCACGTAATTGTCCATGGTCCACGACGGCTTGCAGCCGCAGATGCGCAGCACGAAGTTGGCGATCATGCGGTCGCCGTTGACCGTGTCGTCCACCTCGGGGTGGTACTGGAACCCGTAGCGCCTGAGCTTCTCCGACGCGATGGCCGCGAAGCGGTGTATTTCGCCGTCCCTGCCGAGAGACGACGTGCCGATCTCCTCGAAGCCGGGGCCCACCTTGGTCACGGTGTCGAAGTGGCTCATCCACACCTGCTCCACGTCGGCGAGCCCCTCGAAGATCGGGCTGCGCCGCGTGACGTGCAGCTCCGTGTGGCCCCACTCCTTGCCGCCGTGCACGACCTCGCCGCCGTAATGCTTGGCGATCTCCTGGTGTCCGAAACAGAAGCCCACGATGGGGATGTCGAGGTCGTAGATGCGCTTATCGTACTGCGAGTCCTCGCCGAACGCCGAAAAGCTCGGGGAGCCCGAGATGATGATGCCCTTGTACCCGGCGAGCTTCGAGACATCGTCCTCGGGCTGCCGGATCTCGGCCAGCACCTTGAGACGGCGCACCTTGGTGGCGATGAGGTGGGCGTACTGCCCGCCGAAGTCGATGACCGCGATGGTGTCGTGCTGCATGGGCGTCCTTCCCGCGCGCCGAACGCGGCGCGTCGAGGCGATTCTATACTTCATTTTCTAGGAACGTGCGAAGCCGTCGCTCGCGGCGGGCGGGGAGGAGCTCAACCTGCCAGCAGGATCTCGGCGGGGATGCCGAGCGCCGCGTGCAGGCGCCGGATCATGGGCAGGGTGAGGCTCCGCTTGCGGCCGAGGATCTCGGACACCCTTGCCCGGGAGCCGATGCATGCCTCGAGATCCTTCCTCGATATGCCCATCTGCTCCATGCGGAACCTGATGGCCTCGACCGGATCCGGCGGTTCGATGGGACAGTGAGCCTCCTCGTACGCAGCGAGGAGGGTCGCGAGGATCTCGAGACGATCGTGCTCGGGCGTGCCGGGTGCGGCGTCCCACAGGCGCTCGATCTCGCGCTTCGCCGCGACGGCGTCCTTCTTCGTCCGGATGGGTTTCAGCGCCTTCATCAGACCTCCTGCGCGCGGATGCGATCGTACTCGGCGTGGGTGCCGACGAAGCGGATGAAAACGATCCGCGCCTCGTACTTCACGGCGACCACGAGCCTGTACTTGTTGCCGCCGATGTTGAACACGATCCTGTCCTTCCCGAGGATGCTCGCGGTCGCGTAGCGCGCCTTCACGTCGGCCGGCCCGCGCCACTGTGCACGCCTTGCCTCCGCGAACCACGCGCGCAGCGGTTGCTCGGCGTCGGCATGGCCCTTGCGCCGCCAGAAGTCCCTGAGCGTCGAGCGCGCGATGATCCTCACCAGATCAAGGTAGCATGTTCCCATGGTGGGAGCAAGAGATACGCGTTTTGCGTTTGTGTCCCCCATCGAGGCCAGGTTAGTATGGCGCATCCAACCACTTGGGAGGAACGCAAATGCTCAGGAACATCTCGACGGCATGCGCTCTCGCGGCGGCGCTCACGCTCGTCCCGCTCCCGGCCGGCGCGGAGGAGACAGGCAAGAACCCCTTCTTCGGGCTCAGCCTGGGCGTCAAGGGCGGCGGCGGCGGCAACTATGTCACCAAACCGGACAGCGTTCCGGCCAACTACGAATCGGCCCCGTTCGCCGACGGCGGCGGAGGCTGGGGCGCGGGCGGCGGGCTCTACACCGAGCTGCGCGTGCTCGGCGGGTATCTGGGGCTCGAGATCGACCTGCTCTTCGATCACACCAAGGACTGGTGCAACATCGAGTACAACAACGTCGTCAAGATGAATTACATCTATTCTTTTACCGCGGTCCGAATCCCGTTCCTGATCAAGGGCAGCCTGGAGAGCGGCATGACGCGCTTCAGCCTGGGCATCGGGCCCGAGATCTCGGCCGGGTTCGGCGTGTCCCGCGACGTCGAGATCACCGAGGGCTCCCAGTACGTGACCAGCCTCGATCCCATCCTGTCCGCGTACTCCGCGTCCGCGCAGACCGACGTGCTGCTCGACGTGGACCTGGGCGTGGCCTTCCGCATCGCACCCATCGCCATCACCGCGGACATCCGTTACGCTTACAACCTCACACAGCCTTCGAAGTTCGAGGATCGCTTCTTCATCACGCGAAGCCTGATCGAACCCATGGCCTCGAGCACCATGGATCTGCGCATCCTCGTGGGCGTGGCCTACGAGCTCGGCTTCGACATGTGAGATTGCTTCACGGGTACGATCAAGAACCTTACTTCTGCGTCACCTTCCACACGCTGCCCTTGGGCGTGTCGCGGACCAAGACGCCCATGGCCAGGAGCTCGTCCCTGATGGCGTCCGAACGCGCGAAGTCCTTTTCCTGTCTGGCCTGTGCGCGCGCGACGATCCTGCTCTCGACGAGCGCCCGATCGATTCCGCGGCACGCCGCAGCGAAGTCCCGAAGCTCGATGACCGCGCGCGAGGGCTCGGCCCCGAACAGGCCCACCGCACCGCCGATCCGCTTCAGATCCGAGGCGACCTCACGAACCGTGGCGAGCCAGCGCTCGCGACCCAGCTTCTTCACGTCCTTGGCCTTCAGGTCGCACAGCTCGTTTAGATAGCGCGCCGCCTCGCCCATGTGGGCCACGGCCCGCGCCGTGTTGAAGTCGTCGTCCATGGCCTCCTCGAAGCCCGCCACCACGCCCGCGGCGCGGGGATCGTCGAGGGGTGCGGTCCCGTCCGGGATCATCTGGCGGGCGAGGAGCTCGTCCGCGCGCTCGAACGTTTCGTAGAAGTAGGCCAGGCGATCGAACGCGATGTCGATCGTGCCCCGCGCCCGGCACCCGCCCCCGAGCTCGCGACCGCGCGTGAAGTCGATGGGGTTCGCGTAGTGCGTGCCGAGCACGAGCAGGCGCCAGACCTCGGGCGGCGCCAAGGTGAGCGCGTCCTTGATGGTGATGAAGTTGCCGAGGCTCTTCGACATCTTGACGCCGTCCACGGTGACGAAGCCGTTGTGCATCCAGACGTGGCAGAAGGGCGTCCCGGTGGCGGCCTCGGACTGGGCGATCTCGTTCTCGTGGTGCGGGAAGATGAGGTCCTTGCCGCCGCCGTGGATGTCGAAGGGTTGGCCGAGCACGTGCGCGCTCATGGCCGAGCACTCGATGTGCCACCCGGGCCGGCCCTTGCCCCACGGGGAGTCCCACGCGGGCTCGTCGGGCTTGGCGGCCTTCCACAGGGCGAAGTCCGGCGCGTTCCGCTTCTTCTCGCCCGTGGCGACCCGTGCGCCGTCCGCGAGCTGCGTGTAGTCGCGGCCCGAGAGCTTGCCGTACGCCCGCGTGGCCTCGTGGTAGGCCGGGACATCGAAGTACACGTCGCCGTCCACCACGTACGCGAACCCGCGCGCGATGATGCCCTCGATGAGCGCGATCACCTGGGGCATGTGCCCCGAGACCCTGGGCTCCGCGGTGGCGGGCAGGAGTCTGAACGGGCCGAAGTCCTCGTTGAAGGCGTCGATGAAATGATCGGCCACGACCTCGGCCAGGTGGCGGTCCTGGCCCTTGGCGCGCGCCTCGATCAGGCGGTCCTCGGCCAGCCGCTCGCTCCACTGGGCCTCGGTGTAGTCCTTGTAGGCCGGCCGTTCACGCCACTCGCCGCGCTCCCCGGCCGCGATCTCGCGGGCGCGCTCGATGATCTTGTCGTCGATGTCCGTGAAGTTGCGCACGTAGCGCACGGCGAAGCCGCGATGAGCCAGGTAGCGGAAGATGGCGTCGAACGACAGATAGCAGCGCAGATGGCCCACGTGGCAGCGGCCGTACACGGTCACGCCGCACACATAGACGCGCAGCTCCCCTTCCCTGATGGGCGCGAGGGGTTCCTTCTTGCGCGTGAGCACGTTCTCGATGTGGATGGTCATAGGGGCGGAGTCTAGCGCGAACGGCCCTCGCGGGCTAGAATAGCTCGATCGTTTCCTCGACCGCGCGCGCCGCGGGGCGCAGCTCGTCGAAGCGGGCGCCCGGGAAAGAGAGGACGACGAAGTAGGTGCCGGACGGTCCGAATCCCGTCATGCCGATTCCCGCGAGGCCGCCGCGCTCGGAGCGCCACGTCCAGGCGGCGCACCCGTTCCAGCCCTTGCCCCGGCAGTCCTCCTGCACGCGCTTCCACTCTCCCGGGAAATAGCTGACAAGCCGGAACTCGTGCGTCTCGCGGCCGAGGCGCTCGCCCTTGCGCACGACGATCTTCAGGCTCACGCCGCCCCGGCTGCCTTCCACGATGACGTCGTCGCCCGCGGGGCGGACATTGACCGTCGTGTCCCACGCAAACCTGAGCCCGACGTCCTTGAGCTCGTGGACCTTGGACGTTGCGAGAGCGATCCCGGAGAGGAGCGCAACTGCGATTGCGAGCGTCACGCCAATCCTGCGAGCTCCCAATGCCGTCCTCCTTGCGAGCCCCGCGGCCCTCCCGTCTTCGACATCGGAATCGGCCGCCTCATTCATCTTCGGCCGGGGCGCCGGAAAAGTCGAGCACGAGCGGACCCGGACCCACCCTTCTCGCGCGCCCCATCTCCCGCAGCAGGAGCTTCCTTCCCCGCTCGACCGCAGCCTCGAGAGGCTCACCTTTCGCGAGAAGGGCCGCGACCAGCGAGGCAAGCGCGCAGCCGGTTCCGCGCACCTTGCCGACCGGAAGGCGCGGGCTACGGAGGACGCGCACCGTCCCGGTTCGATCGACGAAGACATCGACCGCCTCATCGCCATCGAGGTGCCCGCCCTTGACCAGGACCGCACCCGCGCCGAGCTCGAGGATGCGGCGCGCGGCCTTTTCCATCTGTCCCACGGACCCGACCTCGCACCCGGCGAGGATCGCCGCCTCCGCTAGGTTGGGGGTGACCAATGCAGAGCGGGGCAGGAGCCTTGCCGCCAGAGCGGCCACGCCTTCCCTGTCGAGGAGCACCCCCCCGGTGGTGCTGCGCATGACCGGATCGACCACGAGCGGCGGGAACGAAGGGGCCTGCGACGCCTCTGTGAGCGCCTCCACGATCCCGGCCGAGCCCAGAGCGCCGATCTTGACCGCGCCCACGGGAAGCGCCCGGAGCACAAAATCCACGGCCTCGCGCACCAGGGCCGGATCCTCGGGCCGGGCGAGGGCGAACGACCCTCCATCCTGCACCGTCACCACCGCAACGACCACGGCCGCGTGGACCCCGACGTGTCGGGCCGCGGCCGCATCAAGGAGCAGCCCTGCTCCGCCGGTCGGGTCGAGCCCGCCTACGGCGAGCAGGCTGGGTTTGGTGACGGATTCGGTCATGATCGGAATTTTCCTTTCCTCACGTTGACGTACCCAAATGTTTCTCTTAATATCAACAGGTCATTTTTGAAGCCAATTGTACGGGGAGGTGAACGATGAAAAGGACACGAAAGCGGATTGTTGGGAAGCTCGCGATCGTCGTGCTCGCGCTCGCTGCGACGTCGGTTCCCGTGGCGTCGGTCGCCCAGGCGACCGACGCCCAGGCCGTGGCAAGGCAGCGATACGCCGCGGGCAAGGGCCTCTTCGAGCAGGGCAAGTTCGCCGAGGCGCTCGTCGAGTTTCAGGCCGCGTACGACGCCAAGCCGCACCCGACGGTCCTCAAAAGCGTCGCGGAGTGCAAGGTCCAGATGGGCGACGTCGCCGGCGCCGTGGAGGTGCTGCAGCGCTACGCCGACGACCCGCAGGTGACGGACAAGGCCGCGGCCCAGAAACGCCTCGATGAGGTCAAGGCCATGCTCGGCAAGCTCCAGCTCGCGAGCACGCCCATCGGCGCGGGCGTCATGCTCGACGGCGCGGTGACGGGCAAGGTCACGCCGTACACGTTCGAGCTCAATCCGGGCGGACACGAAGTGGCGCTCAACGTGGAGGGATACGATCCGATTGTGAAGCAGGTGACCCTCGAGACCGGCAAGACGGCGGTCCTGGCCGTGGACTTCGCGGCCGACGGCAAGGCCGTCCCGACGCCGTCCGAAACAAAGCTCGTCGATCCGTTCGCGGAGGACGGCAACAAGAATGCCGAGCCCGCCCCGGAGGAGGGAAAAGCCTCAGAGGGTCCGTCCCCGGCGTTCTGGGTGTGCGCGGCCGTGACCGGCGTGGGACTCGTGAGCGGCACCGTGTTCGGGACCTTGGCGCTCGGCGACGAGGACGATTACAAGAAATCCCCGACCCAGGACAAGCTGGACAACGGGCAGCGGGACGCCCTCATCGCGGATGTCTCGTTCGGGGTGGCCGCGGCCGCCGCCATCGTGGGAGTCGTGATCCTCTTCACGGGCGACAGCGGCGAAGCCGAGGCGGGCGCGAAAGCATCGGCAAAGCGCGTGAACGTGGTTCCGGTGGCGACCTTCGAAACCGTGGGCCTCAGCACCACAGTGGACTTCTAGGGAGGGAATGACATGAAACGGATTTGCATGACGTTGCTCGCTCTTTCCTTCGCGTTCTTCGGCGGGGCATGCTCCCTCGTCACGGACTTCGACGAGGGTCTCCTCGACCAGGACGCCGGCACAGAGACGGAAAAGTACGCGCTCAGCGACGCGGTTCCGGACCCGGTGACCATCACGCTCGCGTCGGAGGACACCTACGAGGTCGGCGCGGTGCAGTTCACGCTCGGCAAGGCGCTTCCGGGCGAGCCCGCGACGCTCAAGCAGCTGCTCACCGACGGGACCGTTGGGCTCGTCGTGACGAACACCGTCACGGGCGTGAACGCCGATCTCCTCTTTGGCGAACCGGTGGAGCAGATGCCCACGAAGCCGGGCCAGTACTGGGTCGAGATCGCGAAGGCAAAGGATTCCGTGACCATCCATTTCTACAACGGGTGGGATGACAACGGCACTGTGCGATCACTCAAGGCAGGGTCCGACTACGAGGCCGCCGTCACCGTCATCAGTAACGACTACTTCGAGGTCGATGAATTCACCCGCCCGGTGATCGTGCAGTAGCCGCCTTGTCCGTTGCCCCGGCACCCGTGCTTCACAGATTCCTGTGCATCGCTCTGCCCGCGGGCCTTGCCGCGATGTCCTGCGGATTTTCGGCCCGCGCCGAGGATCCGAAGCCGGCGACCGCCACTTCGGTCGAGAACGCGCCGGCCGAGCCCGCGGCTCTTGCGCCCCTCCCCCCGCGCGAGACGGCCATGTGGGCCATGGTGGGCGTGGCGGGCCTCGGCGCCATCGCAGGCGGCGTGTTCGGGCTGACCGCCCTGGGCGAGGAGACTCGTTACGACGACAACCCCAGCCAACAGGCGCTTGATCGGGGCGAGACGCGCGCGCTCGCGTCCGACATCTGCTTCGGCATCGCCGGAGCCGCGGCCGTGACCGCGATCATCCTCTGGCTCACGGACGACGACGAGCCCGCCGCGGATCCCGCGAAGCCGGAGATCAAGGCCGAAGGGCCGTCGCTCGTGATGGAGTTTTAGGAGACTTTGGGCGGAAGCCGCCCTACTCCGAATGCTTGCGGATGAAGGCCGGGATGTCGAGGTCGCGCTCGGACGCGCGGACCACGCCCGCGCTCGACGGCCGGGACACGGCGATCTGCACCTGCTCCGGCGCGTCGCTGACCCGGCCGCCCGCGGCCTGCATGGGCGCGCACGACGGGGCGCGGCTCGCGCGCTCCGCCGGTCTGGGAACGAAGGTCGAACGATTCTGCGAGGCCTGGACCGCGTGCCTTGTGGCGCGCTCCCGTGCGCCCTCGGCGCCGCCGAAGCCGGTCGCGATGACCGTGATCTTGATCTCGTCGCACGGCTCCGCGAGGATCACGTAGCCGAAGATGATGTGCGCCTCCTCGTGGGCCGCCTCCTCGATGAGGCTCACCGACTCGCTGATCTCCTTGAGGGTGAGATCGGGCCCGCCGGTCACGTTGATGAGGATGCCCATGGCACCGTCGATGCTCACGTCCTCGAGCAGCGGGCTCGAGATGGCCATCTCGGCCGCGTCGAGGGCGCGCCGCTCGCCGGCCGCGTAGCCCGTGCCCATGAGGGCCTGGCCGCGGTTCGACATGATGGTCTTGACGTCCGCGAAGTCCACGTTGATGTCGCCGCGGATGGTGATGAGATCCGAGATGCCGCGCACCGCGTTGACGAGCACGTCGTCGGCCATCTTGAAGGCCTCGCCCACCGCCAGGTTGATCCCGCCCAGGCTGAGCAGCTTCTGGTTGGGAATGGTGATGAGGGTGTCGACCTCCTCGCTCATGGCCAGGATGCCGTCCTCGGCGAACCGCCCGCGCTTCTTGCCCTCGAACTGGAAGGGCTTCGTGATGACCCCGACGGTCAGCGCGCCCACGTCCCGCGCCACCTGGGCCACGATGGGGGCCGCGCCGGTCCCCGTGCCGCCGCCCATGCCGGCCGCCACGAACACCATGTCGGCGCCCTGCAAGACCTCCTGGATGCGGCCCACGTCCTCGAGCGCGGCCTTGCGGCCGATCTCGGGGTTGCCGCCCGCGCCGAGGCCCTTGGTCAGGTTGCCTCCGAGCTGGATCTTGCACGGGGCCGGGTTGGCGTCGAGCGCCTGCATGTCGGTGTTGGCGGCGATGAAGTCGACGCCCGCAAGCTGCTCGGCGATCATGTTGGCCACCGCGTTCCCGCCGCTCCCGCCGACGCCCACGACCTTGATCCTCGCCTGGTGATCGTTGTCCTCGAACTCGACTCGCATGACGCCCTCCCGGCTGTTCGGCCTTTGCCCTCGATTGTTGAAGCCCATGCTCCGCCTGCCCGGCTCCGTGCCGGTCAGCGCCTCGCGGCACAAGGGACTAGTTGAAGACCTCTTTGAACCACTCGCTCATCCGGCTGAACACCTTGCTGTACACTCCGTCCTCACGCACCTTGAAGATGCTCCGCCGGTCGCCGCCGAACTTGTCGCCGTAGTTCACGAGCCCCGCGCCGGTGGCGTAGATGGGGTTCGTGACCATGTCCGTGAGCCCGCCGAAGCCGAAGGGCACGCCGCACCGCACCGGCATGCCCGTCACCTGCTCGGCCAGCTCCGCGATGCCCTCGAGCAGGGTCGTCCCGCCCGTGATGACGAGCCCGGAGGCCAGCAGATCCGCATAGCCCGTGTCGAGGATGGCCCTGTGCACGAGCGCGAAGATCTCCTCCACGCGCGGCTCGATGATGTGCGCGAGCACCTGCCTTCGCTGCGCCGTCGGCGGCCTGCCGCCCACGCTCGGGACGTCGATCGTCTCCTCGGGATCGACGAGGCGCACCATGGCGCAGCCGTAACGCTGCTTGATCCGCTCGGCCTCGGCCTTGGGCGTACGCAGGCCGAGCGCGATGTCGTTCGTGAGGTGCTGGCCGCCCACCGAGACCACCGAGGTGTGCACCACCGAGCCGTCGACGAAGATGACGAGGTCGGTCGTGCCGCCGCCGATGTCGACGAGGGCCACGCCGAGCTCCTTCTCGTCGTCGTGCAGCACCGACTCGGCCGACGCGATCTGCTCGAGCACGATGTCGGCCACGTTGAGCCCGCAGCGCTGGGCGCACTTGATGATGTTCTGGGCCGAGGTCACGGCGCCGGTGACGATGTGGACGCGCGCCTCGAGGCGCACGCCGCTCATGCCGATGGGGCTGCGGATGCCGTCCTGGTCGTCGACCACGTAGCCCTGCGGGATGGCGTGGATCACCTCGCGGTCGAGCGGGATCGCCACGGCCTTGGCCTGATCGAGCACCCGCGCCACGTCGCTGTCCGTGATCTCGTGATCCTTGACGGCCACGATGCCGTTGTTGTTGAACGAGCTGATGTGGCCGCCGGCGATCCCGGCGAACACCGTGGAGATGTCGCAGCCCGCCATCTGCTCGGCCTCCTCGATGGCCCGCGTGATCGAGACGCACGTGGCGTCGATGTTCACCACCACGCCCTTGTGCAGCCCGGCCGACGGATGCGAGCCGATGCCGATGATGTCGATGCCTTCCTCGGTGGCCTCGCCGACGACTGCGGCGACCTTGGTCGTCCCGATGTCCAGCCCCGCGATGATCTCACCTTTTTGTCCCATGCTCTCCCTGCCTTGCTGCCATCCCGGACGCCTGCATGAAAAAAAAACGCTCGAAACGATTCCCTTTACTCATCACCCTCTCACGCGCGCCCCGCCGCGATCAAATTTTCGACACTGTTTTTTTTGCATCGACGCCGTCCGCGGAACCTTGGGCGGTCTCGATCGGCTTTTCGTCGCGCTTCATCTTCACCGTGACCCGATCCGGGCGCACCCGGTTGTCGAGGAAGACGACCGCCGGCCGCTCACCGTCCGCGCGCATGCGCGCAAGCAGCGTGACGAGGCGCGCGAGCTTCACCCGGTAAGGCCCGTGTCCGAAGCGGATGTACGTGGCGTCCTCGCCCACGGTGAGCGAGAACCCGCCGTCCACCTCCCTGTGGACTTCGCCGAGGGGCGCGATGCGCTCGAGGCCGGCCTCCCGATAACGGGTCGCAAGCGAGATGGCGTCCCGCATCTCGGTTGTGACGCCCGGCTCGTCGTCCGCGAGCTCTTCTCGCGCGAATCCCGTGACGAACGGCGCGGGCGCGGGATCGCCGGGCGCCCAACGCTTGAACACGCGGCCCACGTCGTCGACGAGGTACGGCACGTCGAAGATCGCGGTGGCCACGGCGCGACGCTCGACCACCTCGATGGTCACGGACCGCGGCAGTCGTCGCTTGACCCTGGCCTCGGCGATCCATGGCTCGCCCGCGAGCCTGCGCTCCACCTCGGAGGCCTTCACCGCGAAGATGTTGACGCCCTCCTTGATGCCCGCTGCCTCGAGCACGGCGCCCTTTTCGAGAAGCCGCGCGCCGCGCACCTCAAGAGAGGTGACGGCGAAGTAGGTCGAGCTCGTGGCGTGCCCGTAGGCCGCCATCCCGACACCGAGGCACGCAGCGGCCGCGGCAAAGGCGAGCATCACCTTCGCACCGAACGCGAGGACCTTGCGCCCGCGGCCCTTCGCCTCGCCGTCGCGCATCCCTGCGTCCGAGGTCCCGTCTCCGGACGGGCGCTCGCGCCGGCGGTTGGCCGGTGTCGGCTTCGCGCTCGGACGACCGCGCCGGCCGAGGATCTTCCCGAGGGCCTTCATGCGCGGCCTCCGGCCAGACGCTCGAGGCCGTCCACGATGCGCGTTGCGGCGTCCGGATGCCCCAGAGCCAAGGCCGCTGCGGCCGCTGCGGCCCGGCGGACCCCGTCCTTCGCCAGCTCCGAGATGGCCGCGGCGAGCTCCGCGACTCCGGTCTCAAGCTCGTCGAGCACCACGGCCGCCCCTGCCCGGCGCATGGGCTCGGCGTTGCGGTGCTGCTGCCTGTCCGCGTGGTGCGGATAGGGAAGGAGCACGGCCGGCAGGCCCATCACCGTGAGCTCGGCCACGGTCGTCGCGCCCGCGCGCGCCACCACCAGGTCCGCGCCGCGGTACGCGCCCGCGGTGTCGTCGATGAACGTGACCACGCGCGCCTCTATGCCCGCCGCCGCGTAGGCCGCCCTCACCTCCTCCTCGCGCCCGACGCCTGCCTGATGCAGCACGCTCACGCCCTTGCCCAGCCCGGCCTCGGCCATGGCAGCCGGCACCCGCTCGTCGATCGCCCGCGCGCCCTGGCTCCCGCCCATGACCACGATGCTCACGCGCTCGCGCACCTCGTCGCCGCTGCGCGCGGCGGCCGCGTCGAGGATGGGACGACCGACGGGGTTTCCCGTGAGCTCGGCGCGCCCCCTGGGGAACTCCGCGACCGTCTCCTCGTAGGAGACGAACGCGCGTCGCACGAAGCGCCTGAGGAGCCGGTTCGTGAGGCCCACGGCCGCGTTCTGCTCGAGCACCGCCGCGGGAATTCCCGTCAGGCTCGCCGCGAGGACGACCGGGCCGGCCACGTATCCTCCCACGCCCAGGACGGCGTCGGGGCGGATCCTGTGCAGGAGGGCCGCCGAGCGCGCGAGCGCCACGGGCACGAAGGCCGCGCCCAGGGCCGCGCCCGTGAGCCCCACCCCCGAAAGCGGACGCACCTCGATGAAGTCGATGCCGAAGCCCGCGGCCGGCACGAGCCGCTCCTCGAGGCGACCCCGCGTGCCCACGAAGCGCGCCTCGCCGCCGCGGCGCACGATCTCCCCGGCCACGGCCAGGGCCGGGATGACGTGCCCGCCGGTCCCGCCGCCGGCGAGTACGACCCTGAGCCCGCGCCCGCTCACGGCGTCGCCTCCACGGCCGCGACCGTGGATGAACGACGCGTGTTCACGGCGGCCTCGGGCTCCTCGCGCGCCGCCTTCGGGGCCGGCCCGCGAGAGATGTTGAGGAGGATGCCCACGGAGTAGAGCGAGATGATGAGCGCGGTGCCGCCGAAGCTGACGAACGGCAGGTTCAGCCCCTTCGTGGGCAGAAGCCCCATGGCCACGCCGAGGTTGGCGAGGGCCTGCGCGCCGATGAGCACCGTGATTCCGACCGCCACGTACTTGCCGAAATCGTCGCGGGTCTTAAGCCCGATGGCGATCCCGCGCGCAACCACGAACGCGAAGACCGCGATGACCGACCAGATGCCGATCACGCCGAGCTCCTCGGCCACGATCGCGCCGATGAAGTCGTTGTGCGCCTCGGGCAGGAAGAGCAGCTTCTGCAGCCCGTCGCCCAGCCCCACGCCTGTGACGCCGCCCGAGGCGAAGCCGAACATCGACTGGCTGAGCTGGTAGCCGTCGTCGAGGCGGTTCGAGAGCGGATCGAGGAAGGCCAGGATGCGCTTCAGCCGGTACTCGGAGCCGGCCACGAGCGCGTAGGCCACGGGCGCCGCGGCGATGAGCGCGAGCAGCATGTAGCCGAGCCGCGCGCCGGCCACGAACAGGAGCGCGAAGGCGAGCGCGGCGATGACGACCGCGGTGCCGAAGTCGGGGTGCGTGAGGCACAAGGCGATCATGATGCCCGGGAACACGATGTGCGGCAAAAACCCCACCGAGAACGTGCGGATCTTCTCGGTCTTGCGGGCGAGCGAGTACGACAGCCACAGGACGAGCGCCACCTTCGCGATCTCGGACGGCTGCACCGTGATCGGCCCCACGGCGATCCACCGCGCGGCGCCGTTGATGGTGAGCCCCAAGGGCGTGTGGGGGAGCACGAGCGCCACCGCCGAGGCGCCGAGGAGCGGGTACACGATCTTCTCGTAGAAATGGTAGTCGACGCGGCTCGCGATGAGCATGGCGAGGATCCCGATCGCGGCGTAGATCGCCTGGCGCGTGAGGAAGAAGGCCGAATCGTGCATGACCTGCGACGCGACCACGGCGGACGCGGAGTAGACCATCACCACTCCGAAGCCGAGCAGCAGCACGACCGCGATGAAGAGCGGGCGGTCGAACTGCCTCGTCCCCGCCTTGACCGCCGTCCCTTCATCCATGCCTTTCCCTTCCTTCCTCACCTGAGCTTGAGCGAGCCCAGGGCCACGAGCGCGAGCATGATCGAGATGATCCAGAAGCGGACGATGATCTTCGGCTCGGCCCACCCCTTCAGCTCGAAGTGGTGGTGGATGGGCGCCATCCGAAAGACGCGCTTTCCGGTCAGCTTGAACGACGTGACCTGCGTGACGACCGAGAGGGTCTCGAGCACGAACACTCCGCCCAGGATGATCGACAGGAACTCGTTCTTGGTGAGCACGGCCATGGTGCCGAGCGCGCCGCCGAGCGCCAGCGATCCCACGTCGCCCATGAACACCTGGGCCGGGAACGTGTTGTACCAGAGGAAGCCGATGCCCGCCCCGATCACCGAGCCGCAGAAGATGGTCAGCTCGCTCGCGAGCGGGATGGGCGGGACGTCGAGGTAGCGGGCGATGTTGATCCCGAAGAAGGAGACGCCCGCCACGTATGCGAGAATGATGTAGGTGAACGCGTTGACCATGACCGGGCCGATGGCGAGGCCGTCGAGGCCGTCGGTGAGATTGACCGCGTTCGACATGGCCACCACGGTGAAGGTGGCGAAGACCACGTAGAGCCAGCCCGGCAGCACGATGGGGTGCTTCTCGAAGGCCACGAACGGCAGGGCCAGCCTGTGGCGCAGGACGAGCCAGTCGTGGGGCAGGCTTCCGTCCATGTACAGGTAGAGGAACACCACGCCGGCGAGCGAGACCTGGAAGAGCAGCTTGAACTTGCCGGGCATGCCGCGCGAGCTGCCGTACTTGAGCTTCAGGTAGTCGTCGATGAAGCCGATGAGGCCGTAGCCGACCGTGACGGCCAGGATGAGCCAGATGAACGGGTTGTGCAGATCGGCCCACAGCACCGTGGGGATGACGAGCGCGAAGAGGATGAGCGAGCCGCCCATGGTCGGCGTGCCGGCCTTGGAGAAGTGCGAACTCGGGCCGTCGTCGCGCACGGCCTGGCCGATCTGCCGGCTCTGCAGCCTGCGGATGAACCACGGCGACAGGGCGAAGCAGATGAACATGGCCGTGAGCATGGCCGCGATGAGCCGGAACGGCACGTAGCGCAGCACGTTGAGCCAGCCGAGCCAGGGCGCCTCGTGTCGCAGCGGGTACAGGAGCTCATAGAGCATCTAGTCCATTCCCTTCAGCAGCTCTTCCACCACGTTCTCCATCCTCGTGCCGCGCGATCCCTTGATCAGGATCGCGTCGCCTTCCTTCAGCTTCTCGCGCGCCGCGGCCGCGGCTCCGGCATGGTCCTTCGCGCTCCTGCGCCTGTCCGCGGGAAGCCCGGCGCGCGCGGCGCCGCGGTCGATGGCCTCGCCGCCCTTTCCCATGGTCACGAGGCGGTCCACGTCCGCCCGAGCCACGACGGCGCCCAGCTCCTCGTGGGCGCGCACGGAGCCCTCGCCGAGCTCGAGCATGTCCGAAAGCACGCAGATGGCCCGCCCGCGCCCCTTGAGCTCGAGGAGCGCCGCGATTGCCGCGCGCATGGATGAGGGGTTGGCGTTGTACGTGTCGTCGATGATGAGGCTGCCTCGCGGACCGGCCTTGAGCCCCAGGCGCCCCGGAGCCGGCACGACCTGCGAGAGGCCCAGCGCGATCTCGTCCGCGCGCAAGCCCAAAGCAAAGGCCGCCGCGGCCGCGGCCAGGGCGTTTCGCGCGTTGTGCTCGCCTGCCAGCGGCAGCTCGGCCTCCACCTTCCGGCCGCCCATCGCGATGCTCACCGACTGCCCCTTCAAGCCCGCCGGACGCCGCTCGAGGAGCCGCACGTCCGCGTCCACGGCGAAGCCGAAGCCGACCCTGCGGCGCGCCGAGATGGGCATGTTGACCACGTAGGGATCGTCCAGGTTGACCACGGCCACGGCAGAGGCCTTGAGCCCGGCGAACAGCTCGCCCTTGGCGCGCGCCACTCCCGCGAGATCGCCGAGCTTTTCGAGGTGCGCGGGTCCCACGTTGGTGACGAGCGCCGCATCCGGATCGGCGAGACGGGCAAGGAGCGCGATCTCTCCGAAGTCCGAGCACCCGAGCTCGATGACCGCAGCGCCGTGCTCGGGGCCGAGCCCGAGCAGGGTGAGCGGCACGCCGATGTGGTTGTTGAAGTTCTTGACCGGCTCCAGGGTCGCGTAGCGCACCTGCATGATCGCCGCGAGAATGCGGCGCGTGGTGGTCTTGCCCGCTGACCCGGTCACCGCCGCCACGGGGCCGCAAAACTCCGCGCGGCGCGCGCGCCCGAGCTCCTGGAGCGCCGCGAGCGCGTTCGCCACGACCACCTGCGGCGCGGACAGATCGGCGATCTCGCGCTCCACCAGCACCGCTCCGGCCCCCTTGGCCACCGCCTCGGCCGCGAAGTCGCGACCATCGAACCGCTCTCCCTTCAGGGCCGCGAAGAGCGCGCCGCGCAGATCGCCCCGCGAGTCGATCGCCACCTTCGACAGGATCGGATCGCCCGCGCCCGTCACGCGTCCGCCCGCGAGGCCCGCCACGAACGAGAGCCTCCAGCCGAGCTCAGCCATGGGATCCCCCTCTCGCCTCGAGGGCCGCCCGGGCCTCCTCCCTGTCGTCGAAGTGGATCTTGCGCGTGCCCAGGATCTGGTAGTCCTCGTGCCCCTTGCCGGCGATGAGCACCGTGTCCTCGGGGCGGGCCGCGAAGATCGCGAGCCGGATGGCCGCCCGGCGATCGAGCTCGACCACGTGACCGCGCGTCGCCGCCGCAAGCCGCGCGCCGTCGAGGAGCTCCAAGCCCTCCCCAACCACGCCCGGGAGGATCATGTCCACGATTGCTTCCTTCTCCTCGGTGCGGGGGTTGTCCGAGGTGACGACCGCGAGGTCGGCCCCTTGCGCAACGGCCCGCCCCATGAGCGGCCGCTTCCCCGGATCGCGGTCGCCGCCGCACCCGAACACGCAGATGAGCCGGCCGCGCGTGAGCGGGCGCAGGGCCGCGAGCGCCCGTGTGAGGGCGTCGGGCGTGTGCGCGTAGTCGATGAGCACCGCCGCGCCCCCGGGGTTCGAGATGCGCTCCAGGCGGCCCGGGACGTGCGTCGCGCGGGCAAGGCCCAGGACCGCGATCTTCGCGTCCACGCCGAGGCCGATGCAGATGCCCAACGCCAGGACCAGGTTCGCGAGGTTGTGCTCCCCGAGCAGCGGCGACGTAAGCGTGACCTCGCCCCCGGGCGTGACGAGCCGCGCCTCGATGCCGTCGATGCTGTACGACGGCGCGGTGAGAGGGCGGATGTCCGCGCCGCTCGAAGGGTCGCACGAAACGCTCAAGGACGGATGGCGGACAAGGGCCAGGATCTCGCGACCGAAGGGGTCGTCCGCGTTGACGACCGCGCGCGCGTCCGGCTCGCCCTCGATGGCCCGCGTGAAGAGCAGCATCTTGGCCGCCGCGTACCGCTCCATGGTCCTGTGGAAGTCGAGGTGGTCCTGGGTGAGGTTCGTGAAGGCCGCCACGCGGAAGCGGCAGCCGTTCAGGCGGCCGAGCGCGAGCCCGTGGGATGACGCCTCCATGACGAGGTGCGTCGCTCCGGCTTCGGCCATCTCGCGCGCCACGGACTGGATCACCGGCGCCTCGGGCGTGGTGTGCGCCGCGTCCCACCTTCGCTCGCCGAAGCGGTACTCGACCGTGCCCATCACGGCCGGGGCGAGCCCGGCCGCGCGCAGGGCGGACTCCACGAGGTAGGTGGTGGTCGTCTTGCCGTTCGTTCCCGTCACGGCCGCCACGCCCATGCGCCGCGTGGGATGGCCGTAGCAGGCGGCGGCGGCGAGCCCAAGGGCCGCGCGCGGATCGGACACCACGATCTCCGGCACCCCGGTTCCGAGGCGCTCGGCCGCGAGCACGGCGCTCGCGCCGCGTGCGAGGGCGTCGTCCACAAACCTGCGGCCGTCCGTCTTCGCCCCTTCAAGCGCGGCGAAGAGGAACCCGGACCGCGCCTCGCGCGAGTCGTGCGTGACGCCCGTGACCTCCACGTCCCCGTCGCCGTGCAGCACGGCGCCCGGCAGCTCGCGCGCGATCTGGCCCGCGGTCGCGATCATGGGCTTGGCGCCCCCCCCTGCGCGAGGACCGGCTGGAAGTTGACCTGCACGAAGCCGCCGACGTCGACCGGATCGCCCGCGGGCGGAACCTGCTCCGCCGCGATGCCCGTGCCCAAAAAGAGCGGACGCAGGCCGGCCTGCGCCAGGCGATCCATGGCGGCCTTCATGGTCAGGCCCGCGAGCTCCGGAGCGCGGACCTGGTTCGACCCGGGCTCGGTCTCGGTGACGCCGGCGTCGCCTTCCCGTCCCGCGGGCTCCTTGCGCTCCTCGCGGTCCCACGCGGTCCGTTTCGCCGCGACCTGCACGGGCTTGGGGCTCGCGCCGGCATTCCCGCGCGGGGGCACGCCGAGATAGCGCAAGGACTGGTCCGCGATGCGACGCAGGGTCGGCGCGGCCACGCTGCCGCCGTAGTGGCTGATGACGGGTTCGTCGATGAACACCGTGATGACCAGGCGCGGCTTGTCGGCCGGCACGAAGCCCACGAAGGACGCCACCCACTTGTCCTCGTGGTAGCCGCGCGAGCCCTCGGACTTCTGGGCGGTGCCGGTCTTGCCCGCCACCAGGAAGCCGGACAGGGCGCCTTCCACGCCCGTGCCGCCCTCCTCGGTCACGGCGGTCATCATGTCCGCGACGAGGCGCGCCGTGTACCGGCTCACCACGCGGCGCTTGGCCTCGGGCGCGAACGAGCGCACGGCCTCGCCCTCGGGGCCCACGATGCGCCTCACGAGCAGGGGCCGCATGAGCATTCCACCGTTCGCGAGGGACGCGAGCGCCGCGGCCATCTGCATGTCCGTGACGCCCACCCCCTGTCCGAACGCGACGGTGGCGAGATCGACGTCGTACCATTTCTTGAAGTGGTGGAGCACGCCGCGCATCTCGAACGGAAGATCCACATGGGTCGGATCGCCGAAGCCGAACCGGCGCAGGTAGTGGTAGAGGCGCTCCGCCCCCAGCTTTGCCGCGAGCTTGGCGAAGCAGATGTTGCTCGAGCGCTTGAGGCACTGCGTGGGCGTGAGCCAGCCGTCCGGGTGATCGTCGTGGATCTTGACGCCGGAGATCTCGTAGCGCCCGTTCTCGCAGAAGGTCATGTCGTCGGGCCGCACCGCGCCCGAGTTGAGCGCCGCGGCCAGGGTGAAGACCTTGAACGAGGAGCCCGGCTCGAACACGTCGAGGACGGCCCGGTTCCGGCGCTCGGGCTGGCCGGATGCGGACAGCGTGTTGGGGTTGTAGGTGGGCCAGTTCGCGAGCGCCAGGATCTCACCGGTGTAGGGATCCATCATGACGACGTGGCCGGCCTTGGCCTCGAAGGCGTGGATGGTCGCCTCGAGCTCGCGCTCGACGATGTGCTGCAGCGTGCGGTCGATGGAGAGCTCGATCGTGTTGCCCACGACGCCCTTCAGGCCGAAGACTCCGTCCGCGAAGACCACCCGCCCGCGGGCGTCGCGCAGGCCGCGCACCGCGTCGTCGCTGCCGCGCAGCTCGGCGTCGAACTTGAGCTCCACGCCCTCGAGCCCCACCGAGTCGAGCCCCGAGAAGCCGAGGGCGTGGGCCGCGAGCGAGCGCCCCGGATAGAAGCGCTGGCTCTCCTTGGCGATCTCGACGCCCGGGATGGCGAGCGCGCGCACCCGTCCCGCCTCGTCCGTGGAGACGCGGCGCTTCACCCATGTGAAGTGACGCTTCGAAGTCAGGCTCGAGCGCAGGAGCGCCTCGTCCATGCCGAGCGCGGGTGCGAGGGCCGCGGCCGCGGCCATGGGGTTCGCCACCTTCTTGGGGTCGGCGTACACCGAGTCGACCTCGACCTCCACGGCCAGCTCCTCGCCGTGGCGGTCGACGATCATGCCGCGGCGCGCCGGCACGGTGATGCGGCGGATGTACTGCTCCTTGGCCAGCGCCTTGAGCTCTTCGCCGCGGCGGACGCCCACGTCCCACGCGCCGTGCGCCACGGTCGCCGCGCCGCCGAGCATGGCCGCCGCCAGGCACAGGATGCGGACGTTCACCCACAGCGCCCGTCCCTGGCCGAAGAGAGCCACGGCTAGAGCGCTCCGCCGGACGCGGGCGCGGGCGCCTGCCGGCCGCCGATCGGGATGATCCGCGCGTGGTCCGGGACCTCCATCCCGAGCTTCTCGCGGGCCTCGATCTCGACGCGATCGGGGCTCTTCATGGAGGCGAGCTCGAGCCTGAGCTCCCGGCGCTCCACCAGCATCCGGGCGCGCACGGCGCGGGCGCGGCTCGTCTCGTAGCCCAGGTGGATGCCCTCGAACCGGACGTACAGGTGGAACACGAAGGCGCCCGCCACGAGCGCCACCACGACGAGCAGAAGGGCCAGGTAGGCGGGCCCCATGGTGGTCGGCAGGGTCCCTTGCGGCCGCGGGACACGCGAAGCGCCGTTCGCGCCGGTCCGCCGCTTGAGGAACGAAAGGGAGAAGCGGCGCCGCGTGGGGACGGCCCCGGACGGTCGCCTGCGATTGGCGAACGGCCTCACCGGATCCTCCGCACGGCCCTCGCCCGCGCGCTCCTCGCGCGTGGATTCGCGCCGGCCTCGGCGGCGGTCACGCGGACGAACCTGCGCGTCACGTGCTCGACCGATGGCGGCGGGCAGGAGCAGACCGGCATGTCGCGCGGGCAGGAGCACGGCGACGCGAGCCCGTCGAAACGTTTCTTGACGAGCCGATCCTCGAGCGAGTGGAACGAGATCACCACGACCCTGCCGCCCACGGCCAGCGGCTCTGGCAGGAGATCGAGCAATGACGAGAGCTCCTCGAGCTCGCAGTTGACCGCGATGCGGATGGCCTGGAACGTGCGCGTGGCCGGATCGATGTCGCCCTTTGCCTTGCGGCCCGCCACGCGGCGCACGGCGACCGCCAGATCGGAGGTGGTCTCGAGCGAGCCCGCGGCCTCCATGGCCTTGATGGAGCGGGCGATGGGCCGCGCGAGGCGCTCGCCGCCGAACCGGAAGATGAGATCCGCGAGCTCGTCCTCGGAAAGGCGCGCGAGCAGCGTGGCCGCGGTCTCGCCGTCCGTGGGATCCATGCGCATGTCGAGGGGGCCGACGCGCATGAACGAGAAGCCGCGCCGCGCATGGTCGAGCTGCGGCGACGATACGCCCAGGTCCACGAGCAGGCCGTCGACGCTCTTGACGCCGGCCTCGGCGAGGAGCCCCTCGATCTGCGAGAACCGGCCGTGGCGGATCGAGACGCGGTCGCCGAAGCGGGCGAGGCGCGCGCGCGCCGCGGTCACGGCCTCGGGATCGCGATCGATGCCCAGGAGCCGCCCGTCCGGGGCGCAGGCCTCGAGCACCCTTTCGGCGTGCCCGCCCCCGCCGACCGTGGCGTCGCAGTACACGCCGCCCGGGACCGGCGCGAGGAGCGTGAGAACGGAGTCCATGAGCACCGGCTCATGCTCGAAGGTGGTTTCCATGGTCCTCCCGCCTCTAGAGGCCCAGGTCCGCGAGAGCCTTCCCGAGACCCGTTGCCCCGGCCTGGGCCGCGGTGAAGATCTCGCGGAAGCGGCCCTCATCCCAGAGCTCCACGTAGCCCACCATCCCGCCCCACACGACCTTCCGCGTGATGCCCGCGTAGTCGCGCAGGTTCTGGGGAAGAAGGATGCGCCCGTGCCCGTCCACGGGGCACTCCACGGCGCTCGACACGTAGACGCGCTTCAGCATGACGACGCTGGGATCGAACGACGGCTTGGACATGAGGCGCTGCTCGAACTCGCGCCAGCCGCTCAACGGGTACGCCACGAGGCACGGCTCGAGCCCGGTCGTGACCACGAACCGGTCGTCGTCCACGGACGCGAGCACCTCGCGATAGCGGAACGGCAGGCTCGTGCGTCCCTTGTCATCCACCGTCGTGTCGTAGCGGCCTCGAAACATGTTGCCAGCACTTTTCCCACGTCTTCCCACTATCGGGATGGAATACACGTAGCCACAACGGATGAGGGGTGTCAACTTTTTAATGGGTTATCGGCAGTTACAGCGAAATCACTGAGGAAAATCGGATTGTGGCGCCCCCTCGCCATCCCACCGGAGGCGCGGTCTTTTCGTAGCAGGGAAGAGGGAGCAGGAAGGGGGAGCTGGGCTACCACTCGCCTGGAACGAAGCCCTCGGAGTTCAGCAGCACGGCGTCCTCGCCCGATTGCCCGATGACGAACAACCCCCGTTTCTCCGCGTACGCCGCCGCGCCGTCCGGGATCACCATGGCCCCCATCGCGCCCAAAAGCCGCTTGGACGCGAACACCGGGAAGACCAGCTTGAACTTGCCGAGACGCTCCACGTGCTCGTCCACGTCCCGCTGATCGAGCTTGGACTTGACCTCCACGGCCACCGCGTCCTTGTCGTTCACCACGAGCAGATCCACCTGGCACGCGACGCCGTCCCGGCTCCCGCCCACGTCCCGAAGCGTCCCGTGCACCTCGATGCCGCGCTCGCGGAACAGCCGCACGAGCCCGGGCCGCACCACGCCCTCCACGAACTCGCCGAGCCGGTTGCCCAGGTGCCCGAGCTGAAGGTTCAACTCCTTGAAGCTCGTCCGCAGCTCCCGGTCCGTCTCCCGCATCTGCTCCGCGGTCTGCTGCATCTTGCGATCCGTCTCGCGGAACAGCTCCTTGATGTCCTCGAATGAAACCTGGTCAGTCACCGCCTCCCCTCCTTGTTGATGATAGCGCATCTTTCGGAACGGTGCCCGTTCGAAGAGCTCATCGGCCGTTCGGCTGGAGAAGTTGCGAAAAATCGTCTCACCGCCGCGCGGTCTTTTCGTGGCAGCAGATTCAGTTCTTGACGAGGTGCACGTTGTCGACGAACGGGCCGCGGAATCTGTTCTGGGCGTCGGAGTAGAATATCCACCGCATCCGGAATTGATCGTTCAGGTACGCCGCGGGCAGCGTGTATGTGTGCTCCAGCCATCCCGAATTGAGCGCGCACCAGTTGCCGTGGGTATCGGTGAACGGCACCGAGGTGGCGGCCGCTGTCCAGGTCCAGCCGCCGTCCGTGGAGATCTCCCACCACACGCCGTCCGTGCACCACGACGCGTTCGACTCGATGTCGGTCCACATGTAGAAGTGCACGCTCACGCTCTGGCCCGAGCACGCCGCGATCTTGAAGCCCTCCCACGCGCTCGTCCTGGGCCCTTCCGCCCAGTTCGTCGTTTCCGAAAGGTTGTTCGAGTACACGGTCGTGCGCGGGCAGCCGAGCAGGTTCGAGCCGGATTGGGCCGAGGGCGGGGCCGAGGCGTTGGCCGTCGGAGTGCCAACGCTCCAGCAGCTCGGAGAGCCGTACAATGTCGTCGCGGACTCGCCTGTTTCGAAGCTATACACGAATGCGGCGGCCGCGGTCTGACAGGCCGTGCTCGCGCTCGTGTCCCGGATGCAAAGCGCCTGGGAGGTCCCGGTGTTGGCCGCGTTCGTCACCGCTCCCGTATTCAGGTTCGCACGGGCTCCGTTCGAGGAGCTCGCCGTGCTCTGGCTCCAGATCCCGGTCGTGCCACGGATCCCCGAGTCGAACATCACGTAGCAGTTGGTGGACGCGGTCGTGCACGCCGTGCCTGTGAACGCGGGGCCGGTCTCGTTCCCCAGGCTCGACGGGTTCAGGATCCGGGCGAAGTCCCTGGTGGTGGCCAGCCGCCAGTTCAACGTGGTGCCGGCGAGTGCGCGGCACGCGGCGATCGCGCTCGCCTGGGTGTAGTTGGTGGCCGAGCCGGTGCACGCGGAGCCGCTCCAGGACTTGCCCTGCGGGCAGCGCTTCCAGCACACGGTGGTCGTGCCGGGCTCCAGCGTCTCGTCCGTCGCGCAGGGGTTCACGATGCAGGTGTCTGCGCCGTTGCAGATGCCGAGGGAGCAGGCTGTTCCGAAGGTCTTGTTCGTCCACAAAGTCCCGCTCGTTGAAGGAACGCAGGCCTGGCACTCGTTCGCTGGGTTGCTGTCTTGATCGCCGTACCACAACCCGGAGATGAAACACTGGTCGTCGACGCATGCGCCGGCTTTGCACAACCCGCCCGTGCACGCCGTGCCCTCCGCCACTGCGGATCCGCCCTTGCACGCGCCGCCGCTGCACGCCTCGCCCGTGGTGCACGCGTTGCCGTCGTCGCATGCGGCGCTGGTTCTCCACTGCCACGCCCCCCCAGAGTTCGTGCAGATGTAATCCGTTCCGCCGCAAGACCGGGTCTCGCACCCGTGCCCCGCGTCGCATGCGTAGCTCGTCCCGGTGCACGCGCCGTTCGCCCCGTTCGCGCCGCAGCCGTTGCAGACCTGCTCCACCGACAGCGTCGTCGCTCCGCAGACGTCCGCGCACGTTCCGGCCGCGGTGGCGCACCCGGCCGGGAGAGCGCACTGCGCCGTGCAGCAGCCCGACGCGGTGCAATTCGTCTGGGCCGCGCTGCACGTGCACGATTCCTGACAGCTCCCGTCGCCACAATAATTTTCGCACGTGGTCGGGTAGTCGAGGAACGCCGTTGTTCCGTCGCAGGAGTCCGCGGGACAGCCCGAAACCCCGCAGGGCGTGTCCGTCCCATATTCCTCGCACTGGCCCAGACCGTCACACGCCCCGTTCGACCCGCAGCTCCCGGCGTCCTGGGCTGTGCACTCGCTGTCCGGATCGTCTCCGAGCGGCACCGGCGTGCACGTTCCCTTGCTGCCCGTAAGGTTGCACGCCTCGCATACGTCTGTGCACGAATCGTCGCAACAGTACCCGTCCACGCACGGATCCGCGCCGCACACGGACGTGTCCGTGTCGCCGCACGCGACCGGGTCCGTGCCCGATTCGGTCCCGGTGTCGGTATCGCCATCCCCATCCGTATCGGAATCCGCGTCGGTGTCCGTATCTGTATCAGTGTCGGCGTCAGTGTCGGCGTCAGCGTCGGTATCAGTATCGGTATCGCCATCCCCATCCGTGCCGGCATCATCGTCGGTGTCGCCGCCCGCATCCATGTCCGAGTCCGAGTCGGCTCCGGTGCCGGTCCCGATTCCACCGTCAACGGAGTTGTTGAGGCCTTCGATCTTCGCGCAGCCGTGGACGAGAATGATGCATACCCAAAATGCGCCGGATAATATTCGGTATCGAGCCATGTTCATTGCCTCGTTTTGGGTGTTCATTTGTCATTTTCACAATATCTTGGAAACGTGGCCTCTTCAACAGAAACCAGGACAATCAAAGCCGAGTCACTCGTTGCCATCGGGAAAATGATGCCCTATAGTCTGCCGCCTGTGGAGAACGAACGGACCGGCTCCGGAGAGCCGGCCGCAACGGGAAAGAGGTTCGGGATGGCGAGGACGGAGCTGGAGATACGACCGCTGCGCCGGGAGGATTTCGACAGCGTCGTGGACATCGACCAGCAGGTCTTTCGGAACGCGCGGCCGGAGTACTTCGCGGGCAAGTTCGCGCGGATCCTTGACGAGAAGGACCGGATCGTCACCGCTCTCGTGGCCTTGGCGAACGGCAAGGTCGTCGGCTTCGTGATGGGTGAGCTCTTCGTCGGCGAGTACGGCATCCCGGCCACGATGGCCACCCTCGACACCATCGGCATCCACCCCGAGTACCAGCGCAAGGGTGTGGCCCGGCAGCTCATGGAGGCCTTCGTGGGCCACCTCGGCAAGGCCGGGGTCGAGAAGATCAACACGCTCGTGAGCTGGGACGACTGGCAGCTCATCCGGTTCTTCAGCACGAGCGGATTCGAGCCGGCGAAGACCATGTGTCTCGATTTCGATCTTACGAGATTGTAACCTCGAACAACCCTCAAGGAGGTTTTCAGATGAAACCCGGAGAGAAGAAGTACCCGCACATCTTCAGCCCCGCGAAGCTCGGCAAGATGGAGGTCAAGAACCGCATCAAGTACGCCTCCACCGAGACCAACTTCAACTACGGGGACGGCTTCGTCGCCGACAAGGAGGTCGCCTACATGGAGGCCCAGGCCCGCGGCGGCGCCGGCATGGTGACGACCCAGGGCGCCTACACGGATCCCAGGGGCGAGGGCCAGGGCTACGTGGGCATGATGGGCATCTGGGACGACAAGTTCATCCCGGGCCTGCGCAGGATCAACGACGCCATCCACAAGCACGGCTCCAAGTCGGTGCTCCAGCTCATGCACTGCGGCCGAGTGGGCGGCATCAACCTGCACTACACGGTGGGCCCGTCCCAGGTGAAGCAGCGCATCCCGCGGTTCCGCGAGCCGGTCGAGATGACGCGCGAGCAGATCGAGATGGGCATACAGGAGCACGTGAACGGCGCACGCCGCTGCGTGGAGGCCGGCTATGACGCCGTGGAGATCTCGGGCATCGTGGGCTACCTCATCTCCAACTTCATCTCGAGCTACACCAACAAGCGCACCGACGAGTACGGCGGCTCGGTGGCGGGCCGCGCCAAGTTCATGACCGACATCGTGAGCCGCATCCGCAAGGAAGTCGGCCCCGACTACCCGATCATCATCCGCCTGTGCGCCGACGAGCTGCTCCACGACCGCGGCGGCAACAAGCCCGAGGAGTCGCTCGAGGTCATCAAGCTGGCCGAGAAGGCGGGCGCCGACTGCCTGTCGATCACCGCGGGCTGGCAGGAGTCGGCCGTGTCGGTCATCTCGCGCGACTGCAAGATGGGCCAGTGGCTCTACCTCGCCAAGCGCGTGCGCGAGGCGCTAGGGCCCACGACGACCGTGTCCATGGCTTACCGCCTCTTCGTGCCCGAGCTGCCGGAAGCCGCCATCGCCCGCAAGGAGCTCGACTTCTGGGAGATGTGCCGCCCCATGATCGCGGACCCGCTCCTGCCCCTCAAGATCATGGAGGGCCGGCAGGAGGACATCATCCCGTGCATGGCGTGCAACATCTGCCTGGCGCGCCTGTTCCGCGACGCGGAGCTCAACTGCATGGTGCGCCCGTCGCTCGGCCACGAGTCCGAGCCCGACTTCGGGTTCTACGGGTTCCCCAAGGTCGCGCACCCAAAGAAGATCTGGGTCATCGGCGCCGGCATCGCGGGGATGCAGGCCGCGGCCATCGCGGCCGAGAAGGGCCACAAGGTCACGGTGTTCGACAAGCGCGACCATGTGGGCGGCCAGGCCGCAACGGCGTCCCACGGCCCATACGGCGACGAGGAGTTCATGCGCCTCGTCAACTACTTGAAGACCTACTGCGACAAGGGCGGCGTCAAGTTCGAGCTCAAGCGGACGCTCACCGCCGAGGAGATCAAGAAGGCCGACGCGGACGAGGTCGTGGTCGCCACAGGCGCCGTCCCGAAGAGCACGCTGCCGGGCGCGGATGGCAAGAACGTAGTCTCGTGCCTCGACGTGATGGACGGCAAGGTGAAGGTCGGCAAGTCGGTCGCCATCCTCGGATCGGGCGGCGTGGCCATCGCCACGGCGCTCTTCCTGCTCGAGAAGGGCGGGACGCAGATCGCGCTCGTGCACAAGGGCAAGAAGCCCGGCTCGGACGTGAACCCGAGCTACATCTGGCGCTACATGAGCAAGCTCAAGGAGGGCAAGGTGGCGCTCGTGGGGTTCGCCAAGCCCGCGGAGATCACGGCGAAGGGCATCAAGGTCGAGACGCCGGACGGCGAAAAGCTCGTCGAGGCCGAGACCGTCATCCTGGCCGACATGCAACCGGTGAACGACCTGGCGAAGGCGCGCAAGGGCGTCTACGTCATCGGAGACGCGCTCATCCCGCGGCGCGGCAACTCCGCCGTCCTCGACGGCTACAAGATGGGCATGCGCCTTTAAGAAGGCGAAGGAGGAGCGACATGGTACCGAAGATCGACGTTTTCCGCTGCGACGGTTGCGGCGTCTGCACCAAGCACTGCCCGCCCCAGATCATGGGGCTCGTGAAGGACAAGGCCGCCATCCTCGTGGACCTGTGCGAGGAGTGCGGCATCTGCTTCGAGGCGTGCCCGGTGGGCGCCATCCACTTCCGGCTCCCGAACAAGGGCGTGGAGGGCCGGTTCGAGGGCTACACGACGCCGCGCGCGTTCCTGCCCAACCCGGGCAACTGGACCGTGGGCGTGCCGCGCGGCTACGACGGAGAGGGCCACGCCGAGAAGAAAGGCTGAAGCCATGAAGGTCAATAAGATCGATCACCTGTGCATCGCCGTGAAGAACCTCGATGCGGCCATGAAGGCCTGGGAGCCGGTGCTCGGCAAGCCCAAGCCCGACGATCCATACGTGGACGAGCCTGAGAAGATCCGCGTGGCCCGCTACTGGCTCGGCGGCGTGGGCTTCGAACTCATGGAGTCGACCTCGCCGGACGGCGACGTGGCCAAGTGGATCGAGAAGAACGGCGAGGGCATCATGCTCGTGGGGCTCAACGTGGACAAGACCCGCGACGCCATCGCGGAGCTCGAGCCCAAGGGCTACAAGTTCATCCCGAACCCCAAGCCGTTGCTGAACGATCCCTCCAAGAAGGCGCGCCCCTTCCGCGACTGCGAGTTCGCGTTCATCCACCCCAAGAACGTGAACGGCGTGCTGCTCGAGCTCATCGACTACAAGTGGGACGAGCTGAAGAAGTAGGCGTGCCCTGCCCCATCCGTCCTTCCGTCACTGTATCCGGAGACCTCAGTTCTTGACATTACCTCAAGCAGGACGCACATTCTCATCGTGCTCGTCGAGCCGCTCAAAACCCGTGAGGCCGGAAGGCTGATTCGGGAGATTGTCCGCGGCGGCAGCGTGACCTTCACGGGCCATGCGCTTGCGGAAATGGCGAAGGATGACCTCGCCACCACCGACGTGCTCAACATGCTCCGAGGAGGCGTCGTCGAGCCTGCCGAGTTCGAGAACGGCTCGTGGCGCCACCGAGTGAGGACGGCGCGCATGTGCGTCGTGGTGGCCTTCAGGTCGGCTATCGAGTTGCGGGTCGTGACCGCGTGGAGGATGAAGCCATGAAGTGCCTGACGTGCGGAAAAGCGATGACCTCGGCCAGGGAGAACTACAACTACTCTGCGTGCGGCCTGCCCCATGTCACGCTCAAGGGGGTGGAGGTCCGCCGTTGCCGGAGTTGCGGGGAACACGAGGTCGTGATTCCCAGGATCGAGGACCTGCACCAGGCCATCGCCATGGCCGTGGTCGCGAAGAAGTCCCGGCTGATGCCGGCCGAGGTCAGGTTCCTGCGAAAGCATCTGGGATGGTCCGGGACCGACTTCGCGCGGCATATGGGCGTGGCGGCCGAGACCGTCTCCCGCTGGGAGAACGGGCGCGAGCCCATGGGCGCAGTCGCCGATCGGCTGCTTCGCCTGCTCGTCGCCACGAAGGCCCCCGAGCGGGACTACGTCATCGACTCCCTGGCCGAACTGGGGGATGAAGCCACCCCAGCCCGGCTCAGGCTCGCCTCCGGTCGCAAGGGCTGGCGCGCGGAGCCCGCCGCGGCGTAGTCGCGGGGCTCGCCGTGGACTCCACGCGCGGCCATCTCCGAGCTCGAGCCCAAGGGCTACAAGTTCATCCCGAACCCCAAGCCCCTCGCCGACGACCCCTCGAAGAAGGCGCGCCCCTTCCGCGACTGCGAGTTCGCGTTCATCCACCCCAAGAACGTGAACGGCGTGCTGCTCGAGCTCATCGACTACAAGTGGGACGAGCTGAAGAAGTAGGCCTGACCTGCCCTACGCCCTGCTCAGCTTCTCTGCGAAACCGCCAAGACCGGGGCCAAGGACCTGTCTCGGGTACGGGGAAATCTCGATGCGTTCGGCGCTCGGCCTGAGGTGTGGAAGCGCCGCATGTTAGGCACTTTATAGGATTAAACGACTGTCTTCAGCACTTTATCCGTCCCATCAATCAAGTCGGTCACATGCTCGATCGTCGGCTCTTTGTGTTTATTGTGGCTACACAGATTTCGAATATCTCCGAGCATAGAGATGTACCGCCATTGGGGCACGTCAATGATCGAGTTAGCTTTTAACAGCTCATTCAAATCGCCAATTCCCGGGTTGCCTTTGGTTATCGTGACAGAGTGATCGTCGCAGACTTGACGTAGATGTTTCTCGAGAACGACGCCCGCAATAGTGCCTGCCGCTCGTAGGTAGTTGTGCTTCATCAATTCGCGTGCGGCACTGATTTCGCTGTCGAATATGTCCGCTTGCAATATCTGTCGAATTTCAAATAGCGAGCTCTCGAAACGCGTTTTTGCCGCCTTCAAGATGGCGAGCTGTTGCGTGTACTGTGGAAGTGCGGCTTTCATGTCAACCTTCACCTTACCGTGCAAGGTGACTTGCAGACCCTGTAAAAAGTCTTGCATAACGTAATTTCCATAATCGATAGATTTCCGTCCTTTGGGCTTCTCATACAGCCCAATAAAATTACTAACCCGATCTGGTAAAATTTGTCGAAGTAGCGCCAAGGATTCAGAATACCACGCTTCGTAATCCTCATGAAGGTCTGGGAGGTCTTTAAGGAAGGCCTTTGCATTTTCGGCACCAACTTGTTTGCGTATCAGCTCATCCAATTTGTCTCCTTGCATCACTTCTTTTAACATTAAAAATTCGAGTCGTTCACCCTGACTGATAAGGCGGTCTAAATCTTTTCTGAAACGTTCTAGATTCGTAGCCATCGCATACTCCCGCCAGTCGGTCATAGCCGCAGCCCCTCGTGCTTGGCCGCCGAGTAGAGCGGGGCTTTCTCGGCCTCGTATTCCGTCGAATCGAGGGGCAGCGCGTTGATGGCACGGTAGGGAGCCAGGCTCAGTTCCACGGGATACAGAGCGCGGTTGATTCTCTTGGTCTCCTGCCATCGATCCACCGGACCTTTGAGAAGAACCAAGAAATCGATATCGCTGTCCGCGCCTGCCTCGCCCCTGGCCTCGGAGCCGTAAAGGATCACGCCGATGAGGCGTTCACCGTAAAGCGCCTCGATGCGCTTCCTCACGTCCCTGAGCATTTCCCTCTCGACCATGCCGATTTCGTCCTTTTGACGCTCTCGATCGGCGTTCCGCCGTCCGTCCGAGGCGTCGTTTCAGGGCGGAGTATAATCGAAGATAGTCGTCGGCGAGAAACTTTTCGAGCCCAACGCGAACGGACACTTCCCCTTCCGACAAGACCCAAGCCGGTCGACGGTGCATCACGCAACCGGCCGAAGTTGGATGCCCATCCGGGTCGCCTGCCGATACCGAAAATTACATCATTGAAATTTCATACCTATCGCTTGAATTTTCAAGGATACTTTCATGGTGCGGGTGCTTCAGCCCTGGCACATGAACACCAAGAAGCGCCTGATCAAGGCCCCCAAGATCTACCTGCGCGACAGTGGGCTCGCGCACTGCCTCTGGAGCATCGAGACCCTCGCAGAGCTAGAGAACCACAACAAGCTCGGAGCCTCTTGGGAGGGCTTCGCCCTGGAGCGCACCGTGCGACATCTCGGTTTGTCGGTCGAGGAGGCGTTCTTCTGGGGAACGCACGCCGGGGCCGAGCTGGACCTGTTCTGGACCCGGGGCGGCAAGAACTGGGGCGCGGAGTTCAAGTACGGCGACGCGCCACGCCTGACCCGCTCGATGCAGATCGCCTGCTCCGATCTCGACCTCGCCCATCTCTGGGTGATCTACCCGGGCGATACCGCCATAAGGCTCGACAAGAAGGTGTCCGCGATCCCGCTCACTCAGGTGGCGGGGGCCATCGACCCGAAGGGGAAGTCGTCGAAGCCTTAAGCCCTGCTCTTCGCCTTCATCCACCCCAAGAACGTGAACGGCGTGCTGCTCGAGCTCATCGACACCAAGTGGGACGAGTTGAAGAAGTAACAACGGATATCTGTTTATCTGCTACCATCATGGCGACCATCCAAGAAGGAGGGAACAATTGGCACCATGAGGTGGATCGCGATTGCTTTCCTGGGTCTGGCCGCGGCCTGCAGCGGCAGTAGCAGCGGCAACGACACCGACGCCGGCGATACGTCAGGCACGGACACCGGCACTGGCACTGGCGCGGATACCGACACCGACAGCGCGGCGCCGTACCAATGCGAGACCACGCAGGGGTGGTCGTGGCGGACGGGGGCGAGCATGGCCGTGGCTCGGTCGGTTGCCGGGGCCGCCGAGGCACAAGGCTACGTCTACGTCATGGGCGGTCAAACGGACACCTCTCCCGGGATCACTGCCGCGGTCGAGCGTTACGACCCCGTTTCGGACCAGTGGACATCCGTGGCCTCCATGCCGCAACCTGGTTGTTGCTTTGCCGTGGCGTTGGTCGGCGATCGGATCTACGTCGCCGGCGGCTACAACGGCGATTTCAGCGACGTAATCGCAGATGTCTTCAGCTACGATCCGACGACCGACGCTTGGCGGACCGAGCCGGCCATGCCGACGGCACGCGCCAATGCCGGCGGGGCGGCATGGAATGGATTCTTCGCGGTCGTGGGTGGACGCACGACATATAATGGCTCGTCCACGAGCGGGGCGATCGAGCTGTTCGATCCGCAGACCGCGACTTGGTCGCGCTTTTCGAGCGACCTGCCGACCCCGCGAGAGGCCGCCGCGGGCGCCACCGTGGGCAACGGTCTGTACGTTATCGGCGGCGCCGCCTCCGACGTGAACAACTCGTACGGAATGGCGACGGTCGAACGCTACCGACACGATGTCGGCCAGTGGACGAGCGCACCCGATCTGCTGCTGCCACGCGTGGGATTGAGCGGAGGCCTGGTGCAAGATTGTCTGGTCGTGGCCGGCGGCTGGACGCCCATGGCCCACACGGCCACCGCCGAGCTCTTCAAGTCTCAGCCCGAGGCGTGGGCCGCGCTGCCGGATATGCCCACGGCGCGAGCCAACCCAGCGGCGGCCGTGGTCAACGGCGAGCTGGTGGTTGCCGGCGGCTGGCAGTACGCCGGAGGCGGCGTTCAGACCAAGCTGTCGACGGTGGAGATCCTGTCCCTTCCCTGACCCCGAATCGCAGGGCCGGATTCAGTCGATCTCAAACGGTCCCGGCTCGGACAGCATCGCGTGCCCGCTCTCGGTCACGAGGATGTCGTCCTCGAGGCGCACGCCGAACTCGCCCGGCAGGTAGATGCCCGGCTCGGCCGTGAGCACCATGCCCGGCACGAGCGGCTCCTTGTTCCCGCGCACGCAGATGGGCGCCTCGTGGAAGTCGAGCCCGATGCCGTGGCCGCCGCGGTGCGTGAAGAACGCCCCGTACCCGGCCCGCTCGATGACCCGGCGCGCGGCAAGATCCACGTCCTCGGCCGGTGCGCCGGGCCGCACGGCTTCGATGGCCGCGGCCTCTGCCTCGCGCACGATCCCGTACACCTCGCGCATCCTCGGCGACGGCTCGCCGAAGAAGAACGTGCGCGTGAGGTCCGAGCGGTAGCCCTCGATCCGATCCCCCGCGTCGATGACGACCGCGTCGCCGGGCGAGAGCCGGTTCGAGCCCGAGGTCTCGTTGGGCAGCGAGGTCGTGAGACCGATCTGGATCATGGCGCTCGGGCCGTACAGCCTTCCGAGATCCTGCATGCTCATCCCCGCCACGAGCTGGGACGGGACTTTCAGCATGCGGGCGCGCGTCCGGCCGGCAGCCTCCCTGAGGCACGCGATCTCGGCCTCGCTCTTGATCGCGCGTAGGCCGTCCGTGGACTTGGTCGCGTCCACGAGGCTCGCCTCGGGCAGCGCCTCGCGCAGGGCGAGAGCGTGGTAGTGGTTCGTGGTCGGCTCGAGGCCCACGCACGGACGGGCGCCGCACGACGCGGTAACGAGCGCGGCCAACCGGCGGTACTGGTCCTCCTCGTCCGTCCAGGTGTGGATCGCGGCGGGCACCGGGCCGCTCCCCATGGCCCGCTCCTCGAACGAAGGTCCCATGAGCGCGAGATCGCCCCCGGACGTGATCACGGCCGCGAGCAGCCTGTGCCGCTCCCGCGCGAACCTCCGCCCGGTGAGATACGCGAAGTTGGTCCCGGGCATCAGCACGAGCGCGTCCATGCCCTGCGCGCGCATGGCCTCGACGCACCGCGCGAGGCGGTCTCGATGCTCTGCTTGCGGGATGCGCGACATGCCCCGGCATAACCCATCCGGGGCCGGTCCCTCAAGCCCCGCACGACTCATTTCGCATCGATGTTTCACGACACCGAGCCCATCGCGTCGCCGAACTCCGACGTGTCGATTGCGAGCAGGTGCGCCGTGAGCAGGCGGTTCACCTCGCTCGCGGCGCGCGAGCGCTTCTGGTAGACGCGGAACGTGTCCTCGAGAAGCGGCAGATCCCCGAACAACTCGACGAGGTTCTTGCCCCCGAGCTCGCCGAGCACCGTGTACTTGGGCACGAACCCAACACCGAGCCCGTCGATCGCGGCGTTGATGATGCCGCGGATGTGATTGACCGCGACGACTCTGCGGAAGGCGGGGCGCTCGGCCGCGGGCAGCGCGCGCAGCAGGTTGCCCCACCACTCGGCATCGGCATCGAGCGACAGCACCGGCAGATCAGCGAGGTCGCGCGGTTTGCGAATCTTATGTTTTCTCGCGAACGCGGGCGCGACGATCACCGCGTACTTCTCCCGGAACAGGTCGATTCGCTCCATCGACGGGTGGCGGTGCAGCCTGCAGTCCACGGCCAAGTCAACCTCGTCGTGCAGGAGCGGCGGTATCAGATCGTGTGAGAAAAGGAAGTCCACATGGATCTCCGGGTGGGCGCGCAGGAAGGGCGTCATCTTGCGGATGAGCACGGTCGTGCCGAACTCAACGGTCGCGCCGAGCACCGCGCGGTGGGCGGTCTTCGAGCCCTTTGACGTGAGTCGCTTCTGCGCGTCGTCGAGCTCGAAGAAGACGCGCTCGCACGTCTCGTAGAGCGCCCTGCCGTCCTCGGTGAGCGAGAAGCGTCTGCCGCGCCACGCCACGAGGCGCTTGTCTGCGGAGGTCTCGAGCTTGCGGATCGCATGGCTCACCGCGGACTGGCTCACGTGCAGCTTCCTCGCCGCGAGCGTGTAGCTTTCGGCGCGGACCGCCTCCATGAACGCGCGCAATTGGTTCAGGTCGAGCTCCATCGTCCATCTCCTCCCGGGATTGCGCTCCTCGGCACAAACATGAATGATATTCATGTGATCTATAAAAAAGTATCACTTTTCATCATGCAATGCCGCGCGATATCTTTACCGAGGAACTCACAGGAGGAACGGCATGAACCTCGGCAGACACATTCCCCCGTATCCCAGGAACGAACCGGTGCTGTCGTACGCGCCGGGAACGATGGAACGCAGCCGCCTGCAGGACGAGCTCCACGCCATAGCGGCCACGCCGGTCGAGATCCCGGTCGTCATCGGCGGCGAGCGCATCCGCACGGGCGATCTCGGCGTGCTGCGCGCCCCCCACGATCACGCCATCGACCTCGGCCGGTTCCACCGCGCGGATCGGGCGCTCGCGCTCAAGGCCGCGGACGCCGCGCTTGCGGCCCGAGCCTCGTGGTCGCGCACTCCGCTCGAGCACCGCATGGCCATCTTCCTCAAGGCCGCCGAGCTCCTGTCGTGCCGCTACCGCGCCCGGGTCAACGCCGTGGCGATGCTGTCCCTCGGCAAGACCGCGCACCAGGCCGAGATCGACGCCGTGTGCGAGATGGCCGACTTCTTCAGGTTCAACGTGCAGTTCATGCACGAGATCTACGGCATGCAGCCCGAGAACGCGCCGAACGCGTGGAACCGCATGGAATGGCGGCCTCTCGAGGGGTTCGTTTTCGCCGCGACTCCGTTCAACTTCGCGTCGATCGCGGGCAACCTGCCGAGTGCGCCCGCGATGATGGGCAACACCGTGGTGTGGAAGCCCGCGTCGAGCGCCGTGTACCCGGCGTGGGTCATCCTCGAGGTGCTCGAGGAGGCGGGCCTGCCGCCGGGGGTCATCAATTTCGTTCCCGGGTCGGGCGCCGCGGTGGGCGACCCGCTCCTTTCGCACCCCGAGCTCGCGGGCGTGCACTTCACGGGATCGACCGAAACGTTCCGCCGCATGTGGCAGACCATTTCCCACAACATCAAGCCGGCGCACTACTGGCCGCGCATCGTCGGCGAGACCGGCGGCAAGGACTTCGTGTTCGCGCACGCGACCGCGGACGTGCCCGCGCTCTCGACCGCGCTCGTGCGCGGCGCCTTCGAATACCAGGGCCAGAAGTGCTCGGCCGCCTCGCGCGCCTACATCCCCGCGTCGCTGTGGCCCGCGCTGCGCGAAAGGCTCCTTTCGGACCTCGCCCGCCTGCGCATGGGCCCGGTGACTGACTTCTCGAGCTTCATGACCGCCGTGATCGACGAGAGCGCGTTCGACGCGATCCGCGGCGAGATCGAGGGCGCGCGACGCGATCCCTCGTGCGAGATCCTGCACGGCGGCGGGTGCGACGGGAGTCGCGGCTGGTACGTCGAGCCCACCGTGATCCTCGCGAGCGATCCTGGGAGCCGCACCATGGCCGAGGAGATCTTCGGACCGGTGCTCACCATCTTCGTCTATCCGGACGAGGAGTTCGTAAAGACCCTCGACCTGTGCAACCGGACCTCGCCGTACGCGCTCACCGGCGCGATCTTCTCGCGGGACCGCGCGGCCATAGAGGTCGCGGACCAGCGGCTGCGCGACGCGGCCGGCAATTTCTACATCAATGACAAGCCCACCGGCGCGGTGGTGGGGCGGCAGCCGTTCGGCGGCGCGCGCGCGTCGGGCACGAACGACAAGGCCGGAAGCCTGCTCAACCTGCTGCGCTGGGTCTCGCCGCGGACGATCAAGGAGACCTTCGACCCGCCGACCGAGTTCACCTACCCGTTCATGGGGTGAGCCGTCTTCATCCGAGTATTTCCGGCCAGTTGCGCCTCCATCTCGCGATGCGGCGTCTTTTCTCCCCTTGCAGCCTCTCCGTTCTCATGGGATACTGACCATTGTGGTTTTCTGGTCAGTTTTCCGACCGGGACCAAACGGAAAGAACGGATTCTGCGCTCGCGCAGGGAGGTCAGTGGCATGAGGAAGCAGGAGCTCCTTTTCGTTCTCGTTTTCGGCTCCGCCTGGGGGCTCTTCGAGGCGACGCTCGGCGCCGGCCTGCACCTCGCTCGCGTTCCGCTCGCGGGCACGGTCATGGCGTCGATCGGGTTCTCCGTTCTCTTGGCGGCCCTGCGTCGCGGGCTTTCGCCTCTCTCCCTCGCCTCCGTGAGCGTCGTCGCCGCGTCGTGGAAGCTCCTCGACACCGTTGTCTTCGGCGTTCCGCCGCTCGACCCCATGGTGATCCGCCCGGCGATCGCAATCGCCTCGCAGGGGCTCGCCTTCACCCTGTTCTTCGGGTGGAACAGGGGATGGAATCGCTCGGTCTTTCTTGCACCGCGCCTCTTCGTCACGGTCGCCGCAGGCATGGCGCTCGTCCGCGTCGTCTCTTTCGTTGTGCTCGGTCAGCCACGGTTGCGATTGCCGGTCCCCCTGGCGTCCATTCTCCTGGAGCTCGCGATCACGACCGTCGGCGCACTCGCGCTGTTCGCCGTGATCGCGCTCGTCTCGCCGATCCATCCGATCGTGTCCTCATCCACGAGCGAAGAGATGATCCCGAACAAGAAGGCGAATTGATATCCTCATGAGAAGATTGACGGAACACGTCAAACAACTGAAGCGGATGTATTCCATCGAGGATGGAAGGCTCCGAGGAGAGGCCGGCTGGGAGAAGCTTCCCTTCTTCTGGTTCCTCCTATTTTTGTCATACAGATGCACGAGGAGGTGCAATTACTGCTATTCCTTCAACCAGGTCGGCGACGGCAACAATCTGGAGATGGACGAGAACGCGTTTTCGAGGCTGCTCGATTGGATTCCCGAGGTCTGGAAAGCAAACAACATCAAAGTGAATGCCATCGGTTTTCTCGGCGGGGAACCGTTGTTGAGGACCGACAGGGTCAAGAGAGTCATGGATTCCGCATACGCCAACACCGATGGGATGCAGGGATTCCTGTTCACGAACGGCGATCTGGTGGATTCCGTCGACTGGGACGACCTCGAAGACATCCAGTGGATAACGACGAACGTCACGGACATCGGCATCGACGAGCTCTCGAGAAGGATGAAGATCGTCGCCGAAAGATCCAATGTCATCAATCAAACGATAGTGGCCACCCTGGATGACTACAACCTGGAGCGGGCTCTCGACATCACGAGATTCGGAATAGAGAACGGATACCGGCTGAGATACTACAGGAATCTTTACAGAGGATTGGACGTCGAATACAAAAAGAGGCTTCTTGAGAAATACCACGAGCTCTGCGATCTCCTGGAAGAGTACGTGTTGCGTGGGCACGACGTCCACACGACCTTCCTGTTCGACACGCTGATCCCCATGTGGGATCACGAGTCGTCCCCGTATCATTGCGGAAAACGGATCGCGACGGTGTACCCGGACGGCTCGATCGGGCCTTGCCTCAGAAACCATTCCCTGAAAACCGGGACGATATTCGATGCGGATCCCTTGAGCAGAATACAATGCGAATCATTCCATTATGATGTCGGAAAATCGGAGATCCCGGACGAATGCAGGAAGTGTGATTTCATGAAAGCCTGCCAGGGAGGATGCCCGAACGACAAATTGCTGCTGACCGGCACCACTTCGGGCAAGTCCGTCGTGTGCGACATACACAAGGAAATCATTCCGAGGCTCAGGCACCTGGGCAGGTTGAAGAACGAGCGGACCTCGAGGAGTTGCAAATGAGATACGCGGAGGCAGGGTACTACCTGGAAGTCGATCTCGCCACGGGGAACATCGAGCGGGTGGAAACCGACCCGAAGCTTTTAGAGACCCACCTGGGCGGGCTCGGCACGAGCGTCAAGCTGCACTGGGACCGGGTTCCCCCGGAGACGAAGCCGTTCGACGACGGGAACCTGCTCGTCTTCAGCACGGGGCTCCTGAACGGGACGCCGGCTTTCAGCTGCAACCGGACGGTCGTCACCTTCATCTCCCCCCAGTCGGAGCTGCTCGCGTACCCGATGATGGGCGGGTTCTGGTCCGCGGAGCTGAAGTACGCGGGCTACGACAAGATCATTCTCAAGAACAAGTCGCCGCAGTGGGTGTATCTGTGGGTCCACAACGACAAGGTGGAGATACGCGACGCGTCTCACCTCGTGGGCAAGGGCGCGCTCGAGACGCAGGATCTCATCCGCGAGGAGCTGAACGAGCCGAACGCCCAGGTCGCCGCCATCGGGATCGCGGGAGAGAACAAGGTGTTCACGGCTTCCATCGAGCAGTCCAGGTCCAGCGCCAGCCGGCTCGGGGGCGGCGCGGTCATGGGCGACAAGAAGATCAAGGCCGTGGCAGTGCGCGGGACCAAGGACGTTTTTCTCGCCCGTGGCGCCGAGTTCATGGAGCACATGAAGGGAATCACGGACTACATCAACTTCCGCAACGAGAACCCCGTCAAGGGCGTGATGACCATCCTGTCCGGCATCGGATCGCCGCAGGAGTTCAAGCACACGGACGAGAAGTGGCACACGGAAAACTTCATGTGGGGCAATGCCCGCGTCCGCAGGAGGGACTTCTGGTCCAAGGAGCACGAGGAGGAGTGGGTGTCGACCCAGCTCAACGCGGTGAAGCGGTTCGTGAGCTGCTACAACTGCCCGCAGCAATGCGGCGCGCTGGTCTCCCACAAGGACGTTCCCAGGTACATGGCGAAGTGCTTCGGCAAGCTCACGTACTCCATGGGAGCCCAGGTCGACCAGCTGGACTTCAACTTCAGGATCCTGCAGCGCGCCACGGAGTACGGGGTGGACTCGTTCTCGACGCCGCAGATCCTCGCCTTCGCCGTGGAGCTCAAGGAGGCCGGCATCCTGACCGACAAGGACTTCGAGGGGTGCCCGTCTGACCCCGAGGGGAGATTCTCGTGGCTGCTGGACAGGGTCGTCCGACGGGAAGGAATCGGAGACGTCCTGGCCGACGGCACATATTGGGCGGCCAAGAAGATCGGCAAGGGCGCGGAGGAGTTCGCCCACAACACCATCAAGAAGCACGAGCAGCTCCCCCTCAAGCTGAGCACGCTCGATCCGCTGTACTTCCTCATGTACTCGACGAACGAGAAGATCAGCATCACGCAGATCGAAGGCAACTGGCCCCAGGCGGCCTTCCCCACGCGCGAGCAGCGCGAGGCGTTCGTCAAGGACTGGCCGCAGCTCCCGGACGAGTCGTGGAAGCAGATCCTGCTCGAATGGGAGCCTCGCGGGGAGAAGGGCATACCCTACTTCCCGACCCCGGAGATGTGCAGCCAGATCGTGGACTGGATGGAGATGCTGCACAACATCGACGACGCCATCGGGCTGTGCGCCGGCATGGGCTCGTTCTGCCTGAAGCCGCCGTACCACATCCACAACTACCCGAAGCTGATCTCGGCCGCGACGGGAATGGATCTGGACGAGGCCGGGCTCAAGAAGATCGTCAACAGGAGCCGCAACCTCCACCGGGCCCTGAACAACAGGCTGGGCATGACCAGGGCCGATGAGAAGCCGCCGGAGGATCACTGGAAGAAGAGGTTCCCGGAGCTCGAGCAGAAGCTCCTGGATACCTACTACGCGTACAAGGGATGGAACATGAACGGCATCCCGACGAGGGCGCGACTGGAGGAGCTGGATCTGAAGTACGTCGCGGACGAGCTCGAGCAGAGAGGGATTCTGAAAAATGGCTAAGATCAAGAAGAAGGTCAAAAGGATCAAGATCGACGCCGACAAGTGCAACGGCTGCCGGTCGTGCGAGATCGCCTGCTCCGCGTTCCACGCCACGCCGAAGTACAGCTCGATCAATCCCGCGCGATCCCGCATCCGAGTGATCACCCACCGGCTCAAGGACATCTGGCTTCCCGTGTTCGCGGGCGAGTATGCGCCGGCCGAATGCTCGGGCAGGGATGTCTACATCATCGACGGGAAGGAGTACGACGAGTGCGGCATGTGCAGAGCCGCCTGCCCGTCGCGGGACCTGTTCAAGGAGCCCGATTCCGGCCTGCCCCTGAAATGCGACATGTGCGAGGGGGAGGAGAAACCGCTCTGCGTGACGTGGTGCCTCAACGACGTCCTGGTCTTCGAGGAGCGCGAGGAGGAGGTCGAGGAGGAGGAGGCGGCGAAGCCCGGGGAGCTGGATCTGGGCATCGAGTCGCTGACCAACAGGTTCGGCCTGCAGAAGGTCATGGACACGGTCGCGCGGATGTCGAGGAAGGGCTAGCGCCGTGGAAACAGTCACCCCGTTCCCAGAGATCGCGGACGAGATCAAGGAAGCCGGCGGCGAGACCTTCAAGTACTGCTACCAGTGCGGGAAGTGCGACGTCGTCTGCCCCTGGAACAAGGTCCGCAAGTTCAGCATGCGCAGGATCGTCCGCGAGGCGGCCTTCGGCCTGACCGAGATCGAGAGCGAGGACGTGTGGCGCTGCACCACCTGCGGGACCTGCCCGCAGTACTGCCCGCGGGGCGTGGAGCAGATCCCGCTCGGGGTGTCCCTGCGCAGGATCGCCACGAAGTACGAGGTCTTCCCCGCGTCCGTCCGCTCCGCGCGCGCCGTGAAGGCCGGCCTTCTCCTCGAGGGCAACCCCCTGAACGAGGAGCGGGCCAAGCGGGCCGACTGGGCCAGGGACCTGCCGGTCAGGCCCTTCGCCGAGGGCATGGAGATCCTGTACTTCGTGGGCTGCTACCACAGCTACGACCCGAGGCTGAAGAAGGCGGCCGCGGCCACGGCGCGCATCCTGCACAAGGCGGGCGTGGACTTCGGGATCCTGGGCACCAAGGAGAGCTGCTGCGGCGAGAGCATCCGCAAGATCGGCGGCGAGAAGGAATTTAGGACCCTCGCGAAACAGAACATCAAGACCTTCATCGACGAAGGTGTGAAGAAGATCGTGGTCGCCTCCCCCCACTGCTACCACACGTTCAAGAACGAGTACCCCGAGTTCATGGTGAGCTTCGAGGTGGTGCACATGTCGCAGCTCCTGCTCGATCTCATCAGGAAGGGCCGGCTCGAGCTCAAGGAGGAGTACCGCAAGAGGGTCACCTACCACGACCCGTGCTACCTCGGCCGGCACAACGGCATCTACGACGAGCCGCGCGAGATCCTGAAGGCCATCCCCGGGCTCGAGCTCGTCGAGATGGCGAGCTCGCGGCAGGACAGCCTGTGCTGCGGCGGCGGCGGCGGGCGCGTGTGGATGGACACGCCCAAGGGCGAGCGCTTCTCCGATCTCAGGCTCGGACAGGCCGGCGAGGTCGGGGCGCAGGTGCTGGCGACCTCGTGCCCGTACTGCATCACCATGTTCGAGGACAGCCGGTTGAGCCTCGAATACGAGGACAAAATCGCGATCAAGGACATCACCGAGATCGTCGAGGAGGCGCTCTAGTGGAAAAAGACAAGTTCGGAGACGTCATGGTGGTCGGCGGCGGGATCAGCGGCATCCAGGCCTCGCTCGATCTCGCCAACGCGGGCTTCAAGGTCTACCTGGTGGAGAAAGGACCGAGCATCGGCGGGCACATGGCCCAGCTCGACAAGACGTTCCCGACCAACGACTGCTCGACGTGAATACTTTCACCTAAACTGGTCGAGGTCGGCCGGCATCCGAATGTAGAGGTTCTGACGTTCACCGAAGTCGATCGCGTCGAAGGCGCGGTGGGAGACTACAGGGTCAACCTCGTCCGCAGGCCGCGGTACATCGTCGAGGATCTGTGCACGGGTTGCGGGACGTGCATGAAGTACTGCCCCAAAGAGTGCCCGGATCGCTACAACCAGGGCATCTCGAACAACAAGGCGGTGCACGTGTACTTCTCGCAGGCGATCCCGCTCGTCGCCTACATCGACGACAGCTGCCTCTACCTCAAGGAAGGCAAGTGCGACATCTGCAGGGGCGTGTGCAAGACCGGCGCGATCGATTTCCGCGAGCAGAATGAGAAGCGGGAGGTCAACGTCGGCGCGATCGTGTTGGCGTCGGGCATCGAGCCGTTCGATCCGAAGCTGGTGGCCGAATACGGCTACGGGAGGATGCAGAACGTGGTCACCAGCATGGACTTCGAGCGGCTCCTGTCCGCGACCGGTCCGTACGAGGGACACATCCTGCGCGCCTCCGACAGGAAGCATCCGAAGAAGATCGCGTGGATCCAGTGCGTGGGCTCGAGAAAGGTCACTGAGGGCGAGAACAGCTACTGCTCGGGCGTGTGCTGCACCTACACGCAGAAGCAGGTGATCCTCACCAAGGACCATGAGCCCGACGCCGAGTGCACGGTGTTCCACAACGACATCCGCGCGCACGGCAAGGATTTCGAGCGCTATTACCAGAGGGCGGAGCAACTCCCCGGCGTGCGGTTCGTGAGGAGCTACACGTCGATCGCGCGCGAGAACCCGGCAAACAAGAACGTGGTCGTGCGGTACTCGACGTTCGACGGGGGGGTCAAAGAAGAAGAGTTCGACATGGTGGTCCTGTCCGTGGGGCTCGACCCGCCCGCCGACCACGCGCACCTGGCCGTGACGTTCGGCATCGAGCTCGATGCGCACGGGTTCTGCAAGACGGCGAGGCCCAACCCAATCGAGACGACCCGGCCCGGGATCTTCGTGAGCGGCGCGTTTCAGGGGCCCACCGACATCCCCGAGTCGGTGTTCTCCGCGAGCGGCGCCGGTTCGCAATGCGGCGAGCGGCTTAAATCCAGGCGCGGCAAGCTGACGCAGGAACGCGTTTACCCCGAGGAAAAAGACGTCTCCGAGGAGGAGGCCCGGGTGGGGGTCTTCGTGTGCCACTGCGGGGCCAACATCAGCGGCGTCGTCGACGTCCGTTCCGCGGTCGAGGAGGCCACGTCCCTGCCGGGCGTCGTATTCGCCAAGGAGCAGATCTTCTCCTGCGCGACGAACTCGGCCAAGGAGATCACCGAGCTCGCCAAGGAGAAGGGCCTGAACCGCGTCGTCATCGCGGCGTGCTCACCGAGGACGCTCGAGCCGCTGTTCCGCGACACGCTGCGGGAGGCGGGGCTCAACCAGTACTACCTCGACATGGCCAACATCCGCGAGCAGTGCTCCTGGGTCCACTCCAAGCAGAAGGAAGAGGCGACGCGCAAGGCCAAGGACATCATCCGCATGTCGGTCGCGCGTGCGCGCCATCTCGAGCCGCTTAAGGAGTTCGATCTGCCGGTGAACAAGGCGACGCTGGTCGTCGGCGGAGGCATCGCGGGGATGACGGCCGCGCTCTCGATCGCCAGGCAGGGGTTCGAGGTGCACCTGCTCGAGAAGGAGCAGGAGCTCGGCGGCATGGCGCGGAGGATCCACTCCACGCTCGAGGGGCTCGACGTCCAGGCGTACCTGAAGGGTCTCGTCCGCGAGGTGTACCTGAACCCGGCGATCCACGTCCTGCACGGAACCGTGATCGAGTGCGTGTCCGGCTACGTGGGCAATTTCGTCACGACTGTCGCGGCTGAAGGGCTCACGAGGAAGATCAGGCACGGCGCGACCGTCATCGCCATCGGCGCCGACGTCTACGAGCCCACGGAGTATCTGTACAAGAAGAGCCACAAGGTGTTCACGCACCTCGAGCTGGGCGAGCAGATCGCCCGCGGCGACGAGGCGGTCGTGGGAGCCGACAACCTGGTGATGATCCAGTGCGTGGGCTGCCGGAACGAGGATCGGAACTACTGCAGCCGTGTGTGCTGCAGCCACGCGATCAAGAACGCCCTGAAGCTCAAGGCGCACAAGCCCGGGATGAACATCTACGTCCTCTTCCGGGACATGCGCACCTACGGGCTGAAAGAGGACTACTACCGCGAGGCGGCCGACAAGGGCGTGGCGTTCATCCGCTACACGCCGGAGACCAAGCCCGAGGTGCAAGAGGCCAAGGAGGAAGGCAAGG
>JAQTNF010000024.1 GCA_028713995.1 Deltaproteobacteria bacterium | reverse complement strand
GTTGGAAGATCATGCATCACGAACACCACGTCCGCGGGAAGCTGGAACGTCTCCGTGCCCTTCACGCCTTCCACCACGTAGCTGCAATATCCATTCGGTCGGGCCGCGGCGAACGTTCCCTTCGACTCGAGGCCGAAATCGGTCAGACGGGCGACAGGACACTCGCTCGCGTAAGGGAACTCGCAGGGGATCTGCCATTTGAAGCCGACCCTCTTGGCGCGCAAAGGAAGCTCGATGGGGGGTGTCTCGGCCGTCCATCTGACTTCGTAGGTCGCGAGCCCCACGAGGGTCAACGTCGACTCCTCCCCCGACGGCGAAGGAGGCAACGCAACGCTCACGACACCCGCCGACAGGCGGATCCTTCCGCTCTTCCATTCCTTGTTCTTGTTCCCGCGACGATATTTCACCACCACCTTGCCGTTTGAGGCCCATCCCTCCTGTGCCGGCCATGTGAGCTGTCTCTTGTAGCAGACGGGCTCGAGCGCGAGCTTCACCGGCTGTCCGGCGACCGGTTGCACCGAAGTCTCCTGATAGTGCCCCCCCGCCAACCGCACGTTGAGCGTGCCCCGGGTCTCTTTGCCGGCGACCTGGAACGTCACGAGGTTCCCATCGACGTTGAACGACTCGATATCGCGGACGTTGCCCGTTCCGAACTCGATATCGAGCACCGCCACACCCGTTGCGTCCTTCCGGGCGAGGCCGTCGCGTCTGCACATCATGCTCTTGTGGGTGCTCGGAAGGACGACCTTCGGGGCGCAAGCGCCGTTGTCGGTGAACGCCACGGTGACATCCGGCGCCTCACGAAGCAGCTTATTCGCAAGATCCTCGGCCTTCGCCTCCGCCGGGCCCTTTCCCCCGCACCGTCGATACCGCCACGTGCACGAAGACGGAGCGCTCAAGGACTTGCCGTCCCCGCATCCTGCATCGACGGACCGAACCGAGCGACGGCACGGATCCGGCGATTGTCCCAGCACATCGGATACGCCCCGCCATTCGAGCGTCGGTTTCTCGATTGTGCGGGACGCAATGCAGACCACCGCGGGCAGCGTGTCGTTCGGCCCGACCAGCTCGACCATGAAATCCTTCTGGGCGAGGCCCTGCCGTGCGCACAACATCGACAACGCGAACGCGACGAAGGCGATCCGTTTCATGGCCGCACCTCGGAGCCCTCGGCAGGCATGCAGAAGCCGATGTAATCATGATCCTTCACGCAAACGGACAGCGGCTTCGGACCGGCATCCGCTCCCGTCGCGCCTCCGTCCATCGCGTCGGTTCCGTCCGCGACATCAACGGCCGCGTCCGGCTCCTGCTCGGACCCGCCCACGACATCGGATGGCGCGCAGTCGGAGTTGTCGACGCAGATATTTAGGCACGCACCGTCGTGGCACGCTCCTATGACGTCCGTCCCATCGACGAAACAGGCCTTCGCCTCCTTGTCTTCGCTCTTGCCTCCGTCGGGCGGCTGCTCCAACACGCAGTCCTCGACGAATGCCTGTTGGTAGTTGTACAGGCCTCTGCCGTCGATGATTTCCAGCGGGGTGGCGGCGAACAGATGGGTCGTGTCGTAGGCCCAGCACCCCACGGCGAGCTCGGAAATGCGACGTTGCTTCACCGGAAAGCACCCGGCGACCTTCTCGGTCACGGGGCGATACTCCAGGTCCGGGTTGGTCAGATCGAAGATTCCCGATCCCGGCTCGTACAGCTCGGAGGCGAGCACGCAGCTGTCGTAGTTGGCGATCTCGAGGCCGTCGCGCGCTTCGCGGATCGCCGGGCGACACGCGAACAGGGCGCAGTGGACGATTCTCGTGCCTTTCGGTGCGTGCCAGGTGAACGCCGGTCGATCCTTGAACCGGTCGTCCGTCACGGGTTCGAGCCGGAAAGCCTGCACGTGGAAGCCCTGGGTCAACGCCTGCCGCGCGCCCGATCGGGTCTCGGGAATGCCGCAGACCTTGTCCCCGCGAGTCCCACGACACCTTGTCGGCTCCCCGGCCTCGTCATCCGCCCGGGGCCAATCACTGTCGCTGTCGAGATTCGACACGTCGATACAGGCCGTGCCGGACGGGCACATGGCGTCGTCCTGGCAGTTGAGCAATGTCACTCCATGCGGAACGGGATCCGCGACGCAGCAGGCCGCCTGATACTCCTTCGGTTCGGTGTCGCCATTGCAACCGCTGAACACGACCATGCCGATCCCTTGCGCAAAAGCCCATGTCAGAAGCGGGCCGATCCCGGGAAAGAACCGTCGGTCTGCCATCGCATCCTCCGTACGCGGCCGCTACCGCCTGCTACCCCGATTTCACCATGGAACGACGATTGTTCGTACCGCCGTTACCGATGACCCTCAAGAACTTTCCCGACTTACCTCTCGCCCGCCGCTTCTGGTATGATCGCTCACATGAAACGCGCAAACGTCGTCCTCGCGGCAGTCGCCGCGCTCGTCCTGCTCGCCGCGCCGACGGAGGCCGCGGGGGCGGGAAACAAGAAGGTCTTCGGCCTGGGCGTGGTCTTCCCGGAGCCCACGGGCCTCACGGGCAAGCTGTTCCTGAACGAGACGCTCGCGTTCCAGTTCGACGCGGCCTTCATGCTCTTGAACCGCCAGGCGCTCGTGGGCTTCATCGACTTCGTGTGGCACCCCGCCGTCGTCACCGAGAACAGGTACTTCCTGCTCCTGTGGTACTTCGGCGTGGGCGCAGGCACGGGCATCGACGCGCCCTGGCACGAGTCCGGCAAGGGCAAGGACCGGGGCTGGGACCCCAACCCGGCCTTCTGGGTGCGCGCGCCTTTCGGATTCTCGTTCCTGTTCGACAGGGTGCCGGTCGAGGCGTTCGTCCAGTTCGGCCCGGCGAGCCGCTTCTACCCGTTCTGGGACTGGGACATCTTCGGCGCCGTGGGCGGGCGCTGGTACTTCGGAGGTTCCTAAAACCTGCGGTCCGCGAGGAACGGCATGGCGCGCCGCACCTCGTCCACGCGCCCGAGATCCACGTCGGCCACCACCAGTCCCGCGCGCTCGCCGCCCGAGGCGATCGCCTGGCCGAGCGGATCCACGACCACGGACCCGCCCGCGAACGGGAGCCCCCCGCCCTCGCCCACCCGGTTCACGCCGAGCACGAAGCACTGGTTCTCGAGCGCGCGCGCCCGAAGCAGCAGATCGAAATGGGCCTGCCTCTCGCGCGGCCACGAGGCGATGACGATCACGACGCAGCACTCGTCCGCCACGAGCCTGAAGAGCTCGGGGAAGCGCAGGTCGTAGCAGATGAAGCAGGCCATCCTCGCGCCGTCGAGCGTGAACGGCGCGGGCGCGTCCCCGGGTTCGTGGTGCAGGTGCTCGTTCAGGAACGCGAAGAGGTGCGTCTTGGCGTACAGCGCGAGATCGCGACCGTCCCGGTCCACGGCCAGGGCCACGTTGCGCGCCCTGCCGCCAGCCGCCTGCTGCGCGAACCCGCCCACCACCGCCAAGCGGTGCTCGCGCGCGAGGCGCCGCAGGAGTGCGGGCGTGGGGCCTTCGAGCGGCTCCGCGGTCGCGGCCGGATCCATGACGAACCCCGTGGCGAACATCTCGGGCAGCACGAGGAGATCCGCCCCCGAGGCGCGCGCCTCGTCGGCCATCCTCTCGGCGGTCCCGTGGTTCGCCGCCCGGTCCCCGGTCACGACGTCGATCTGCGCGAGCGCCACCCTCATCCGCGCCACCGCTCGAGCCTCGCGATGGCCTCGCCGAGCACGTACGCGTCGTGCTTCTCACACAGGCCCGCGATGAAGGCGAGGTCGTTGCGGCTCCACACCTTGCCGCACGGGTTCTGCGGGTTGTTGATCACCACGAGCCTCGTGCGCGGGTTGACGGCCTTGCAGCTCGCCGCGAGCGCGCTCATCTCGGTGAAGATCGACGTGCCGAAGGGCCGGTAGGCCCTGGCGACGCGGGCTCCTTGCTCATGTTTCCTTCCTCTCGGGGATGATCGACGACAGCGAGATGGACACGGTAAGCACCGTGGCGATGACCGCGAGCGACGCCCACGTCGGCAGGTGCACGAAGTCGATGAGGAGCATCTTCACGCCGATGAAGAGCAGCACCACCACGAGCCCGTAGCGCAGGTAGCGGAACCTGCCCACCATGCCCGAGAGGACGAAGTACAAGGCGCGCAGGCCCAGGATGGCGAAGATGTTGGACGTGTAGATGATGAACACGTCGTTGGAGATGGCGAGCACCGCGGGCACGGAGTCCACGGCGAAGAGCAGGTCCGTGAACTCGATGACGAGCAGGATGAGGAAGAGCGGCGTGGCCATGAGCTTGCCGTCGTGCTTGACGAAGAAATGGCCGCCGCGCACGTCCGGGCTGATGCGCAGGTGCTTGCGGCCGAACTTGAGGATCGGGTTCTTCTCCGGATCGACGCCCTCCTCCTTCTGCAGCGCCAGCTTGATCGCCGTGTAGACCAGGAACGCGCCGAACACGTACATGGTCCAGTGGAACGCGGCGAGCAGCGCCGTGCCGGCCACGATGAAGATCGCGCGCATGACCATGGCGCTCAGAATGCCCCAGAACAGGATCCGGTGCTGGAACTCGTCGGGCACCTTGAAGTAGGTGAAGATGACCAGGAAGACGAACAGGTTGTCGATCGAGAGCGCCTCCTCGACGAGGTAGGCCGTGAGGAAGGTGGTCGCCTTGTCGAGCCCGTGGCCGTAAAGGACGTAGGCGTTGAAGGCCAGCGCCACGCCGATGCAGAACGCGCTCCAGACGGCCGCCTTCCTGAACGACTGCTTCTTGGCCTTGCGGTTCAAGATGCCGAAATCGATGATGAAGACGGCGAGAACGACAGCGCCGAAGACGAACCACTCGAGGGGTGTGCCGCTGCTTGCCATTCGTCTACAGGGCTACCACGCCGGGTCGTTCAAGTGAAGAAGCGGCGTTGTCGAAAACTGGACGAGGGCTAAGCTCCAGTGATTGGATTGCGTGGGATCGTGCGCGAAAAAAGGAGGGGTCGTTGTGAAGAAGACAGGAAGCCTCGACACATTGAAAGCGTTCCGCCTCGGCCGGGCCGTGGCCGTGTGCGCGGTGCTGCTCGCGCCCGCGGCCGCGATGGCCGGAGAAGGAGGCGACACGGTGGACGGCGACAAGCTGGCGTCGGTGCAGGGCGGCATGCGCCACCCGCTGCCGCTGCCGGTGTGGTCGTTCGGGCTGGGCCTCTACTACCGGACCGACGAGCAGACTGCCAATTTCGAGGATGCCTCCGCGGACCGATATGTGGATGGCCCGTATTTCACGCGCGAGATCAGCCTTATCCCCAAGTTCAGCCTGGCGGTCGTGCCCGATCTTGTGGACATCTACGGCGATCTCCAGATGGGCATCCTGTTCGACAGCGATATGCCGAACACCTTCGTCATCGAGTCGTTCGCCGTGGGCGGCCAGTACACGTTCTACAACGACTCGCCGCTCGTGTTCGCCGCGGGCCTGAGCATGCGCTTCCTGTCCCAGTCGTACATGGACGTGTTCAGCATGGACGTGTTCCACATCCGTCCATACATCACCGGCGGCCCGATCTTCGGCCTGGGCGCGCTCACGATCGCCATCGTGCCGTACTTCGGCATCCCGCTCTTCTTCGACACCAACGGCGGCAACGATCCCACATTCTACAGAAAGAACGTGCCGACCACCCCCGGCAGCCAGGGCGGGCCGTACATGGTCTCGTACAGCGGCTCGAGCACGTTCAGCAAAACGCACTACGGCGAGCCTGCGGACAAGCACGATCCGTCCCTGCCGCCGAACCGGCGCCAGAGCTACTTCCTCGACGAGTCGCCCGGCGGCGTGGACTACGGGCTGCCGGTCATCTTCAACTTCGACTTCGGGCTGTTCCTCGTGGCCGAGATCTTCGGCACCGCCTGGTTGTGGCCCGACCAGGACAGCTGGAACTACGCGGGCCCGACCGTGGGCGTGCACCTCGGTCCCGCCACGATCTCCGCCACGGTCATGTTCGCCCTCGACCACCACGACCAGCAGGAATTCTGGAACCTCTCGATCGGCGCGGGGTTCTACTTCTGAGCCCTCGCGGGGGATACCGCTTCCCGGCCAACTGGGTTATCTATTGAACCCATGGCAACCCCCAACGAGCGTCTGACCTTCGACGCCCTGATCGCGGACCGGGCCCGCTCCGCGCTCTCTGCCTTCTCAGAGAGCGTGCTCATGGTGCGTCCGGGCGAGGGACGCCGCACCGCGCTCCTGTTCGCGCACCTTTTTTTGGCCTCGGCCGTGTTCGTCATGGGCCGCACCGTGCGCGACACGCTCTTCCTCTCGCGCTACTCGCTCTCCGCCCTGCCGTGGATGTTCGTGTGCTACGGCGTGGCCTCGGCCATCACCGTGGCCTTCTACGCCAAGTTCGCCGACCGGCTGCCGCGCGATCGCATGATCATCATCTGGTCCGCGCTCGGCATCGTCACGTACCTGGGCACCTGGGGCGCGGTGCAGGCAAAAGCCGACTGGATCTATCCCGTCTTCTACGTGTGGGCCGAGGTCTTCGCGAACCTGCTCATCTCCCAGTTCTGGACGCTCGCGGGCGACCTGCACGACGCGCGCTCGGCCAAGCGCCTGTTCGGCACCATCGCCTCGGCGCGCGTGCTGGGCGTCATCGCGGTCGGCCTGTCCGCCGGCGCGATCGTGACGCTCGTCGGCACGGCCCAGCTCATCTTCGTGCTCGCGGCCATGATGGCTGTCATCGCGGTCATTGCCGCCGTCCTGGGGCGCGAGCCGCGCGCGTGCAAGGTCACGGCCACCTGCGCCGCCCCGTCTCGCCCCGTGCGCGACGAGCGCATCCTGGGCGAGCCGTACGTGAACGCCCTGGCGCTCATGCTGCTCTTCGCCTTCATGGCGCTCACCCTCGGCGACTACCAGTTCAAGGCCATCGCGAGGGCCACGTTCCGCGAGGACGACCTCGCGCGCTTCTTCAGCTTCTTCTATGCGGGCACGGGCATCGTCTCGTTCGTGTTCCAGGTGCTCGCGACGCCGAGGCTGCTCGCCCGCTTCGGCGTGGGCGTAGGAGCGAGCGTCATGCCGGCCGTGTTCGGCGCGGCGAGCGCGGTGCTGCTCTTCGTGCCGCACCTGGGCGTGGCCACGATCATGAAGTTCTCGGACAACGGGCTCCAGTACACCGTCCACGAGACCACGCTCCAGGCGCTCTACGTCCCGTTCGCGGCCCGGGTCAAGGCGCGTACGCGCGCCTTCCTCGACGCGGTGGTCAAGCCCCTCTCGTACGGCGCGGGCGGCGGCCTGCTCATCGTGCTCGCGAGCCGCGTGCCCGTCGAGAGGCTGTCGATCGTGGCGGTCGTGCTCGTCGCGGCCTGGTTCGCGACCATCCCGCTCGTGCGTCGCCGCTACATGCGCAAGCTCGCGGCCACCTTGAGCGCACGCGGGAGGCTCGCCCTCGACGAGGAGCCCGTGTTCGACGGGGCGGGACGCCGGGTCCTGGTGCAGGCGCTCGCGAGCCCCGACCCCCGCATCGTGCTCGCGGCGCTCGAGGAGCTGGGCGACGTGCGCGCGCAGGACAAAGGAGCCGCGCTCGCCCGCATCGCAGCCGATCCGGAGCCTTCCATCCGTGTGGCGGCCTTGAACCGCATGGGTGGCGCGGGCGGGGTGCCGCTCGCGGCTGTGGCGCCGATCCTCGCGGATCCTGTGCCCGAGGTGCGCGCCGCGGCGGCCATGGCCTGCGCCGCAATCGGCCGCGACGACGTGCTCGATCTCCTCTCGCCGCTGCTCGACGATCCGTCGGAAATCGTGCGTACCGCGGCGCTGGCGGCCATGCTGGGCCACGGCGGGTTCGAGGGCAACCTGATGGCCGGCGCGCGCCTCGTGCGGTTGCTCAAGTCCGCGGATCCGCGCGAGCGCTGCGACGCGGCCGACGTGCTTGGAGCCATGGGACGCGGCGGGGCGCGGCTGCTCGGAACCCTGCTCGCCGACCCGGAGCTCGAGGTGCGCCTGTCCGCGCTCAAAGCCGCACGCGGCGTGGCCGATCCCCGGCTCGTGCCGCGCCTCGTCGATCTGCTCGCAGATCGTCGCTCCAGCACCGCCGCGGCCGGGGCGCTCTGTGCGGTCGGCGCACCTGCCGTGCCGCCGCTCGCGGCGCTCCTCGTGGCCGGAGACACGCCGCGACCCGTGCGCCTGCTCGTCCCGCGCATCCTGCGCGAGATCCCGGTTCGAGCGAGCTACGACGCCCTCAAGGCGGCCGCGGGTTTCCCGGACAGCCGGCTTCGCCTGCGCGTCTTCGCGGCGCTCGGAAGCCTACGCGAGGCGCTCGACCTGCCGCCCGAGCCCGCCTTGAAGGTGCGCGCGTGGATCGAGGTCGAGACGGCCGAGACCAGCGTCAACATGGCCGCCTGGCAGGACGCGCGCGCGGCGTACGCGCTCCCCCTCTTCGACGAGGAGACGACCTTCCGCTACCAGGGTTGCGTGCGGCGCGTGCTGCGTGTTCTCGAGACGTGCTACCCGGCCTTGACCATCCGGCTCGTGCGCAGCCGCATCGAGGATCCGGCGCTCAAGGCGAACGCCCTCGAGGTGCTCGACACGGCGCTCGATCCGTCGATGCGGGGCCTCGTCATGCCGTTCATGGACGAGCGCCAGGTTGCTGAGAGGCCCCGAAACTGGACGCTCGGGAGGCCCGTGCCTTTGCCCGCGGATTTCATGAGATCGCAGTGCCGCCACCCCAACCCCTACGTGGCCCTGCTCGCGCTCGAGGCCCTCGCGGGCCGGAGGGACGCGCTCGCGGCGCAGATGGGACAGGAGCTCCTCGGGCACCCGGATCCGCTCGTGCGCGAGGGGGCGGTGCGCGCGCTCGTGGCCGGCGATCCCGGGGCGGCCAAGGAGCTGCTCGGAGCCCTGGCGCCGGACCCGGACCCCGTAGTGGCGCGCGAGGTGCGCGCCGCGCTCACCGCCTTGAGCGGTGCGGCCGAGGAGGACGACACGATGTACTCGACGGTGGAGAAGATCCTGCTGCTCAAGCGCGCCCCGCTCTTCGAGAGGCTGCCCGGCGACGACCTTTCGCCGCTCGCGCGCGTGGCCGAGATGGAGACGCACCCGAAGGGCGAGGTCATCTTCCGCGAGGGCGACATGGGCGACGCCCTTTACGTCGTCGTGCGCGGGCGCGTGGACGTGAGGAAGGGCGGGGAGCGGCTCGCCGAGCTGGGGCCGCAGGAGGTCTTCGGCGAGATGGCGGTGCTCGACGCGTCGCCGCGCAGCGCCTCGGCCGTGGCCGTGGAGGACACGGACGTGCTGCGCATCGGGAGCGAGGAGTTCTACGAGGTGCTCCGCGAGCGCGTGGACATCGCCGAGGGAATCATCCGCATGCTGACGCGGCGCCTGCGGGACGCGAACCGCGAGACCGCGCACTCCGCGTGAGCCGGGCAATGCGCAGCCGGACCGTTCGGCGGGAGGTGATCATGATCGCGATGCTGGTGGCGGGCGGTGCGGCTTCGGACGCGGACCCTTTCGCGGCGATGCGGCTCGCCATGGTCGAGGAGCAGATCGCGGCGCGCGGCGTGAAGGACGAGGCAGTGCTCGCGGCCATGCGCAAGGTGCCGCGCCACGAGTTCGTGCCCGAGGACGGGCGCCGCGAGGCATACGCCGACCATCCGCTGCCCATCGGCCACGGCCAGACCATCAGCCAGCCCTACATCGTGGCGTTCATGACCGCGGCGCTCGGCGTGAGGCGCGGCCACAAGGTGCTCGAGGTGGGCACCGGCTCGGGTTACCAGGCGGCGGTCTTGGCCGAGATGGGCGCGGACGTCTACACGATCGAGATCGTGGAGCCGCTCGGGCGGACCGCGGCCGCGCTGCTTAAGCGCCTCGGGTACAAGGTGCACGCGCGCGTGGGCGACGGCTACGACGGCTGGCCCACGGCCGCGCCGTTCGACGGCATCATGGTCACCGCCGCGCCCGAGCGCGTCCCGGCCCCGCTCGAAACGCAGCTCAAGGAGGGCGGGCGGCTCGTCATCCCGGTCGGCCGCAACTTCCAGGAGCTGAAGGTCTTCCGCAAGTCGAGCCACGGGCTCGAGCTCGTAAACACCCTGCCCGTGCGCTTCGTCCCCATGACCGGAAAGGTGCAAGGCGGTTAAGGAGCCGCCGGACGGGCGGGCTTGCTTGTGCCCGGCGATGGGGTACCCTTCCCTGCGATGTTCTTCCGCTCCCGAAGAGTCCGCAACGTATACGTCCTCGACGCCCTGCTCGTGGCCGTGGGGCTCCTGCTCTTCCCGCTCGACGCGTTCGCCTGGGGACCGGTCGCGCACATCGATTTCGGCATGCAGCTCCTGTCCGGGGCCGCGATTTTGGCGCCCGCCCTGCGCCGCCTGCTCGGCCGCCATCCGCTCGACTTCATCTACGGCTCTCTCGCCGCGGACGCGGTGGTCGGCAAGAACCTGGCCGATCGGGCGGATCACTGTCACGACTGGGACGTGGCGCGCGGCCTGCTCTCGGACGCGCAAGGCGGCGGCGATCACCTGCGCGCCTTTGCTTACGGGTATCTCACCCACCTGGCCGCGGACGTGGTGGCCCACAATCACTTCGTGCCCGAACGGCTCATCGCCTGCTACCGGACGCGCGGCCTGGGGCACCTGTACTGGGAGGCTCGCTGCGACGAGAAGCTCCTCGCGATGAGCCCGCAGACGCGCGGCGCGTGGCGCGACGTGTCGAAGCTCTGCTTCAAGGAGCACGACGCTTTGCTGGCCGACCGCCTCGTGCCCACGCTCTTCTCCACGCCCCTGTCGACCCGCATCTACCGCGGGGCGCTCAAGATCCAGCGCCGTGGGCCGTGGCGCGCGGCGCTCGGCCGCATCGACGCGAGGTCGCGCATACCGCTTTCGCAGGACGAGATCGAGCTGTGGCGCGGCCTGTCCGTGGAGATGGCGCGGCGCGCGCTCGCCGATCCTTCGGGCGAGGAGCTCTCCCGCTTCGACCCGACCGGGATCGAGGCGCTGGCCCGCGCCGCGAACAAGCGCAAGCTCCTGCGGCGACACTTCAAACGCCACGGCGACACGCCGGACCTGAGGCGCATGCTCGATCTCGGCCTCGCGGATCTGCCGACGGCCGAGGAGATGCGCACGGCCGGGCTGCTTTGAGGGAAAACCGTCGAACGGCTATGCGTTGTAGGTGAAGTGGAGCTCGTAGCCGCACACGGAGAACACGTCGCCCTCGTCGATACGCTTGGAGTCCACGGGCTTGCCCTTATACTCCACGCCGTTCGTGCTCCCGAGATCCTTCATGTAGTAGGCGCCGTTGTGGTAGATGACCGCGGCGTGCTTGCGCGAGATATTCGCGTCCTTGATGGCCAGATCCGACGACCTGGAGCCGCGGCCGATGATGAACTGGTCCTGCGTGATCGGAACCTTGCTCCCCTGGAAGATGAGCGTGAGAGGCGGTCGCTTGGGCGCCGTGCCGGTCATGAACCCCGGATCCGTAGAGGCGTGCATCCCCTGTGCGAACGACCTCGGCGCGGGCGGCAGGGGCGGCGGGGTCGACGGGGCCGGGACCCCGGTCCGCCGTAGCGGCGGGCCCGACGGAACGCCGACGGCCCGCCCCGGCACGGTCGGTTTCATGCGCGGCGCAGGCACCGGCGGACCTTGAGGGACGGGCAGCGAGGGGCGCTCGTCGTCGTCGAAATCGGGATCGATCTCGAGGAAGCCGTGGCTCGAGGCGTACAGCCGCATCGCCTCATTGATGAGGTAGTCGACCGAGCACTCCATCTCCTCCGCCCGTTCGACGAACAGGTTCCACAGGGCGTTGCGCACGTGAAAATTTTGCAGCGTCTTCTTGCCCGTCGATCGCGTCGTCATGCTCATACCCCTCGCTTCATCGAGATCTTCTCAATGCCCTTCTTGGCCGCCGCGCCGATCGTCGCATCCTCGAAGCCCTTGGGCAGGCGCGTCTTGTCCGCGGCGAGCTTCTCGAGGATCGCCTTGTCCGAAGCCTGCCCGATGTCGCCAAGGACGTACACGGCGACGGCCCTGACGAACGGGTTCTTGGACTCCACGAGCCCGCGCGCCTTGGGGAGCAGCTTGGGGAACGAGTCGACCCGGGAGATGACCTCGTTCACGTCCTCGGCCGAGGTCGTCAGCCCGAGCCGGGCGATCTCCGCGAGCGCGGGCTCGAGATGGGTCTCGGGGTCGGTCCGCAGAAGGCAGCGCAGGGCCACGGCGCGGAAGAAGGAGTCCTTGTCGGCAAGGAGCCTCATGATCCGCGGCACGTCCGCGGGCCGGCCGGCCTGGGCGACGAGGTAGAAGGTCTCCTCGCGCTGGAACTTGTCCGTGTCCGGGTTCTCGGCCAGGGCCAGAAGCCGCGCCATGCGCGCGTCGTCGAGCTGAACACGTTTTTTGTCGACGGCTTGCGAAAGGGCCCGCAGGGCGAAGCGCTGCAAGGCCGCGTCGAGCTTGGGGTCGGTCGCGAAGCCGATGAGCGCGTCCGCGACCGGGTTCCCGCCGATGGTCGCGGCGGCCACCAGGTGGATCTCCTGGATCTTGCCCACGCTCGCCTTGAGGACTTTGGCGATCTGGGCCGACGCCTTCTGCGCCACGCCATCGTCCTTCAACTCCACGATCAGATCCGCGATGTACTGGATCGCGAGCTGGTCGAGCGTGAGGAGCGGCACGAGCGCCTCGCCGGCACGCGCGCCGATCTTCTTGACCATGATGTTGATCTTGAACTGTCCGGCCATGGCCCGCGTGTTGTAGTCGGTCGTGCACCAGTCGATGAGCGGCTTTTCGACGGCCGCCCTACCTCCCGCGCTCGCGTAGTCGAGCAGCATGAACAGGGCATCCTTGGCGTCCATCTGCAGCTTGGAGATCTTGTCGGCTCCGGCCGGGGCGCTCTCCACCATCTTGGCAAGAATGGGCGCCACGGCGTCGACCACCTTCTCGGCGTCCGCTTTCTCCATCTTCTGGAACGACTCCCGGAAGATGTCCCAGGCGTTGATCTCCACCAGCGCCAAGGCGGCCTTGGCCCGCAGATCGACGGCCAGCCCAGGGTCCACGAGCGCGGCGGAGAGCTTCTGGGGCCCGTTCTGCGTGCCCTTCCACAGCTCGATCTTCTCGGCCGTGACCTCGCATCCCGCGGCGACGGTGAGGAGGAGCACGAGCAGCAGGCGCTTGAAGACGGGATCCTTCATGGTCGAATCTCCTTTAGTCCCACATCCTAGCGAACCGCCTGACGCGGTCAACTGCCAATCCCAACGGTGTTTTCCGCAAAACCCGGGGTTTTGTAAAGGCGGCCCGTGGGCAAAGGGCTTCCGCGTGGTAGAATGCGCCGGTCATGGGCGAGCGCTTCGGCAACTACGAGCTCCTCGAGAAGATCGCGGTGGGCGGCATGGCCGAGATCTTCAAGGCCCGCGCCACCCACGGCCGCGGCGTGGAGAAGACCGTCTGCATCAAGCGCATCCACCCGGCGCTCTCCGCGGATCGGAACTTCGTGGCCATGTTCATCGACGAGGCGCGGCTCGGTGTGTCCATGGTGCACGGCAACGTGGTCCCGGTGTTCGATTTCGGCTGCGTGGACGGCCACTACTTCCTGGCCATGGAGTACGTCTCGGGCCAGGATCTCGCAGGCTTCAACGGGCGGGCCAGGGTGGTCGGGCTCAGGTGGCCCCTCGACGCGGCGTTCCACGTGGTGATGGAGGTGCTCGAGGGCCTCGAGTACGCGCACCACAAGCGCGACGGGGAGGGCCGGCCCCTCGAGCTCGTGCACAGGGACGTAAGCCCGTCGAACATCCTCCTCTCCAGGGACGGGGAGGTGAAGCTGCTCGACTTCGGGATCGCGAGATCGCACGCCCGGGAGTTCGAGACGCGCACCGGGGTCATCAAGGGCAAGCCCGGCTACATGAGCCCGGAGCAGGCCGCCGGGATGGTCGTGGACGCGCGGGCCGACGTGTGGTCTTGCGGCGCGGTCCTGCACGAGCTCGTGTGTGACATGCGGCTCAAGGATGGTCGCCGCAGGGTGGGCGATCCGCAAATCGACGCGGTGCTCGACAAGGCGCTGGCCGCGAACCGCGACAACCGGTTCGAGACCGCCCGAAAGATGCAGGACGCGCTCGCGGACATCCTGACGGCACGCGGCCTGCGGGCGAGCGCCGGGGGGCTCGCGGCCTTCATCGGTCGGGTCGAGGAGGCACCGGCGCCCGGCGAGAACTGGGACATGAGCTCCCATGCGGTGGAGGAGCACGTGGCCGCCGCGCTCAAGCCCGCGCCGGTTGAGACAGGCGCAGAGCTGCTGGGAACGCACAGGCTCGCTCCGCCGTCCCGCCCGAAGTCCGCGCAGTGGCTCGGCCTGGCCGCAGGGCTCGCGGCCGTGGGCGTCGCGATCGCGCTCCTGTGGCCCGCCGGAGCCGGAAAGTCCTCCACCGCCAAGCCGGCGCCGCCGGTCGCCGCGCGGCCCGCTCCCGCGCGTCCTGCCCCTGTATCCGCTCCCACCCCGGCGCCCGCTCCGGTTGCGCCGGCTCCAATCGAAACGGCCGAGGCCAAACCCGCGGCTCCCGCCAACCGACCGAAGACGGCCGAGGTCAGCATCAACTCCAAACCGTGGTCGAACGTGACCCTCGACGGCAAGCCAGCGGGCGCGACCCCCATCCGCGACCTCAAGATCCCCGCGGGCAAGCACAAGGTGGTGCTCACCAATCCGGTCCTCGGCCTGTCCCGCACGCTCTCTTTTTCGGTGAAGCCCGGCGAGGACAAGCTCATCCGCGAAGTGCTGTCCGAGTAGCCGTCACTACCAGCCGGGATCCATGTCGACCCCGCTGCGCTCGTTGTCGCGCGTGCCATAGTAGCCGCCCACGCCGCCGGCCACACCGCCGGCCACGGCTACGCCCACCACGGTCCAGAACCACCATGTCTCGTACCAGGGCGTGTCCTCCTCGGCCTTCGCCGCGGCGGGACCAGCCTTCGCGTCTCCGGACGCGACCGGGGAAGGATGCGGGAACCTCTGGGCGAGGAGCGCCTTGACTCCCTGGGCCCACTTCGGCGGTGGGCCGAGCGGCGCCGCGTGGCGCGACGGTTGCTTCGACGGGGTAACCGGCGTGATCGTCACGGACAGGCGTCCGCCCTCGTCGAGCGATGGAGACCACGCCGCGAGCGCGACCCAATCGACCCCGGCCCTGCGGCCGAGATCCGCGAGCACCGCGGGGGCCGGGTCGGGCGGCAGGATGCCTGAGCATCGCTGCACCGCCGCGGCCCAGACCGCCTGCATGGCCGGCGAGAACTCGGCCGGGTCGAGTCGCAGCCCAGGGTGCCGCGCGAGGATCCCGTCGGCCAGCGCGGCGGCCTCCGTATCCCGGCCGAGATCCACGAGCACCTGGGCCATGAGGATCTCGGTGTCCCTGAGGCGCGGCAAGGCAAGAAGACCTCCGCCGTTCGCGAGATCGATCTCGCGTTGGGCGGACAGGGTGGCGAGCGCCGCCTCGAAGTCCGTGTTCAGGTAGCTCTCGCGCGCTTCCTCGACGGCCTTCGATGCGCCCGCGAGCCGAGTCGCCACCTCGCGCTCGTCGACCACCTCGAAGCCGAGCTCCTGGAAGGCCGAGGCCATCAGCACGTCGATCGTGGACGTGTCGACCCCGGACCCGACCGGCGCCTGCGAGGGCAGGACCATGACCTTCCGCGGCAAGGAGGCCGGCTCAGGCGCCTTGACCGGCTGGGCCACGACGCCGATCGGGGCGAGGAGCGCCGCGACCAGGCTAGCGCACGCACATGAGAGCCGCACCTTTGAACTCCAGCCCCTGTTTGCGGGCGTTCTCCACCCGGTTGAATCTCACGAGCCAGCCGTCGTCGCAACCGCCGCGCCCGTCCGTGTCCGTGGCGAGCGTGAAGCCCGCGGCCGATTCCGCAACCGGCCTCGCCGTCGAATGGATCCCGTTGGTCAGGTCGTCGCTCTCGACGTACATCACCTGGCACGCGGACGAGACCGCCTTGGCCGCGGCTTGCGCGGCCGCGCCCTGCCTGTCGATCGGCAGGTACAGGCGAGTGTCGTCCCTGTAGCCGACCAGCGCCGGCGCCGCCACGATCCCGGCGGGCACGCACGCCTGCAAGGGGTTGCGCTCCACGATGCGGTCCACGAGCCCGGCGATCCCGGTCGCGAGCGGCTTTTCGTCCGCGGCTTCGCACAGGTCGATCTTGCTCGCGGACGAACCGCGCCCGCCGATCCAGTCCGCGGTCGCGCCGAGCCGGCGCTCCGCGCCCATGTCGCCGAACGCACCCGAGGTGCAGGACTCGGTCCCCGGATTGCCGAGCGTGGCCACGATGAGATCCGCCCGGTCCCAGACGATGCCGTCCAGCTTGGCCTCGAACGCGGCCCGGTCCTCGTCGGTCAAGGGCGGCGCGCCGAAGTACGGGTCGAACTTCTTGTCCGTGCACGGCCTGCCCGACAGCACCGACGCGTCCGGAAGGAGGTCCGTGCGCGGGTCGTCGTAGAGGCCCTGGCTGCAGTCGTCTGCCCGGCCCGCAATGAGGAGCACGTTCACGCCGTTCCAGGTATCAACCTTGGGCTGGCCCGGATCGACGGGCGGCCCGATCTCGAGCCCGTCGAGCCCCACGCGCAGGAGCTGCCGCCACGAGCATGCGTTCTTGCCCGCCGCGTACCCGTCGAGGAGCGTCTCGGCCTTGGCCTGCGCATTCTTGCTGTACGTCGTGCTGCCGCCCTGCGAACCGAACACGGCCCACGAATCGTCGAAGCTCGTGTTGAGGACGCTGCCCGAGATCACGCCGCCGAGCTGCGTGGGGCTGGAGGTGTCAATCGTCTTGCAACCCTGGCGATCATAGAGAGTGTCGCCGAAGAGGTCGTCGCCGATGCCGCGGTCCGCGTTGCCCGCGATGAAGAACACGGTCACGAAGTCGTCGGCCTCGGCGTACAGGCCGGCCGGATACGTCTTCGCAAGCATCGTGTTCATGGGCTGCTCGGCAAAGGAGGTCGTGTCGACGACGGTCATGGACGTGAGCATGGGCGAGCGCAGCTTCATGGGCCTGTGGCTGGCCGTGTCGAGCCCGCGCGTGCCCGCCACGAAGACCTCGGCGGACGTGCCGCCGCCGCCAATGATCCAAGTTGTGCCGTCGTCGAGCGCGGCCGCGGCATGACCGGCGCGTGGCTCACGCAGGCGAACCGGGCGCTCGCGACCGGCGGACGACAGGTCGTGCCAGGTCGGCGCCAGGGCGTCGACGGGCTGATAAAAGGCGCTCACGGCGTCGGTTGCCGATCCTTTCCGCAAACCTCCCGCGAAGAGGACGACCGTGGTGGTGCCCTGATCCGCATGGATCGGAACGAAGCCCGACACCGGGACCTGCGATGCGGGCGGCCCCTCGAGCACGTAATCGATCGCGCAGTCGCGCACGGACACGAGCGACCAGGCGTAGTTCTGCGTCACTCCCTCGACCGGCGTCCCGCCCGCAAGAAGGAACCGGTCGTTGCCGAGCGCCGCGATGCGCCGCCCGTTCAGGTCATCGAGGCCGGACCACTCCGCCTCGGAAAGCCACTCGCCGCCCGGGATGCAGCTTTCGCCCTCGTCCGCGGCGTCGACGAAGATCGAGCGCCCGTCGACCACGAGGACCTGCCCGCTTGAGTTGCCCGCCGCGAGCTGCGGGTTGTCCGGCGCGGTTCCGTCCGCCTCGCCGAGCGTCGTGCTCTTGCCCGTAAGGATGTCGACGGCGCACCGCGTGCGGCCAAAAACGATCACGCGCCCGGTCTGACGCGAGTCGGCTCCGAGGCGGACGATCTCCGGGATCGCGGTGCGGCTCGAGGACACGCCCGGGCATGCGACCGGAACGCTTGAGAACGCTCGACGCACGGGATCGAACACCTCGAGGCCCGGCTCGCAGTTGCTCTGCCCCCCGGCGAGGACCACACGGGTCCCCTCGTCGGTCTCCACCGCGAACGCCGCGTGGCCGGCCCTCGGGCAAGAGAGCACCGGCAGGCTCTCCACCGTGAACGACGACGGATCGACGAGGAAGGCCTGCCCCACGGGCCCCCCGTCCCGGCTGCGCCGTCCGCCGGCCACGAGGATGCGCTGCACGCCGTCCGTGTCGGTAAAGGGAGTGGCCGTGAGGTCGACGAGGTCCGCGACGGACTTGCCGGCGTCCGCGGGGGCAAGAGCGACCTTGTTGAACGCAAATGATCGGCCGATCAAGAAGCTGACCTGACCGCGCGCGCCCGGCTTCACCGCGAACGGCCGCGTCCTTCCGTAGACCACCTCCCGGCCGTCCGCGTCGAGCCCCTGGATCGAGATCGCCCACAGCCCAGCGGCGAGGCCATCGATCGAGAGGCTCCGGCCCTCCTCGACGATTTCCACCACGGGCGCGACCGCGGGACCCTGGCCGATCGGTTCGGCGCGAACGTCGAGGCGCGCCACGCCCGCGCTCTTCAGCAGGTCGGGCTCGTCGGCCGGGAAGACCGGCACGAGGTCGATTCCGGGCGCGCTGACGCACCCCGCGACCCCGAGACAGCCCAGCATCGCCGTCATGAGCCGCCGACGCGAGGACCGTCCGTCCGCCTGTCCTTGCCTCTTTGAGTCCTGCATGCGCGGTTCTCCTCCGCATGTCTCACCCGTAGAAGACCCTGGATCATATGATAGCATCCCGGCGAACGGAACGTGAAACGCCGCAGCGGGCGAGATCCTTTTTCGGCCCGGTCCGTCGGAACGGGAGAGGCCTCAAGCGGAACGGAGGAGGCGCACATGACAGCGAGTTTCAAGGTCGTCTTTGCGATGGCGACGCTCGCCGCGGCTCTCGGCTGCGGCAGGCAGGAGAAGGAGCCGCCCGTGGGACCCTCGCCCGCCGAGGTCGTAAAAGTCGCGTCGCCCGCGGCGGGCCTCGAGCGCAAGGCCCCGAGATCCGCGCTCGAAGCGGCGCTGCCCGAGGCGCCGCGCGGCATCGGGACTCTCACGGCCCGCGCGCCCGGCTCGGACGCGAGGAGCGAGACCGCGCTCGACCTCGTCTCGCACACCGTCGACGCCACCTTGCGCGACGGCGCGGCGATCACGCAGGTGGAGGAGGTCTTCGCCAACCGGTCGGGCCGTACGGTGGAAGCGACGTACCGCTTCCTCCTGCCCGAACGGGCCAGCATCGTGCGCCTGGCGCTCGAGGTGAACGGCCGCATGATGGAAGGAGAGGTGCTCGAGAAGGCGCGGGCCCGGCGCATCTTCAAGCGGATCGTGGACGATTCCGTGGCGCCCAGGGATCCGGCCCTGCTCGAGTGGGTGAGCGGCAGCTCCTTCTCGATGAAGATCTTTCCCATCAAGCCGGGCGAAGAACGGCGCGTTTTGCTCGCGTACGTGGAGCCCATGACCGCCGCGGACGGACGCTACCGCTACGTCTATCCCTTGAGCGCGCCTGCGGGCGCGGCGCCCGCGGGGATGTTCTCGGTGCGCGCGCGCATCGAGAGCGCGCAGGGCGCGGCCGACGTGACCACGCCCCTGTACCCGACCCGGATCGAGCTCGACGGGAGGGGCGCGCGGGTCTCCTTCGAGGCCACGCGCTTCTCCCCCACAGCCGACTTCGTCCTGGAGTACGGGACGCGGGACCGGCCCGCACCGTTGCGGGCGCGCGCAGAGACCTCCGTGAACGGCGAGACGTACGGCGTGTTCCTCGTGCGTCCCGAGACCGCCGCGGCCGGGCCGAGACCCTCTTCCCGCGTCGCGATCGTCGCGGACACGTCGTACGGCGTGCCCGCCGACGTGCGAGCCCTTTCGAATGCGGTCGTGATCGAGCTCCTGGCCGGGCTGCGCGGCGACGACCTGTTCACGCTGCTCGCCTGTGACAGCGGCTGCCGCGCCATGCCCGGCGGCCCTCTACGCCCCTCGGCCGCGTCGCTGGCCGAGGCCGCACGCTTCCTCGAGGACATTCCCCCGGGCGGGGCGAGCGACGTCACGGGCGCGTTCGAGGCGGCCTTCGAGGCCGTGCGCGGCGCGGCGTTCCCGGTCGTGGTCTACGTGGGAGACGGAGTCCCCACATCGGGGGAGCTCACCGCCGGCGACGTGGTCAAGGCGCTCGAGGCCGTGGCCCCGAAAAATGCGGTCGTGCACACGGTGGGCGCGGGCGCGAACGCGGACGACCTGCTGCTCGACGCGGTGGCGTCCAGGCTCGGAGGCTCGAGCCACCGGCTGTCGATCGGCGAGTCCCCGGTCGAGGCCGCGGCGGGCGTGGCCCGTCGCATCGGCGCGCAAGGGCTCGAGCGCGTGTCGTTCGAGTGGCCCGAGGGGATCTCGCTCGCTTATCCGCAGCGCATCGGCGCGATCCCGCCGGGCTCCGAGATCGCCGTGGTCGCGAGGCTCGATCGGCCATCGGTTGAAGGCGACGTGGTCCTGCGCGGCTTCTTGGGAGGCAAGCCCGTGGAGCGCAGATTCGGGATATCCCTCGCCGCCGCACAGCCCGCCGAGGGCGGCTCGATCGCGAAGCTGTGGGCCAAGGCGCGCATCGACGATCTCACCCTCGAAGGGGGGCGCGACCCCGAGATCGTGGAGCTCTCGCGCAGAGCGCGGGTGGCGAGCCGCCTGACGAGCTGGCTCGTCCTCGAGAGCGAACGCATGTACGAGCGTTTCGGGATCCAGCGGACGGACGGGACGGCGTGGCGCGGGCCCGGCGAGGAGCCGGCGTTCGACGGCTCCGACGCGAAGGAGGACGAACGGAACCAGCCGCTCGGACTGGACGAGGCCACCCCGATCGACGACGCGCTCGATACGCCCGACGACGCGGCCGGAAGGTCGCGGGCGCCTTGGGGGTCCGGCTCCGCGAGCCCGATGGCCGCGCCCAAGGCCGAGGCCGTTGCTCCGGCTCCGGCCAAGGAGAAGCGCGCGGGCCGCGAGGAGATCGCGAAGGACACGAGCCTCCCGGGAGCCCCGGGCTCGAACGGACAGGGCCTCGGTGGCGGCGGCGCGAGCCTCGCCACGGGATACGGCGGCCCCGGGACCGCGGGCCCCACCTACGATGTTCGCATCACGGCAGTCGGCCCCGCACCCGCGGGCTTCGACTCGAGGGTTGAGGATGCCGTGCTCGCGGTCCGGTCGCGGCCGCTCGAGCGGGCCACCCACCGCAGGCTGGTGGGCCTGCTGGCGAGGCTCGGGCGCGTAGACGAAGCCATGGACGCGGCCACGACATGGGTCGCCGCGGATCCGATGAGCGCAGAGGCGCTCGCCGCCTTTGCCGATCAGCTGGCCAGGAAGGGCGATCGGCTCGGAGCCCTGCGCGCGTACGCGTCCCAGGCCGAGGTGCAGCCCGGGTCGGCCCAGCTCCACCGCAGGCTGGCGCTCGCCATGCGCGGCCTCGGGCTCTACGCGGCCGCGTCCGGACATCTCCTGGCCGCGGCGTCGATCACCGGATCGTCCGACGACCGGTACGAGGCCCTGCGATGTCTCGCGGCGGCCGCACAGCCCGCTCTTTTCCGTTACGAAACGGCGCAGGTCCTGTCGGAACCCGGGAACGCGCGCCTGAGCGAGGACGCCCGGGAGCTCGAGCGTGGGGCTGCCTCTGGCGTGCTGCCCGCGTGGCCCGATCCGCCGGTGAGCGGCGAGCTGGTGGTCAAAGCCGTCGCGCGCGGCGACGACCTGGACATGGCCGTGCTCGATCCCGCGGGTCACCGCGTCTCGGGACTGTGGCCGCGCGGAGCGACGAGCCGCGACGTGGACCGCGGCGACGGCAAGGTCCTTGCCATCGGCTCGCTCGTGAACGGCAGGTACCGGATTTCGGTCTCGCGCAACGAGGCCACGCGACAGGGGCCCGTGAGCGGCTCCGTGACCGTGAGATGCCACGGCACGGCGCGCACCATCCCGTTCACTCTCGTCGGCGCGGACGCGATCGTGGCCGAGGTGAGCTACCGCAAGATCATGCCGATCTCCCCGCGGCTCGCGGAGTAGCGGCTCGATTCAACGAGTCCCTTCCCAGTTCGACGCTCAGTGCAGGATGCGTTTGTAGGAGGGGAGCGGGGACTGAATCTCCTCGTCGTCGAGGCCCTGTGGTGCGGCCTCTTCGTCCGGCAGGGGCAGGGCCATGGGGTGGGGCGCGTCGTGCCAGGGCGCGCGCGAGTCGCCCTCGTCGATCGCGATCTCCGCCGCCCCGAGCGACCAGAGCAAGGACTCCGCGTCCTCCGCATGTGCGCCCGTGGGCAGGTGCCAGGTGAGGTCCCGGTCGCACACGGTGAGATCGATCTCCTGCTCCCAACCCACGTCGTTGCGAAGACCGACGCGGGCGTAGATGCGGGAGAGGTCGCGGCTCTCGGCCACGCCGCCACGCTCTTCGAGCAGGGCCCGAACCTCGGCCTTGGCCTGCGCGAGGAGCCCATCGACCGTCAGCCGGGCGGCGTCCGCGGCGGACCGGTCGCGGAAGCGGGCCACCACGCGCAAGCCCCCCTTGCCGCGCACCCTGTCTTCCATGTTCCACGTTGCGGTCATGATCGCCGGTTGCCATAACACACGGGTCGCCGCCAGTCCAGGAGGGTCACGTGTGTCTGGAGAGTCCGGCCCGCCCGGGAATCGGGCGGGCCTTGCAAGAAGGAGGGATCACTCGCCGGGCGTATTGCCCGGATTGTCCGGAGCGCCAACCATGCCCATGTACATGTCGTACACGTTCGTCAGGCGCACCTGGAAGTCGAGCAAGCCGCGGTACCGTGCCAGGTAGTCGTTCGCGAGCTTGGTGCGCGCTGCGATGGCGTCGATCGTTGTCTTGAGCGCGGCCTCATCCATGGTGGACGGATCGCCATACTCGGCCGGGCAGTCGTCCGTCGTGGTGACCGTGAGCATGGGCCTGTCCTCGTACTTCGCCATGTACGGATCGTCGCAGCAGTTGTCCGCCGTGGTGGCCGTAACCTGGGCGCCGAGCGGGTCGCAGGAATCCGACCTGGAGCGCAGCTTGTTGGCGAACTCGATCATTGCTCCGGCCACGCTCGTCTGCTTGTACCCGAAGATGTTCTTGTACGGATGGAACAGGTCGTTGGCCCCGAAGTAGCGGATCGCCGTGTAGGTCGTCTGCGAATCCGGATCGAAGTAGTGGACGTACGCGTAATTGGGATCGTCGGGATCCTCGTTCGCGGTATTGATCGTCTCGCCGATCTTGGTCCACATGCGGGAGGCGTTGTAGAAGGACAGGTCGTAGTTGTGCTGGAACCGGGACATGCCGAGCACCATGGCGTAGATCTGCGTGGTGAATCCCATCACCGGATCGATCGGCACGAGCGACGTGAGGAACGGGTTCTCCAGCGGATCCGGGTTGTTGATGACCTCGCGCAGGGACGGATTGATGCGGGGGTCGTTGCGGTAAACGGCCTCCTGCGTGATGTCGGCCGCAGGGTTGGCCCAGTCGCGCCACAGGATCGGCGGCTGCTGCTTGCCGTTCGGAATGATCGGCTGGTCCGGGTTGAGCTGCGGATAGTGCGGAGCTCCGGTCGCGGTGTTCACCACGGTCATGGGCGCCCAGTCGTACCACCTCTCGCCCATGATGCCCGCGAAGTAGCGCTTGAGCTGCCAGTTGAAGTTGTCGAAGAAGCTGATCCGGAACAGCCGCACGTCGTACGCCGTGTCCCTGGCGATGAAGAAGGTCGAGGACTCGGACAGCGCGTTGAGCGCCATGATCTTGTCGTAATACCAACCCACGTTCCACAGGCAGCGCCAGAAGCTCACGCCGCAGGTGTCGTCGTAGTCGGCGTTCATGTAGTTGGTCTGGAAGAACCGGCTGCCGCCCGAGATGTCGAAGCCTGCTTCCTTTCGGCTGTCCACGGTGTCTGCCGTGATGCCAAGCTCGCCGTTCTGCGCGCGGTGCTCGAACTGGTAGGATGACGCCGCGTCCGGCGTCGCGAGGGTCTGCATCAGCATGTTGAAGCCGTCGTGCAGGGCCACCGCGTAACCGCCCCAGGAGTTGTACGGATCCTGGACCATAGCGTCGAGCTCGCGCTCGTTGTACAGACTCGAGAAGAGCTCCACGTACAGGGCGAAGATGTCGTTGAAGTTCTTCGGCCACTTGTAAAAGCGATCATAGTAATTCGAGTAGTAGTTCTCCGGCGAGTAGCCCACCCTCCCCCGGACAAAGGAGCGCGAGATGTACCACTTCTCCCACTTCGTGATCTGGTTGTGCATGCGCTCGTAGTCGTCCGCGCCGTAGTCCCACGTGCGGCAGTCGTTCGAGATGTTGGCCGAGTAGTCGTTGCAGTCCACGTACGGGACGCGGATCTTGGCCTCCTTCTTCATGCTGAAGCCGGGCGAGTACTCCGCGTTGCCCTCGGAGCGCACGCGCCAGTCAAAGGCGCGGATGTCGCGCACGTCGCGGTTGGACTGGAGGTTGAACCCCAGGTTGGGCTTGCCGTCCGCGCCGACCCAGTTGCGGTACCACTCCGTGTAATGCGGCTGGTAGAAGTACTGGTACAGGGTGACCATTGGCGACCCGCGGCCGGCCATGTACTGGTCGAGCATGAACTTGAACGAGAGCCCGTTCAGGCCCAACGAGTTGAGCCCGACCGGGTAGCCCCACACCGAGTACCTGTCGCCCTTGGCGAGCGGCGTATTGAACGGCGTGGCGAGCGTGATCTCGGTCTCCGTGACCGTTGCCACGGTGCTCGTCTCGCCCGTCATCGTATTGATCACCTTGGCGCCCGGCTGGACCATGGGGTTGCCGTTGGAATCAATGAACACACCCTCGGTATCGATAATGGTGGATGCGTTGGGCGAGTCCGCCGTGGCGCGTCCGGGGCGCAGAGTCTCATGGAACTTCCAGTTCGTGTCCGCCGGGGTCTCCTTGTAGACCTCGAAGTGGTGGCCGTAGCCGAACAGGATCGCGGCCCAGTCGTAACGGCCCAGACCATACGAGTCCATGTCCACGTTCGCGGTGTAGTCCATGATGGAGCCGTAGCCCCAGTGGTACAGCTTCTTGGAGATCTCGTACTGCGACAAAGGATCGCCGCCGTCCGCCCAGTTGATGAACCTGAGCCCGACGCGCGGGTTCGGGTTGTTGCAGCCGTTGGCCTCGTCCCAGCTCGGCTGGCTGGCCGGGTCATTGATGTCCGGCGCCATGGAGTCGTACGGCTGATCCGCGCAGCCGTTGGTCCGGATCTTCCAGTACTCCTCTTGATAGTTGATCGAGTCCTGCGATCCGCCGAAGTTGTGCATCAGGCCGACCGAGTGGCCGATCTCATGGGCCACGACCCCGTGGAGCATCTTCTTGCGCAGGAGGCGCCACACGGCGTTCTCGAACTCATCGCCGCTGCCCTCGGGCAGCTTGCCCTGGCGCCGCAGCTCCTGGATCTCCGCGGCCGTCGAGATCGCGGCGTCATCGCCCGTCTCCGCGAAGTCGCCCGAGAGCTCGGAACGGATGAAATCCTTGACCTTCTCGATCGCCCGGGCCGTCTTGATCGGCCCGTCGCGGGTGATGAGCAGGGCCTTCATCATCCCGTCCTCGTCGCGGCTGCCCGGCACCACGCCCGTGGCCGCCTGCAACGTCAGCTTCGCATTGGAATCGTTCAGGAGCTCCGACTCGATCGCGGAGCCCTCCGGAGCGGTGCTGATGAAGTGCAGCATGTCGTCCGGATCCCTGTCCGGGCCCACCTGTTCCAAGTTGGCCGCGGCCGCCTTCATGAGGTCGTCCACCCGGAAGGAGCTGACGAGGTCGTTCTTGGGCGCCGTGGTCGCGCCGTGGGCCGGAAGGGCGTCCTTCATGGCCTTGATCGCCTTCGCATCGAGGCGGATCGCGGTCGGGTTGCTGTCCAGGTTGGCCCTCATGCCCGCGCCCGTGGACGCGATCTGCGCGAGGCTGTACCCGGTCGGGTTGACGTTGTTGCCGGTGTACTTGTTGAGCCAGCCGCTCAGGTTGTAACCGTCGATGTACTTCTTCGCGTCGAGGTCGCCCGTGATGAGCAGCGCGACGTCCCTCAGGCCGCGGGTGGCGTTGTCGTTGGCCTGGTAGATGTGTCCGGTGCCGGACAGGATCTCGCCCGTGACGGGATCGGGCAGGCCCGGGCCGAGGCCGAGGTATCCGCCGCCCGGATTGAACTTGTCGACCCAGTACGCAAAGCTCTGGCGGATGTCGCCGAGCCGCGGCGTGGCCTCGCGCGTGGAGCAGATGGGCCAGCCCTGGGCCTCGGTCCACGCATCGCCCGTCTTGGGGTTCACGCCCGGCTTGGCCGGGTTGAACACGCAATGGCTGATCTCCTGGACGCGCTCCCAGCAAACGTCGGGCTCAACGTTGTTCGGATCGTTGTCCGGTCCGAGCACCGGGGCGAAGCGGCAGATCACGTAGGGCGGCCGCTCCGGGTCGTACCAGTTCTCGTCCGCGCCCTTCTGGCCGGTCGGGATGCCGTTCGCGTCCTTTTCGACCACGCCGATGGCGGTGAACTTGCCCTTGCCGGGCTCGTCGCGCTTCATGTCGTCGCTGACGTACGGCACGTTCGCCTGGGTATCGGCGTTGAACTTGCCGGCCGCCTTCATCTTGAGGATGTTGATGGTGCGCACGTACGGCGCGCTCCACTGGTCGGAGATCTGCTCCATCACGGGGCGTTCCTCGCCGTCCTGGTCCGCCATGGCCCACTTCCACGAGTCGAGGAAGGCGGGCTCGATGTCCTGCCCCTGATAGTCGCGGGGGCTGTGCACGAGCTCCTCGGGCCACTCCTTGTTCGCGTAGTACACGATGGGGCGCACGCGCCTCTGGTTGTAAGGCAGCGTGCAGTAGTACTGGGGCTCGCACTCGGTCTCGAGCTTCGAGGGGGTGACGTGGAACTTGCAGTCCTGCTCTGTCTCGATGCGGTCCTTGTCCGTGTCGCGCAGGCCCGTGTACACGTCGCAGATGCTGTTGCACTCCCACGGGTCGGCCTTGTCGCAGCAGTCCTCGTCGGTCCGGCAGAGCTTGGCGTAGTCGTGCGACTGCTCCCAGAGGTTGTAGCGGTTGGCATAGTACTGGCGCTGCGACTCGACGACGCCGACCTGGTCGTCGAACTTGAGCCGATCCTGGCTGAAGTACCCGAACTGCGAGCTCACCGGCCCCGAGTAGGGCATGGGCTCGTAGTCGTGGTTCGGGTCGAGCTTCCAGAAGGAGGTGCGCGTAAAGTAGAAGGTGTCGTCGCACTCCGCGATGTCCGCATCCGAGTTGAGGTAGCAGCTGGGGATTTCGCCGTAGCCCTCGAGGTACACGATGGAGGGTTTCACGACCGATGCGTTCGTGATGTCGAAATAGCCCTGGACGAGATCGCTGCCGTCCTCATTCCATACGATGTCGAAGAATGGGGCCTTGTCGTCCGGCACGCACCGGTCCGCGGGATCCGACGCGAACTCGAGATCCGGCGTGCAGGAGTCCTGCACGTAGTACGGAACCGGATCCGACGGGATCTGCGCGAAGGTATACGTGTAACCGGGCGCCAGGTTCTGGGACCAGTCTACGCGCATGTACTCGCGCTCCCACCACGGTCGGTCGTAGGTGTTCTCGGAGAGCACGTTCATGCTCTCACCGGTCACCGGGTTGTAGTCGCGCTGGATGTCGAAGTGGCTCGTGATGCGGTACGCCGCCATGATGACGTAGGACGACCAATCATCCTGCTCGGGTTTGCTATAGGTCTCACCGCCGATGAGCTTCTCCGTGGAGCGCCGCACATACAGGAAATCTTCCTGGATGTCGAAGCGCACCCGCTGCACGTCGTACCCGGCCCCGACCACGGACGGACCGAAGAAGGGGTGAGAGACGACCTTGCCGCCGGGCACGTCGATCGTGCGCTGGGTAAAATACCATTCACCCTTGAGCATCGCTTTCTTGACAACATTCGGCTGGACGCGGTTGATGGGTTGTCTTTCCTCGGCGCAGCTCATGACGAGCGCGGTCGAGAGGAGAGCCAACACCAGCGTCACTCCCAATGACCTTCGTCTCATCTCAATTCCTCCTGTTTTTGCCGAATCTTCCGGCTTATGCACCGTCAACGGTGCTTTTGTTCCCTTCTCAACCAGCTTCATGGAATAAAACGGTTCAAAAGCATGTTTTCTTACTCATGGGGATGCACGGCATCCAACCTCAATTTGTATATGTTGTCAATGGCCGCCGTTTCCACGTCTTGTTCCCTCGTGCGCCGCACACAAGCGGTTGTTTTGAACCACGCCTTTCAAATTCAACGTTAGGCAATCTCCACGCCAATAGGCACTGTCCCGTTTTGTCAAATATTGTCGGGCAGTTGTATCGATCCCTGCGGATTGGGGCGAAAACGCCCTGACGCGATTATTCCGGCAAAACGGGGCCTGCGCTCCCCATACAACCGTAGGCCCGCGTCGTGTCCCGTGGGAATCGGCCCGTGCCCTTTCCGTGCTCCTCGCGCTCGTGTGCGGACGCTGGCATGTGGGCCGCTCGACGAGGTGACGGACACTGCAGGTCATGCGGCGGGCGATGGGCCTTCCGAGGACAAGGCATCGATCCACTCCACGCCCTCGGGGGGCGGCTCAGCATTCCTGCTTGTGGTAGTGACTCGCGTCACTGATCCGGCCATCCATCCACATCTTCCAGTGAAGGCCACAGAAGCCCCTGCCGCGGACGAAGCGGTTCCGGTCGCAGCCCGGATAGGCGCATTTGGGATAGTCCTTCACCACGCGCTTTTTCTTCTTCGCGGGCGCGGCGGCTTCGGCTCTCTTCGGTGCGCGGTCCGGCTTCTTGTCCGCGCGTTTGGGCGGGTTCTTTTCCGCGGCCCGGTTCGGCTTGGCGCGACGGGGCTCGGTTGTGCCCATCTCCAACCCGAACAGCTCCGACAGGTCGTCGCCGGCCAGAACCTTCTCTTTCGCTGGTCCCTTCTTGGACAACGGCAGCCCCTTGCCCGCCTTGGCGATGAGGTTCTTCTCATCGACTTCACGCAGCTTGAAGAGCAGCTCGGGGTACTCGTCGAGCCGGGCGCCGATGCCGTAGAGCACGGCCGCGACGTGCTTGCACATCGAGGCCCAGTCCGGACAACTGCACGAGAACCGGATCTCGGAAGGCTGAGGGAACAGTCCGGTCTTCTGCCGGCAGATGCGCTCCATGACCCCCTTGGAGAAGCGCCCTTGCAGCAGCTCCACCAGCGAGTCGATCGCGCCCGCGCAATCGGTGCAGATCGAGGTCCAGCGCGCCTTTGGCACGGTCGATACCTTCACCGAGACCTTGTAGATTTCCGAGCCGCTGACCAGGGCGCTGACCTCGCCGGGGGCGATCTGGAGGTCGACCACCGAACCGTTGCGTACATATGTGCGGCCGCGAGGCAGGCGATTCGAGTAATCGCTGTAGCGCTCGAGGTTGTCGCACCAGGCCTTGCCCCAGAAGGTCCGGGCGATGGTGCGGCCCTCGATCTCCACCGGCGACACCGGGTGGCCCTTCTTCCTGAGCTTCTGCATCTCGCGCTCGGCCTTGCGCCGCCGCTCGGCCACGGACACGTAGGGCCTCCAACCGTAGTTATAGTAGTCGTATCGCGACATCCGTCACTCCTTCATCGCTGCGTTGAGGTCGAGAGCGACGAGCTTGAGCAGCTCCTCGTCCTTGAGCTCGGTCAGGTTCAGCTCGGTGCCGCCTTCGAGCATCTCCTTGGATAGCTGCTTCTTCGATTCGATGAGCGCGTCGATCTTCTCCTCGACGGTGCCCCGGCAGACGAACTTGTGGACCAACACGTTCTTCGTCTGCCCGATGCGGAACGCGCGGTCTGTGGCCTGGTTCTCGACGGCCGGGTTCCACCAGCGATCAAAGTGGATCACGTGCGAGGCCGCGGTGAGGTTGAGCCCCGAGCCGCCGGCCTTGAGCGACAGCACGAAAAACGGCACCGACTCATCCTCCTGGAAGCGCTTGACCAGATCCGTGCGCTTCTTGACCGCGGTCTCGCCGTGAAGAACGAGCCCGGCGCGGCCGAACACGCCGCCGAGGAAAGATGCCAAGGGCGCAGTCACCTCGCGGAACTGGGTGAAGACGAGCGCCTTCTCCTGCTTGGCCGCAATCACCTCGCCGAGCTCGCGCAGGCGGGCCCACTTGCCGCTGTCGTCCTCGGCCCAGGCTCCGTCGCCCAGCCACTGCGAGGGATGGTTACAGATCTGCTTGAAGCGCATGAGAAAGGCGAGCACCAGCCCCCTGCGCTTGATGCCATCGGCGTCCCCGAGTTGTTCGGCCAGGTCTTTGACGGCCTGCTGGTAGAGCGCGACCTGCTTGCGACTGAGCTGGCAGAAGGCCTTGACCTCGGTCTTGTCGGGCAGATCCGAGATGACGGTCTTGTCGGTCTTGAGGCGCCGCAGGATATACGGACGCACGAGGTCGCGCAGCGGGCCGTATGGGTTGTGCGGCTTGTCCGCGAGGTGCTTGGTGTACCCCGTGAACTCCTTGGCCGAACCGAGCAGCCCCGGATTGATGAAGTCGAAGATCGACCACAGGTCGCCGAGCCGGTTCTCGATGGGTGTGCCGGTGAGCGCGATCCGCGCCTGCGCCTTGAGATTCTTTGCCGCTCGCGTTTGCTTTGCGTCGGGATTCTTGATCGCCTGGGCCTCGTCGAGAACCACGAGACGCCACGAGGTGGTCGCCAGCCAGGGGATGCGCAGGAGCGAGCCGTAGCTCGTGATGACGAGATCCACCCCGGCGAGCTTCTCGGGGTCGATGGTCTTGAGCTCGTCGGCCGGCATGGCCGAGGAATGCGCGATCACGGCTTTGAGCCCAGGTGCAAACCGTTCGATCTCCGCGGCCCAGTTGGCGAGCAGCGAGGCCGGAGCCAAGAGCAGGCTCGGCTGTCGCCTGCCATCCGGCTCGCCTTGCCGAACGAGAAGCAGCGACAGGACCTGGATGGTCTTGCCGAGGCCCATATCGTCGGCGAGACAGGCCCCGAGGCCGAGCCTTGAGAGCAGGTGGAGCCAGCGAACCCCGACATGCTGGTAGGGCCGCAAGGTGCCGCGCAGCTTGCGCCCCGGATCGATCTTTTCGAGCTCTTCGGGCGAGCGAAGCCCCTTCAGGGTCTCGGCGAGCCACGTCCCCGCGATGACGCGGGACCAGTCGGGATCGACGCCGGTCGCGGCTCCGCGCTTTGTGACGTCCGCTCCGGCGAGCATTCGCATGGCTTCGCCGAACGAAAGCCCACCCGCGGCCGCGAGCCGCTCGGCCTCCTCAAAGCGATCCATCATCCGTTCGAGCCGTTCGCGGTCGACCTCGACCCACTGGCCGCGGATGAGGGCGAGACCGTTCGTGCCGGCCAGGATCTCCTTCACCTCGCCGGGGGTCAGCCGGCCACCGTCGAGCGTGACCTCCATACGAAAGTCGAGCAACGCATCTCTCCCCAGCGCGGACGGGGCTTTGGCTCCAACGGTGGCCGTCACCTGCGGCCGGGATGGCCGACCCGCTTTCCAGCTCGTGGGCATGCGGACCACGACCCCCGCGCGCTCCAGTTCCGATACGTCACCGAGGAAACGAAAGGCCTCCTGTGGCGACCAGCGCAGCGGATGGAAGACCTCGCCCGCGTCGACCATTGCCTTAAGCCACGCGCAGCGTTCGGCCGCGCGCTGCACCGGGAGCAGGAGCGACAGAAGCCGCTCCTTGTTCGCCGCGCCCGCGTACTCGCGCAGGGCCTGACCGAGCGGGATGTGCTGGGCCTTGCCGTGCGCCGAGAGGCGATGGGTGTAAGTCGCGAGGAAGGCGAAGGGCGCCTGCTCGTCCTTGCGGTTCTCGGCGAGGTTGAAGTGCACCCGCCCGACGACGTTCCAGGCCGGGCTCAGGCGCTTGAGGAAGTCCTGAACCGTGGTCTTGGTGTCGGCCAGCTCGGTGGTGAAGGCCTCGCCGATTCCCGTCCAGAGCGCGCGCAGGACATCGACCGTCAGGTACTCGGCGCCGGGCATCAACGGAGCGGCGGCGGCGAGCGCATCCAGGTCCTCCGGCGGCGGCGGCGGCTCGACCTCACGCTCCTCGATGTCGGGCCGAGTGCACAGCGCCGTGGCGAAGCGGCCGCCGAGCTCGCGCCAGTAGGCGAAGACCGGCGGGAGGACCTGGCCGACCTCGGCGGCTCCCAGCCTGAGCAGCCCATGCCCGTGTCCGCGATCAAAGGCCTCTCGGAGGCGCTCGCCGAGCGCCCGCTCGAGCTCGGGAGCGTCGTCCGACGACGAGAGCAGCAGGCGGCCATGGGGCGTCAGACGGGGGGTGAGCCGAAGGTTGGTTGAGGTCGTCCCCATCATCTGATTTCGTATCGAGTTGTCATCACCAAGTGCAATAGGGAACTAAGTTCAGTGGCGATGCCCGTGATGGGCGTCGGGCCCGTGCGGATGCGCGTGCACTCGGACATCGTGCTGGTGCGGGTGCGCATGGGGGCCGTCCGGCATGACATCGTGGTGGTGGTCGTGATGGCCGTCGTCGTGGGAGTGGGCATGGTCGTGGTTCATCTCGTCGTGGGCGTGCTCGTGCCTGTGCTTCTCGGTCAGGTGCAGCACCACCCCTACGGCGAAGAGGATCGTGGCGGCCACCATGACGATGCCGAAGCTCTTGTCGCCGAGGAGGATCGCGACCGTCGCCCCGACGAAGGGAGCGACGGCGAACACGGAGCCGGTCCGGCCCGCGCCGATGCGCCGCTGCGCGAGCAGGTAGAGGCGCAGGCTCAATCCGTAACCGGTCGCTCCGCACAGGAGCAGGCCGCCCATCTGCGTCCAGCTCGGACGGGTCTCGCCGAGTATCGCGGCGAGCGCACCGGTGAGCACGACCCCGCAAAGCGCCTTCACGCGGATGACGACGGCCGGATCGAGATCGGCGAACGACCGCGTCAGCACGTTGTCGAGCGCCCAGGCGAAGACTGCGGCCACGATGGCGAGGGAGCCGAGGAGCCCGACCGAGCCGTCGGACGAGGCGCCGACCACGGTGACTGCGCCGCCCGCGAACATGAGCAGCACGGCCACCGCGACGCGGACGCCGACGTGCTCGCGAAAGATGAGCGCGGCGAGCCCCACGGTGAAGATCGCCTCGCCGTTCAGAAGAAGAGAGCCGTACGTCGCGGGTACGCGCTGCAAGCCCCAGGCGAACAGCGTGGGCGCCAGCGCCGCGCCGAAGAAGGCGACCGTGAGGAGGCGCGGGAGGTGCCGCAGGCGAACGGCCGCCTCACGACGCTCCGCTCCGCGACGGGGCCAGCCGACGGCGCCGATGGCCGCACCCAGGTACAGCAGCGCGGCGGTCGAGAACGGCCCCAACCCCTCGCCGAAGCGCTGGATGAACGGCGTCGTGACACCGAACGCGAGCGCGGCCAGCGCGGCGAGCGCGGTGCCGACGGCGATGGGGTTCATCGGCATGTCCGGCTCACCGCGGCCTTTCGAGGACGGCGAACCACATCCCGTTGAACGTCCCCTCGTCACGGATCTCGAACCCGACCTCCCGCGCGAGCTTCCGCCAGCCCGCCTTCGAGGTCAGGAGGAAGCAGAAGACGTTCGCGAGCGAGAACGTGGCGAGGCCCGGCACCCAGACGACCATCAGGAAGCGACCGCCGGGCTTGAGCACGCGGAAGATCTCCGCGAGCCCGGTCCTCTTATGCTGCTTCAGGTGGTCGATGACGTGGGCGCTCACGGCGCTGTCGAAGTGCGCCTCCGGGAACGGGAGCGCCGTCAGATCTCCCTGCTCGATCTGCACGCGCTCCGTGAGACCGGCGATGCGCAGGTTCCTTTCGAGCAAGGCGCGCCCGCCGCCGTCGATGTAGTAGGCGTCGAAGCGGTCGACCGCGACGATGCGACCGCCCCCGAGCACCTTCGAGAGCGCGAGGGTTGTCCGCCCGCCACCGCACCCGGCATCGAGCACGAGGTCTTTGTCCGACCTCAGGAGGTCGACGAGAGGCAGCGACGCGAAGTCTGTCCGTTTCGACGTGCGCAGGAGAAGCCCACCGATGAAGCAGTTGACCCCGATCAGCGCCATGGCGAACCAGGCCGGCCAGAGCCCGGGCCACTGGAGCTGCAAGCCGAACGCAACGGTCCAGAGCGTCACCGCCGCGAGCCAATGGCCGTTCATCGCTACCTGCGACCAGCCGAAGTCGTACCCCTTTTCATCCGAGGTGCGACCGCGCGGGTTCTCCATGAAGCGGCCCAACCTCCGCGGCGCGAACGAGGCGAGCGACCCGAGCACGACGGCGATCCCGACGAGGTGGAACAGCGCGACGAGCAGCACGACGCCAGCGACCGCCTTGAGCTTGGGGAAGAGCACCATCAGGCTGATCCCGGCGGCGAGCCCCACGATTCCGACGAGCCACCCGTGGCTGTGCGGTGCCTTGGTCTTCATCTCCCACGCCCTTTCTCCGCGGACAGTCCATCGACGACCAGGCCCACGACGTTCTTGATCGCCGTGTTCGGGAATGATCCGCCGTGGAGCCCCATGCGTTCGAACAGCGCCAGGCTGTGCAGGGTCGCGAGGAGCGTCAACGTCGCCGTCCGGACACGCCTGGAGTCCGCCGTGATCGCGCCCGCAACCCGGTGCCGTTCGAGGCACGCCGAGACCGCCTCGCCGAGTCGATGGAGCGGCAGGCGCGTCTCGCGATCCGCGAGGTCGGCGAGGTTGAACGAAGGGTGCATGACGAGCTGCATGAGCACGGGCATCGCCTCTCGGAAGTACTTCATGATCTGGACGGCCAGCGCTTCGACCTCCGTCGTGGCGCTCCGCTTCCGTCCGGTGCCCCGCTCATCCGCGAACGCTATCGGCGGCGGGATCATCGCCGCGAAGAAGAGATCGAGCTTGGTCTTGTGCCGCTGGAAGAGGACCGCCTCGGACACCCCGGCACGGCGCGCAATCTCGCGGGTGGAGGCTCCGAACCCCAACTCGACGAAGGCTTCCCTCGCGGCCTTCAGCACGGCTTCGTCAGTGACCTGCTTGTTGCGTCCCATGGCGTTTCTCCTTGCGCGCGCTGACCAGGTACACGGGGAAGATCAGCCTCAGGTTGACGACGGAGGCCACGTCGAGATCCTGGAGCGCGGTTGCCAGCTCTCCGGTGCGATCATCGGCAATCAGGATTCTCCCGCCTGGCTTGGTCACCCGCACCATCTCCCGGAGCGACCGGAGGCGGACCTCCTTCGTCATATGGTGGAAGACGAAGCTCGACATCGTGACATCGAACGAGCCGTCATCGAACGGCATCGCGCTCGCGTCGCCGTCCTGGACCTCGACGCGGTCCGCGACTCCCTCGATACGGGCGTTCTCCAGTGCGATCTCCCTGGAGTTGTGGCGCTCGCCGTGGATCACCATCCACTTGTCGATGCCGACCGCCCGGCCCGTTGTGAGCCGCTTGGCGGCGCCGACGAGGGCGAGCCCAGGACCGCAGCCGACGTCGAGGATCCGTTCGTTGCCCGTCCAGGTGATTGCGTCGAGCATGTGTTCCATGGCGAGCGGTCGCCCGAGGACGACCAGCCAAAGAAGGCTCGACGTGAGCGCGATGAGCACCGCGCCCGCCGCGAAACATGTGACGGCTACGGCCACGAACCACGGAGAGCTGACCGTCGTGGCGATCAGGAGAACTCCTCCGAAAACGAGAACCGCTGCCCCGGCGAAACCGGCGAGGATCATGTGGGGAACGTGATAGCCGTAGCGCGCCTTCTCCTCCGCTCGTCCCACTGGTTGCCTCCGATATGGCTCACATAAAGTGAGCACTTGCTTATATATGTCGGGGTCGTTGAGAGGTCAAGCGGAGAACTCCGTAGCGAACAATCGCCCGAATGCCGTCTTGGGCTCGCGGATGAACGTCGCGAGATCGGCGGTCTGCGTGACCCGGCCAGCCTCCAACAGCACGACTCGATCCGCCAGCGCCGCCGCCTCGCGCGGATCGTGGGCGACATAGATGACAGACCGACCAGCCTTGAGGCTCGGCTGTGAATGGAGGATAGTCCAATCCGTCCGACTTACTGGAGGTCCCATGTCTCGAACCAGAATATCACGCGCCTTCGCCGCCCTCGCGGGCCTCGTGTTCATGGCCGCCATCGCGGCTCCTGCCCGTGGCGCAGACCCGTCGCCCGATCTCTGGGAGCGGCTCAAGGCGTTTCACGGAGATCTTTGCCTCGGCTCCGTGATGGGTGCGAGGATCGGGCTCGCCGCAAAGGCTGCGCTGCTGAAGGCGGGCGGCGAGGGCAAGCTCATGGCCGCGTACTACGATCTCTCCTGCCCGGTGGACGGCATCCAGGTGGCCGTGGGGACGACGTACGGCGGCCGTACTCTCACGGTGGAGGATCGGGACGACCACCGCCTCGTGCTCACCGCCGAGGGCAACGGCAAGCAGGTGGAGGCGAAGCTGACCAAGCTCGCCGACGACAAAGGTGCCGCCTTCCGCGTAATGAAGGGCAAGTCGCGCGCGCTGCCGGAAGGATCGAAGGAGCGACAGGACATCGAGAAGGAGATGGCCGTTATCGTCAAGTGGTTCCAGACCGCTCCCGATGCGGAGGTGGTCGAAGTGAAGATCGTCCACTGACGACGCTCGCCCTGCCCCTGCACGGGACTAGAACTCCCAACTATTCGATATGATTGCGACTTTCCATGAAAGGTTCGTGACGGGGAGAGAAGAAAGTTTTTCGATCCCCCAAATACACGAAAGCCCTGGGGATTTCTCCTCAGGGCTTCCGGCGGGGTGAAGTGGACTCATTTAGAACTCTGTGCCTCGATCCACCGGACGAGGTGCGCGTGCTGTTCGAGAGGATCAAGGAGTGGAGGAGGGCGGGGTGAGCACCATCAAGACAGTTCCCCCGTCGCGATGGCCTTCAGCCTGAGCAAGATGATCGGCACTCGCATCTGGCTCGCGGCGTCGCCCGGCAAATGGCCGGGCAGCGCCTCGATGAATCGCTGCGAGGCGAGCAGCCTGCCGATGCGCTCGGCGAGGTACTCCCGCAGGTCGGCAGGGCTGCGCAGGCACTCCTCCACGATCTCCTCTCGGCCATCGATGACGGCGATGACGTCCTCGATGTCGTGGCTGCCGCGGAAGTCGCCTCGCCCCCTGCCGTCGAAGGCCTCGAGCTTGGTCGCCAGGAAGAACGGCGCCGACACGACGTGGATGGTCTGGGTGCCGACGGCGCGCGTCTCGGCGTGCCGGATCGCGGGCGCATACCAACGGTTGCCGAAGCCCAGCACGTCGGCCGTGGTGGGCATCACGTCCACCTTGACGTCCGCGGCGATCCACCTGCAGATCGGCGCGCCCTCGGACATGTCCTCCCTGAACCCCCTGTCCCGCAGCTTCCGCGCGAGCCGGTCGTAGGCGACCTTGGACCCGACATCGACGATCACATCGACGTCGGCGGTGAAGCGGACGGCGGCGGCACCCGGGTCGGTGACGAGGAGCGAGGCCACGGCGCCGCCGAGGAACACGACCTCGTCGCGCAGGTCTCCGAGATGGTGCGCGACGATCTCGATCATCTCGACGTTCCGCATCAACGCTTCCTCCCCGAGATCAGCTTGCGCAGCAGCTTCGCGGCCAGCGTACGCTCGCGGGCGTTTCCGGCCCGCAAGGCGTCCACGAGGGCCAGGGCGTCGTAGAGCCGAGGATCGTTGCGCGCGGCCCTCGGGACCGTCCTGTAGAGCGGGCGGAGAGCCTCGCCTCGCGCGCGACCTTCCGGGTCCGGCCACACGCAGGGCGCCTCGCTGGACCCGGACATCTCCGAGGCCAGGACGGGCGCCGAGTGCGCGGTGGGCATGCCTCTCGTCACACCGCCGTGCTCGGCGGGGAACGCATATCCGACCCCGTGCACGAGGAACTCGAGCAGGTTCTCTCGCATCGGCGCGAGCGCCCCCGAGCCGCCCTGCGGCTGGGCGACGAGCCTAGCCTGCACGGCCCGTTTCACCGCGGCGTGGGCCTCGGACAGGCTCAGCCCCGCGGACTTCGCGATGGCCGGGAACGACCAGCGCTCCTCCGGGCGCAGGGCGATCACGAGGGCCACCACGACATCTTGAGGTCGAAGCGTCATGACGAGAGCCTAGCAGGCTTTCGCGATTCGCGAAAGGCGAAAGTCTTTTGCCGAGGTCGGCGAGAGGGGCGGCATCCTCTGTGATACACTTCGGAGCATCGAGGTGATCATGGTCCGTGTTCTCGCGTTGCTCCTCGCGCTCGCAGTGTGCGGATGCTGGCACGTGGGTCCGCTCGACGAAGTCGTGGATGCTGCGGGAGACTCGTCCGGCGATGCCGACTCGGATTTGGACACGGACACAGATTCGGACACGGACTCGGACATGGACTCGGACACGGACTCGGATTCCGGCGCCGATTCTGACGCAGACGGCGACATGGATACGGACGGAGACACGGACGGTGATTCGGATTCGGATTCCGACACCGATGCGGACGCGGATGCTGACACCGATGCGGACACGGACACCGATGGCGACACCGATGGTGATGCCGACAGCGACACGGACACCGGCGCGGGCGCGTACCAGTGGCACACGTTCTACGGGAGCTCGTCCGGCGATTTCGGCCACTCCATCGCCATGGACGGGAACGGGAGCATCTACGTGACAGGCTCGTCCAGGGCATCCTGGATGGGCCCCGGCGGAGAGAGCCCGCTCCACGCATATTCGGGGGGAGAGGATATTTTCGTAATGAAACTTTCATCGAGCGGCGCGTACCAGTGGCACACCTTCTACGGGAGTTCCGCAGACAACGGCAGCTTCTTCCTTACCCTGGACGGGAGCGGGAACATCTGCGTGACAGGTTACTCCTGGAAGTCTTGGACAGGTCCCGCCGGAGAAAGCCCTCTTCACGCGCATTCCACAGGGAGCAACATCTTCGTTTTGAAGCTCTCATCGAGCGGCGCATACAAATGGCACACGTTCTACGGGGGGGCCATCTTCGACTGGGGCGCTTCAATAGCCGTGGACGGGAGCGGGAACATTCATGTGACGGGTCACTCCGACGCGTCGTGGGTGGGGCCCGCAGGAGAGGGCCCGCTCCACGCATACTCCGAAGGGAGCGACGTTTTCGTACTGAAGCTATCGCCGAGCGGTGTGTACCAGTGGCACACCTTCTACGGGAGTTCCGGTGACGATGCGGGCAGCTCACTTGTCGTGGACGGGAGCGGCAGCATTTTCGTGACAGGTGCTTCCGGCGTGGCCTGGATGGGCCCCGGGGGACAGAGCCCGATCCACCTCCACTCAGGTGGAAGCGACATTCTCGTACTGAAGCTCTCGTCGAGCGGCGCCTATCAGTGGCACACCTTCTACGGGGGTTCCGGCACCGATAATCGCGTCTCCACCGCTGTGGACGGGAGCGGGAGCATCCACGTGACGGGTGTCTCCAACGTGCCTTGGATGGGGCCTATGGGAGAGAGCCCGCTCCACGCACACGCCGGGGGATACGACATGTTCGTTCTAAAGCTCTCATCGAGTGGCGCGTACCAGTGGCACACGTTCTATGGGGATTCCAGCAGCGACACCAGCGACGCCATCGCCGTGGACGGGGGCGGGAACATCTACGCAATGGGGAGTTCGCTGGCGTCCTGGACTGGCTCCGGAGGAGAGAGCCCGCTCCACGCATATTCGTTGGGGGAAGACATTTTCATACTGAAACTGTCGTCGAGCGGTGCGTATCAGTGGCACACCTTCTATGGCGGGGCCGATGGCGACTACGGCTACTCTCTTGCTGTGGACGAAAGCGTGGACATCCACGCGACGGGATTCTCTCCTGCATCCTGGGTCGGTCCTGGGGGAGAGAGCCCACTCCACGCATATTCCGGGGAGCAAGACATCTTCGTTCTCAAGCTCTCGGACTGACGCGGCGCGGGGTTTTGCGAGTATCAGCCGTAGGGCTCGAAGAGGTGGCGGTTCGCGAGCGCACAAGTCACGGCAACATTGCGGCAACGCTCGGGAAAAGGGGGTGAGTGTGAACGGGACTTGAACTCCTAACAACACGAGACCCCTGAGGATTTCTCCTCAGGGGTCTCGGCGGGGTGGACGGGACTTGAACCGAGAAAAGCGCCACCCCGAAAAACTGTGCGATGACGGAGACTTGCCCCCTATCTTCCCGAAAGCACCACCGAATCTCCGTTTCGTCTCTTGTCGCCGTTTCACTTCTTTTTCGTCTCGAAGCGTCGAGTTACGGCGACATAGCGGCGACGACTTTTCGTAGCCCGACCAATGCTCAAGCACTTTAGCCGTCCGCTGCATGCGGGCGACAGGCAACAACTCCGCGATGACAGGCTCTTCTTGACGGTCGGTGGAACGAGGCTTATGATCAACTTGTACACGGTGACCACATTGTACACATTCGGTGGGCATCGAGGAGAAAACGCTATGAAAAAGAACACCGCACAAGAAGGGAACATGAGCACGATTGAGGACGGAGTCGCAGTCGTGCACCTCAACATCCGCGATGCCCGGGCAAGGCTCAGTAGTCTCGTAAACGGAATGGAAAACTCCTCCTCTATTTTCTCGCTGGGCCGCAGAAAAGTGCCCACGACCCTGCTGGTTCCTTACGACCGCTACAACCCCATTTTCAGCAGAGACTACAAGCTGAGGCTCGCTTTCATGATCGTAGAGAACCTACTGGGTGATGCTCCGCTCCACATCCGTAACCCTCAGCTCGCAGAACTCACGCAACTGGACAAGGACGACCTCCTCCTTCTGGCAGGCATCGAGAAGCTACCCTTGGGCAAAGCCCAAGAGAAGGAGCTTCGGGAGAGCCTGACCGAGTCTAAGGTCCTGGACAGGCTGATAAAGCGGCATCAGATCGCGGGCGCCATCGCCTCTGCTCAGAAAGAAGGATTGTACGAGGCAGCCGAGCACCTGACGAGCAGCATCGACTTAAAGACGAAAAACACCACCGAAGACGCTTCGCGGAGTGCCAGCTAAATGGACTCGGACAGCTCTTTCCTCGTTGCACGTGTCCGCGTGGATGCTCTCATTGAGGATGATCTCGAATGGATCACTTCAACCGAGAGCCCCTACCAGCCCGTCGACCCTATTGACTTCGATGAGGAGGAGCTCGAGGCGATTTATAATTTGTACGTAAAAACCTACGGCAAAATCGACAACCGACTCAACATCAAGGACAAGTACGGCCTCTTCGAGTACAACCGCTGGCTTCTGGTCCTTGACGCGAACGACAACCTGTTGGGCTTCGTTCTTCTCAAGACCACCGCCTTCGGTTTGAAGATCGGTCTCGCCAGTAGTGACCAGTCAGCAGAAGGCAGGAAGGCCGTCAGGGAATTCCACGAGAAAGCCTTCTTTGTTGAGGGAATTTACGCAGAGGTGTCAGACGCGCTCGAGCGCATTGTTATAAAGAAAAGTGTCCCAAGGGTTCTGGCGAGTGATGCCGAGAAGATACTTGCCGAAAAAGCGCTGGATATAGACGCGGATGGGTACCACTACTCACGGTTGATAACTGGTGTTGGAGACCGGAAGAAGATGATGGTGGGCAGGCCTGTTGTTTGAATCTGTCAGTTTTCCAGCGCTGGGAAACTACTCTCCTGCGCCGAACCGTTGAGGCCGCAGGAATACATCAGCGACGGCACAAACGATGTCAGGAAAAACTCCTAGTCTAAATAAATGAGACCCAACCCGCGAATTTTTATGATCTTGGGTGGTCGCAGGCGGTTGTAACTGCTTCAGATGGTTTGACTGATTGTTGCCAGCGCTAGTCGCTTCTCTGACGCTGTGACATTCTTTTTTATTGAATTTCTCTATGCTACACTCGTCAATACTATCAAAATTGACTAATCAAGGAGATGCAGAATGAGCCAACCCAGAACGGCATTAGTCGCCATTCGTATTGCGGTGATTGCTCTCCTGTCATTATCTTGTCAGCACAGACCACCGTTGAAGAGATTCGATATCCAAAACGTTCAACCACACCTCTTTGGTAACAATTTTTTTATCAACGCCTACATCACGAAAAATCCCAACGGTCTTATCGGCAACAACCCCGAACAGCTAGACCCGGAAAGCAAATCTCCCCCAATTTTAAAAGACTGCTTGGTACAACCGATCCAGCTTGACCTCCAAAAAAATAAAGATCTTGGTCTTAGACCATACAACGAAATGGTCTCCAGAACTGTGCCTCTAGAACCCAACGACCTCGATGTAGACGGCTCAATTCTTATATGGTGCCAACCTATTTCCTGCACAGCAAAGCACGAAGACGGTGAACTTCAAAGTAGTGCCACTCAAGATACTAAACTCCAATCTCTCATCTACTATTATGATAGCGACTCCGAGATCTGCCGCCAAATGAAGGGCTACGGTTTCTCGTGGCACATGAACTTCACTCAATTCTATCAAAGCGTCGGCAATTTCGACGCGGCACTCAAGATGCTAGGACTAGGCTACACCAACCGCGAAGAATCAACCGATAACCTACGCATTCTCGTACAAGGATATATTAGAGAAGAGAGAATCTCCAAGAATCAAGTTCCGAAAGTAGCTCAAGATACAAATATAACGTGTACAGATCCCAATTTCCCCGACATCATTAATAAACTATATGTTGGCCACATGAGCATCACCACGTTCACCGGCAAAAGAAATGCCGACAGCATGTACCTTACCGCAAAAACACTTCTCCCTTACGGCGAAAGCGGAGTTGGATTAGGCGCAGGAATTGGCTTCGAGGAAGGTGAAGAGTTCGTCAATGTTGTTAAAACCAACTACTACGCAGGTGTAATCGCCTACAGCACGGCACCAAGACCTAGCTGTGAGAACGAATACTGGAAACTAGTCGGTCAACACTTCGCCAGAAACAGAATAGCAGAAAGAAGATACAATCACGACGCCCCCGACGAAGATACCGCTTCTCTTGCACCCCAGCTCAAGAAGGACATCGTTGAAACACTAGTCAAAGCAGGAGACTACGACGCCGTTGTTGACGAGTGCCAGAAGCAGAAGACCGATGTGTGTTACGTAATGGAGGGAGTGCAAGAGGCAGTAGACCACAAATAGTAAAGAACATCTGCTTCTAACTAACCTGCGGAATGAAAAGTACCAGAATTAGGCCAAAAGTATTCATCGTTTGCTCAATTCTGGTATTATCTACAAGTGCGGCATACGCTATCGCAGACGTTTACTTTTCAGGATCATTCGAGAACTACACAATATTGCCGTACTCCTTTGGTGGCCCAATGGAAAGTCGAGGGACACCACTCCCGCCTCCCATGCTAGATGGGGGATCCACTGACACTGACTCCGATACTGACACCGACACCGACACCGATACTCACACGCCCCTTCGGGTCTATTTCTGTTTTGACGACTATATAAATCCTTTTATTAATACCTGTCCCCAAGCTTCTATCAATGGCGCGTCAGATTCCCAAACTGACAAGGTATTCAACCGCAAGGATGAGAAAACTTTCCTCGCGAACGCTGGCCTCGTTGTATTTATTGGATACACAGACAAAGAAGGTCGCCGCTTTTACAATTATTGTCTTGGTCTAGAAAGAGCTCGAACGGCCAGAGAACGCTTTCTGGAGTCGCAATATCCAGACAAGAAAATCTCCCGTAAAAGCACTGCTCTCTATAGCTGCGGCGAATTGGGGAACATGCCGGACAGCGACTCCTCAAGAAACTGTACTGTCAGCAGCGAAATACCCCAAGGGTGTTTGTCCGAAGAACGAATCATAGAACGACTAAAGGCGAAATGTCCAGGCAAGATAGACTGCCGCGAAATACTCCATGAAAGAAATCCCCGCTGAATGGAGTTGACAAAGAGTGGAACGTTCTCGTGAACAAAGGAGCGCACTACAGGGGGGGCGATCAGGAGATCGATGTAGCGAAGAAGGAGACAGTGGAGGCTTATAACAGTGGAGACAGTACTGAGACTGTGCTTGACGCTTTTACGGCGCGGCGAGATGATGAAGATAACTGCCGCATTCTCGATCTCTTCTGTTCCTTCTATTTCGCCCGACACAATCAGGAATGCGCGCGAATTCGCGCCCTTGCGGCGTAAGTCCCTGGCGCTATGCTTGTCGTCAGTATGGCCCGCCCATCAGAATTAGTCCGCCATGGCAAAATGGCTCAGCCGCCCAGTTCTCCGCACAGCTTTCGTCCCACCCAAGCTTTCTCGGCTGATCACGGAACATGCGTCGAGCATCGCGGAGCGCCCGCGCCTTGTCTTGGCCCTGATGCACGACACGTTGAAGAAACTCATGCGCCAGGACGAGAGTCGGATAGAGCGGGATATTGAACTGCGCTGCGACCACTGATCGCGCTCCCGCGACTAGAGAGCTCTGCGCGAATCCGAGTAGGTCATCGCCCGGCTGGGAAACGCTCAGAGCGGTCTTGCAGGCCAGTAATACTAGCAGATCCAGGTCAAGCCCTCCGTTGCGTAGAACTGCGTCTGCCGTCAGGATCTCATGCCCGTTGATGAGCAGATGTGAGAGGAATGGATGCCGAGGCAGGAAAACTCCATGGAAAGCTAGGAGGACCGTGCCGCCCCGGCAGCTCTCAAGCAGGTTGAGAACCGCCTCATTGGACGTCTGGTCGGCATCGAGATCAAGTTGGGCGCGACCGAGGACCTCACAGAGCGCTGAAAGCTGCGGGGAGGGTTCCCGCCCTTCCGTTCCGTCCAGTTCAGGGTGCAGATTCACTGCCATAGCGGTGGACGCGCGGGCAAGTGGAACCGGAGGAGAACCGATCAACCCAGCGGTTGGCAGATAGGAGACTGCGAGAACATCTCCGAGCGCCGGATATCCTCGTATGTCCGGTTTCACTACATGCCACGGCAGATGTGTCGCCCAGCCGTGGGGAACCAGATAAACGAGGACGTCTTCGTCGGTGTCCGCGCGGACTCCAAGGTCCTTTCCAAGCGCGACGAAAGCGTTCGCTGCCGGTGCCGCCGCGGCTATGGCTTTGCGCAGCAGTGGCGCCAGCTCTTCCCATTTGCGGCTTTTCGAATGGACGAAGGCTGAGAGCTGGCAGCGCAAGTCTGCGACACCGTCCGAAGATACCCGTAGCGCGGCCCGACCGTCGTCTCCCAACCCGACGAAAAGCATCCGGTCGCCACGCGGAACGATCTCGATCAACAGCACCCGACGGAAGCCCGTTCGCCCGTTCCCTGGATTCCTTAAACGCCGAAGTGATTCCGTAATCCGAGCCGGATCTGGCAGAGAAGAGTCGGGCATGTGAGGATTCTCTAGGGTCCTAAGCTCCCTGCGCAGCCGTACGAGCTTGTCCATGCGGTCGATGGCTTCCGTCGACTGGGGTGCATCAAGGACCGGGAGGACACTCATTCCGCTGCAATCCTGGCCTCTTAATAATTCAGACTCGCTCTCTGCAATCTGGTGCGTAAGTGCATGAAGCTCTTGGAAGGTGGAGAGCTTCTCAGCGACCCCTTCTGGGGGAGCAGCATGGTTTTGCCGTTCGAGCGCGAGGTGTCGCACCAGATACCCCTTGGGGCGTTCGCAGGCTACTAAAAGCTTGGCGGCGAGCCGGTCGTCAGGAGCACGGCCTAGAAGCTCCACCAGAGAATCCTGCATCGTCTCAAATAGAAGCATGTGGTGGTTCAGGAACGTACTCTCGGCTTCCGGTGTAGCGATGCTCGAGAGGAGCGGTTGTGCGACATCGAATGCTTGCTGGCAGAACTCGATCGCCCGTTCCGGTAGTCCAATCTCACGATGGACATGCGCAGCGACCATCAAGGTTTCAAGCTGCGTTTGGGGCTCGGCTTTGGCGGCGATCCGGCAGGCAGTCTCTACAGCCTGAGAAGCGGCGACTCGGTTACCGACAGCAAGGTGGTAGTTGGCTGCTCGCGCCGCAAGAGTATGAGAGATGGGGCCAGGGGCACGGGTGCGACACACGTCGATGAGTTCTTCAGTGAGCCACTCTCCGCGCAGTTCTATAGTTTCTCTTCCGCCCGCTTCATTTCGTCTGAAGAGACGCATTGGCGGGCAGACGGCGTAGCGCTCCCGAATCCGCCGAATGGTCTCGGCCACTAGGCGTTCACCACCGGTGCACACCAACGCTCGATGCAGAGGATCTGATCCGTCGGTGAGCCTTTCTGCCAGCCACAGATGAATGGTCTTGTGTTCCCACTGGAGATCTGCGGAGGCCTTCTTTTCCCGGGACTGCGACAGGGCACCATAGGAGTGGAGCAGCCCGCTCCTCCGGGCGGCGGCCTCCGCG
>JAQTNF010000023.1 GCA_028713995.1 Deltaproteobacteria bacterium | reverse complement strand
GCCTCGGGGTGGGTCATGCTCGTGAGAATTCCGCCCCACGGGGGGTGGGTCATCCTCGTGAGAATCTCACCCGACGGGGTGGGTCATCCTCGTGAGAACGGGTGGGTCATGCTCGTGAGAAATGACAGACCTTACGGATTCTTCTGCGGATATGCAACCGAACTTCTTGGTGCTGTGTGCAATGAGGAAATGGGCCCTTGGTGCGCCGGCGGGATGACCTGCTACCAGGGAACCTGCCACAGGTTCTGTTGCAGCCAAGCCGACTGCCAGGATGGCACATGCGAGCCTCCGGATCCGTATTGGGAGTACGTGGAACCGCATACGCTCGGTGTGTGCGTGACCAGCAAGCTTTCTCAACCAGACCAGCGAACGAAAGGGGAGGACAGGTGAAACGGAACCTCGTTCTCGCGATCGCGGCGTTCGTGTCGATTGGGCTCGCCATGCCGCAGAACGCGCACGCGCTGCGCAAGACGTACAAACTTTTGTATTGGGAAGCGACGACGGGAGGATCTCTCTCAGGAGAGACCTCCATGTCCCATAGGAAAGCATAGGGGTCAGGACTCGTCAGTTGTCATATAGACAAAGAGAAGATCGCAGGATCCTTGAAGGACGCCGAACCATGAGGCTCGGTCTCCGGCCTCGCCATGTCGCGAGATGGCCGTCCTTGCCCTTGGTGTTGCGCCATATGACATGTGAGGTGTCCTGACACCCTTCTGTTCGTCCTCCAGAGTCACTGCAACCGAAGGCTGCCCAGCTAATATTCGTTAAAAAACATAAGAAGAATAAAGAGCTCCCGTAACGACCCGCCTTCCCAAAAGGCTTGGAACATACGCCTTCGCACGCAGCGAAAGCCGTTGTTCCCCCCAAGCCCCCAAGACGCCAATGCTCCAACAGCCCACCCGTTTCTGTTGTCCGCGTCCTTACTGAAATTCGCTCTGCTTGAGAATAAAAAAAACCACGGGCGTTCGATGTCAATCAAAATGGTGTGGTGGTTGAGAACAATTATCGCAAGATAATAAATGTGACAGAAAATTGGAAACATTTGTGACAGGCATTGCAGCGACGATGCAAGAATCCCACCAGGGCGGATGACCAGGGCACACGTTTCAAGAATCGGCCCAAGCCATTGTTTCCTTTTAATCCGGTCGGTCTTCAGCACCAGTCGTGGCTGCCTGCGCTCGCGGGTGCGAGGTCGAGCGCGGGCGTCCACAGCTCGTCGGCGATCAGGTGGACCACGCCGTCCTGGGCCTGGATCCTGCCGGTGACACCGAGGAACGGTGCGGTCTTGGCGACGATCTCGTGGCGGGCGAAGACGTCCTGCCAGCATACCAGATTGACCAGGCCGGTCTCGTCCTCGAGCGTCATGAACACGACCCCGCCGGCGGTTCCCGGCCGCTGGCGGCAGATGACCAATCCGGCGTAGCGCGCCTGCCGGCCGTGCTTCATCCCCGAGACGGTCCGGGCGTCGGGCAGGCCCAGGCCGCGAAGCTGTGCGCGCAAAGGGCCGAGCGGGTGGCCGCGGGCGCTGTGGCCGGTGGAGACGTAATCCCAGGCGATGGTGTGGAACGCATCGAGCTCGGCGAAGCGGGACGGGGTCGCGGGGCTGCTCACGGGCAGGGTGTCGTTCCTGGCGCGGGCCAAGCCGCGGACATCCCACAGGGACTGGCGACGGGTCGCGCCGAAGCATTCGAGCGCGCCGGCCTCGGCGAGGCGGGCCAGGATCCCGGAGTCCAGGCAGGTGCGTCTGACAAAATCCTCGAGCGAGGCAAATGGCCGCTTGCCGCATTCCGTTTCGATGCGCCGCCCGTCCGTTTCTCCCAGGCCCTTTACGTACCTGAGCCCCATGCGCACGGCGAACCGTTCCGTTGCTGCCGGGCCGGTGTCGGCCGTTGGCTCCAGCGTGCAGTCCCACGCGCTCGACGCCGCGTCCACGGGACGCACCTCCAGGCCGTGTCGCTTCGCGTCACCTACGATGGTGGCCGGCGTGTAGAAGCCCATGGGCTCGGCGTTGAGGAGGGCGCAGGTGAAGGCCGCCGGGTAGTGGCTGCGCAGATAGGCGGTGGCGTAGGCGACGAGCGCGAACGCCGCCGCGTGCGACTCCGGGAAGCCGTACTCGCCGAAGCCGCGGATCTGCTCGAACACCCGCTCGGCGAACTCGACGGCGATCCCCTTTGCCGTCATCCGCGAGATCAGCCGCTCGCGGTGGCTTTCGATCCGGCCGGCCCTGCGCCAGGCCGCCATGTCGCGCCTGAGCTGGTCCGCCTCTCCGGGCGTGTAGTCCGCCACGGCCATCGCCAGCTTCATCACCTGCTCCTGGAACAGGGGCACGCCGAGCGTCTTGCTCAGCACTGGCTCGAGCGACGGGTGCGGGTACGTCACCTTTTCCTCGCCCCTGCGCCGCCTGAGGTAGGGGTGGACCATGCCGCCCGTGATCGGTCCGGGGCGCACGATGCTCACCTCGATCACCAGATCGTAGAAGCTGCGGGGCCTGAGCCTGGGCAGCATCGCCATCTGCGCCCGGCTCTCGATCTGGAACACGCCGATGGTGTCGCCGCGGCAGATCGCGTCGAAGGTGCGCGCGTCGTCCGGCGGGATCGAGGCCATCGACAGGTCGACGCCGTGGTGGTGGCGGACGAGATCGAAGCAGCGGTGCAGGTGGGTGAGCGCGCCCAGACCGAGCAGGTCCACCTTGAACAGGCCGAGCGCCTCCACGTCGTCCTTGTCCCACTGGATGACCGTGCGGTCGGGCATGGTTCCGTTCTCGATCGGGACGAGATCGTGCACCGGCTCGTGGCCGAGCAGGAACCCGCCCGGGTGGATGGACAGGTGCCTGGGGAAGTCCAGGATTCCGTCCGCGAGCCGCAGGAGGTGCGCGCTCTCCGGCTCGTCGGGGTCGAGGCCCGCGTTCGCGAGATCCTCCCGCGAGACATGGCTATGGTGGGACAAAAGCCGGGCCAGGCAATCGAGGGAGGCCGCAGGCACGCCGAGCGCCTTGCCCACGTCGCGCACCGCGGACTTGGGACGGTAGCGGATCGTCACCGCGACCATGGCCGCCCGGTGGCGGCCGTACCTGGCGTAGACGTGCTGGATCACCTCCTCGCGCCGCTCGTGCTCGATGTCGAGGTCGATGTCCGGGGGCTCGGCCCGCTCCCGCGAGATGAACCGCTCGAACAGGAGGTCCATGCGCATGGGGTCGACGGCCGTGATCCCGAGGCAGTAGCAGACCGCGGAGTTGGCCGCGGAGCCGCGCCCCTGGCACAGGATGTCTCGGGACCGGCAGAAGTCCACGATCTCGCGCATGGTGAGGAAGTAGCCCGGGTAGTCGAGCTCGTCGATCAAGGCGAGCTCCTTTTCGATCTGATCGACGACGCGCCCGGGCATGTCGCCGCCATAGCGCTCGGCCGCGCCGCGCATCACGAGCTCCCGCAGCCACTGCGAGGAGGTGGTGCCGTCCGGCAGGCGCTCGCTGGGATAACGGTAGCGGAGCTGGTCCAGGGAGAAGCCGCACCGCGCGGCGACCTCGACGGTGCGGGCGACCGCGGCCGGGTCGTCGGCGAACAGGGAAGCGAGCAGCGAAGCCGGCATGAGGAACTGCTCCGCGTTGGATCTCGTCAGCCGGCCCGCGGCGGGGAGGCTCACCTTGTGGCGGATGCAGGTGAGCACATCCTGCAAGGGGCGGCGCGTCGGCGTGTGGTACAGCACCTCGACCGCGGCGACCATGGGCAGGCCGTGGCGGGCGGCCCGAGCGCGCAGCCGGCCTTCCTCCCGGGTCTCCTCGGCGCGCCTTTGCCTGGCCACCATGGCGTACAGCCGATCGCCGAACGCCTCCGCGAGCTGCGCGATCGTCGGAGCGGGCTCGACGTCGGACGCGAGCAGGCCGCGCTCCCCGCCCCACATGGCGATGAGCCCTCGCGCGTGGAGGCAGACCTCGCGCCAGGTCACGCGCGATGTTCCCTTGGGCGAGCTGCGGCGCCCCTGCGTGATGAGCCGACACAGGTTGGCGTAGCCGTCGCGGTCCTGGGCGAGAAGCACGATGGTCGAGCCGTCCTCGACGGTGATCTCGGATCCGACGACGAGCTTCACGCCGAGCTCCTTGGCCTTGAGATGGGCCTGGACGATCCCGTACACGCCGTCCCGATCGGTCAGGGCCAGCGTTGTCAGACCGAGGCGATGCGCCTCTTCCACCAGTTCGTCCGGGTGGCTCGCCCCCTCGAGGAACGAGAAGTTGCTCTTGCACCACAGCGGCGCGTAGACGGCCATCTACTCCACGCTCCCCTGGATGAACCAGCGCCGCCGACAACGGTCGTAGTAGGCCCACAGGATGTGGCCGGCGCTCGTCTCGGCGAAGTGGTATTCGCGGTGGACCTCGTGGCGCCACCACCCTCCGGAAACCGTGTACGTCCCGGCCGGCCGGGACATCGGCTCCTCTTCCATGTCGCGCAGGGACACGCCGACCGGGCCGCACAAGGGCCTGGCGTGGATCCGGCGGACCAGCGTCCGAAGACCATGGTCGGGCTCGTGCCTCGGGGCGCAAGGAGAAGGCATGTGCTCGAGCGGTTCCCAGCAATAGCAGGCCTCGGGCAAATGCCCTTCCCTCGGGCGGGCGCGCACCACCGCGTCCGGACCGAGCTCGGCGCGCAACCTGGCGAACGCCCGATCCGCGGCCTCGAGGTTCCGGCGATGTCCGGTGGCGAAAAGCTCAAGCTGCGCCGGCTCCGCCCTTGCCGTGCGGGCCGCGAGCGTAAGCCCGACCACGCCGCCTTTGAGACCGAGCGCCTCGAGCCGCAGACGGACGAGGTCGACGAGCTGGACCTCATCGAGGGTCAAAGCGGCCGGGCGGATCTCTTCGATCAAATCGTCGCCCTGATCGAGGGTCAGGGAAAGATCGATCGCGAGGACCGCCTCGCCGTGCGCGGCCACCCGGCGCAAAAGCCGGGACAGCAGATGCTTGGCCGCGAAGGTGAGCCGCATCGCGTTGTCTTCCGGAGCCTCAAGCTCGCTCCTTTCGACGATGGGCTCCTCCACGGCTTGCGGCTGAAGCGGGGCGCAGAGATCTCCGCAGGCCATCCGCCACAGGTGGTGCGCATCCTCACCGAACCGCTCGAGGAGGTCGGCGGCGGGCAGGCAAAGCAGGTCTGCGATTGTCCGGACGCCGAGCTTGCCGAGACCTTCCCGCACGGCCGGGGGCAGGCCGAGCCGCGCCAGGGGCACTTCGCGCAGAAGGCGTTGCTCCTCGCCCGGGTCGCGCAACACGACCACGCCGCAACCTGTGCGCGCCAGGGCGTAGACGCCGAAGCGGGTGAAGCCGACCGCCAGGGTGGACGCAAAACCGGCCCGCGCGAGCGCGTCGCGCACGGCGTCGGCCCAGCTCTTCGGCGAACGGTACAAGCGCCCGAGGCCCGTGGGGTTGAGCCAGAACACGCCGGGCTCGTCCGCGCACGGCTCCACTTCCGGAGTGAAGCGCACGAGCAGCTCGAAGACGCCGGCGAGCGAGTCCGGGCGCGGGGCCGCAACATCAACGCAGGCCAGCCGGTCCATGGCACACCTCCGCGTGGGTCCAGCCGGGCTCGCGGCGCTTGTCCTTGAGCGCGCACACGCCAACCTCATACTTAAAGGCACGCCCGCCTTCCTCGGAGCCGAGGACGCGGCGTCGCGCCTCGACGCGCAAAGAGACCAACGAGCCGAGAGGGCGGTCCTTCACGGCGAGCAAGACCACGGCGGTGTCGTGCTGCCGGGCCAAGCCGAGCAGGCGGGCCAGGAGCGGGTCGGGGACCGCGCGCTCGCGAGGGCCCTGCTGTCGCGGGTCGGCCGCGGCGCTCGTCAGATCGAGCACGACCAGCCCGAACGCCCCGGAGCGGATCAGCTTGTCCGCGGCACGAGCCACGTCGCTTTGTCGTGGCACGCGCACCACGGCCAGCGTGTCGAGGTCGATGCCACCTTCGGCCGCGTCCGGCGGGAAGAAGCTGCTCGCCGTGGTCGTCACCCAGGCCGCGGTCTCTCCGGAGCGCTGAGCGTCGAGCACCAAGCCGAACGCCGCCGTGAGCTGGGCCGAAGCGCGCGAACCGCACAGCTCCACCAGGCGACCGGAGAGCTCGTTCCGGCACCAGCGTCCCTGGGCCGAGGGGCAGGGCGCGGCTCCCGGACGCAGATAGCGGGCCGCGACGAGATCCTCGAGCTTGGTGGCGACAACAGGCAACGCGAGCCCCTTCCGGAGCGCTGCCCCGTGCTCATGGGCTTCCCGCTCCTCTTTCTATATACTGCTCCTTTGTTCAGTATTCAAGGAGGCATCTTTCTGCCGGAGATGTGAATCCTTTCTGCGGGAGCGCTCACGATCCGAGCAGCATGCGGTGCAGGGCCTTGACCGCCGACACCGCGGCCTCGTCCGACGAGATGAACAGCAGCTCGTCGGTGTCGGAATCGGCCTTGGTGAACCTGAGGTTGATCGGAGCGAGGCCGCTCAGGAAGCGCAGATGCGTCGCAGACAGGTGGAGACTTCCCGCTTGCCGGAGCGGCCCTCGGCGACGGCCATGGTCAGCTCGTAAAGCTCGTCCGAGCCGTGCGAGACCGTGATGCCGTTCAGATCCAGGAATACGAGCGCAGCGAGCAGCCCCGTCCGTTTGTTGCCGTCCACGAACGGATGGTTGGCCACGATGTGGAACAGGTACGCGGCGGCCATCTCGAACAGGTCGTGATGAACGGGCTCTCCGTCGAATGTTGCCATGGGCTGTGCCACGGCCGATTCCAGGAGCCCGGCGTCTCGGAGCCCCGGCTCGCCGCCATATCGGGCGAGCTGGTCGGTGTGGATGTCGATCACGTCGTCGACGGACAGGAACTCGGGGTTCATCGGGCGAGCTTGCGCAGCGCCGTATCGTGGGCGTCCATCATCCGCTTGGCGGCGCCCCGGACGCGTCGTCCGTGTTTTTCGCGGACCGGACGGATGACGAGCGCCTCGCCATCGGTGTCGATTTCGAGCCGCGTGTCCCTGTCGATGTGGAGCAGGTCCAGAATCGGCTTGTCGATGATGAGCCCCAGGCTGTTGCCGATTGCCGTGAGTGTCTTGACCATCTTCGTGCCTCCTCGTGGGGTACGTTATAACAATAGTATAACTGTCGGATGGCTAGCCTACAAGAGGGGTCCTACACCCGGAGCGGCATCACCAAGGCCGTCCGTCCTCCCTCGCAGCTATCCACGCTCAGGACCCGAGCAGCATGCGGTGCAGGGCCTTGACCGCGGGCTCGATGGCCGCGTTGTCCACGAGCACGGCCACGTTCAGCTCGGACGCGCTCTGCGAGATCATGCGCGCGTTGACGCCCGTCTCTCCGAGCACCGTGAGGATCTTCCCCGCGGCGCCCGCTCGCCCCCGCATCTCCTCGCCCACCACGCACAGGATCGCGAGGTCGCGCTCGACGGCCACCGCGCCGTGCCGGCCGAGCTCCTCGAGCGCCGGCCCGAGCTCCTCGTCGCCGTAGGCGCGGTCCGTCACCATGGACACGGTCGCCTCGGACGTGGCCGCGAGGTGCACGCCCACGCCGCGCGCGTCCAGGATGCCGATGGCCGCGGCGAGGACCTTGGCCGCGGACATGAGCCGCTCGGTGGTCACGTTGATGAGGCACACGTCCTCCTTGTAGACCACCGACTTGGCGATGCGGTTCCCGAGCGCGGGCTCGGCCAGGATGACCGTGCCCTCGTCCTCCGGGCGCAACGTATTGAGGACGCGTACCGGGATCTTCTTGCGGATGGCCGGCACGAGCGTGTTGGGGTGCAGCACCTCGGCGCCGTAGTAGGCCAGCTCGCTCGCCTCGGTGAACGACAGCACGGGCAGGTTGCGCGCCTGCGGATCCACCGACGGGTCCGCGGTCATGACGCCGTTCACGTCGGTCCAGATCTGGATCTCCTCGGCCCCGATGGCGGCGCCTACGATGGACGCCGAGAAGTCCGAGCCGCTGCGGCCGAGCGTGGTGATGTCGCCCTTTTTGTCCTTGCCGAGGAAGCCGGTCACGACCGGCACGAGCGCCATGCCGCAAAGCGCGCGGCCGATGGCGTCGTCGATGCCCGGAAGGGGCGCGGCGTGCCCGTGGTTCGAGTCGGTGAGCAGGCCCGCGTCGTAGGCGTTCACGGCCGCCGCGGCCACGCCCCCGGCCTCCATGGCCGAGGCCACGATGCGCGTGGACATGCGCTCGCCGAACGACATGACCTGATCGAGCGTGCGCGGCGTGAGCTCCTTGAGCAGGCTCACCCCGTGCAGCACGGCCGAGAGCTGGGCGAGGAGCGGCTCCGCGACCTTGAAGTCGACGCCGAGATCGCGGCACAGGTCCGCGTGGATCCTCTCCACCGCGCTGAGATCCACCTTCCCGTCGAGCGCGCGCCTCGCGGCCTCGATGAGGAGGTTCGTGGTCCTGCCGTGGGCCGAGACCACCACCACCGGCCGTCGAGCGAGCTCGCGCCGCACGAGCCCTACGCAGCGCCGCACCTTGTCCGCGCTCGCGAGCGAGCTTCCCCCGAACTTCATCACGATCATCGCCGCACCTCGAGCTTGCGAAGGACCACGCCCGACTCCGCGCCCGGCAGCCGCTCCACGGGTTGCCCGAGCAGGAACCGGCCTCGCGCGATCCACGTCTTGAGCTCGGCCGCGATCTCTCTCGCGCGGGCGTAGCTCGACAGGCCAGCGGTCCGCACGCGCCGCCCGGCGATCTCGATGGCGCCCGAGCGCAGCTCCGCGTAGCTCACGTGGCCGATGATCTCGCCCGTGTTCTCGGGGTAGGCCTTTCCGTAGTCGACCACCGGCGCGAAGATGTCGCCGTCGCGCACGGACGTGAAGACCGCCATCTCCTCGTCGAGGATCGGGATGGGGATGCCGACGCCCACGGCCAGGGACACGCCGTAGCCCGCGATGGACACGCCGCGCAGGTAGCGCGGGCTCATGCCGCGCAGATCCCCCACGAGCGCCATGGTGGCCGCTCCGCCCCTGGGCACGCCGTTCTCTGCGCGCGGTCCGCACGGCGCGTGCTGGGTGCCGGGGAAGAACACGTACCCCACGCCGCCGCCCAGGAAGATGCGCGTGCCGATGCCGATGGTGCGGTAATGCGGGTCGTTGAGCAGCGGCGAGAGCTGGCCCGCGCTGCAATAGTTGGCGTTCGCCATGCGCGGCCGCAGGAGCCCCAGGTACGTGTAGATGGGCCGCTCGGCGCCGGTGTTCACGGCCACGTTGTAGTTCTGGTAGCCGTTGCGCGGGTTCATGAGCGTGGCGCTGTTCACCGTCTTGAGGCTCACCGCGGTCTCGATCTCGCGGCGCGGGTAGCAGTCGGTGCCGTACCCGCTCGCCTTGAGGATCACCTCCTTGCCGCTCACCAAGTCCTCGATGACGTGCCCGCCGCCGTAAGTGAACGCGCCCGGGAAGACCGCGTTGCGCGGATCGTCCTCGGGCAACGCCGTGGCGCCCAGGTAGACGTCCACGGCCGCGAGGCCCGCGTACGCCGGCACCCCGTTCAATGTGGCGCGGCTCATCTTGATGCGCGGGGAAGGGTGCCCGACGTTGATGAGCGCGCCGCTCGAGCACATGGGCCCGAACGTGGCGGTCGTCACCACGTCCACCCGGCGCGCGGCCTCCTTCGCGCCCTTGTCGGCCACGATGTCCTTCATCTCCTGCGCGGTCACCACCACCGCCTCCCCCTTGCGTATCCTCTCGTTGATCTCCTCGAATGTCTTGCTCATGACGCCTCTCCCGTCCTCTTCAGGTGGTCGCTCACCGACTCCACCGCGCCGTACCCGCACGCCGGGATGCACAGCTCGCACGCGATGCACCTGTCCGGGTCGAACACCACCTGGCACGTGTCCTTGTCGATCGTGAACGCGGCGGAGGCGCACTGGCCCACGCACGCGCCGCAGTGCACGCAGCGCTCCTCGTCCCTGACCAGGTTCTTGACCGGCAGGATCGCCCGCACGCCGCGCTCCTTGAGGAAGTCGAGGGCCCTGCCGATGTTCGCCGGCTCGCCCTTGAAGATGACGAACATGTGGCCGTCCTCCTCGGGCGTCACCGACGCCTGCAGGATGTTGACCTCCACGTCGCAGTCGCGGATGACGCGGCTCACGAGCGGCTCGTCCACGAGCTTCCTCGGGAAATTCAGGATGACGCTCTTCTGGATCATGGTTCCTCCGTTCCCCCCCCCTTCATTTCCTTCCGATTTCGATCTCGCCGAAGAACCCGATGCGGTCCCCGGCGCATGCGATGAGCGCTTCGAGCGCGCCGCGTTCCTTCTCCTGCGCCACGACGCGCTCCACGTCGGCCGCGGTCTTGATGCGGTTGGCGATCGCGGTGGCGGCCGCGTCCGCGAAGGCCGCGTCGCTCGCCACGGTCACGACCGCGTCGGCCTTTCCGAACGAGAGCGACGGGCCGACCACGCCGCTCGACGTGCACACGCCCACCCCCTCCCCGGCGTCGACCTCGAAGGCCAACGTGTCCGAGAACGGAGAATCCTCGCCCGCGTACAGGGCGAAGCGCACGGGCTCGTCCGAGCGCGCGAACACATCCCCGCCGTTCTCCGCGATCACGGTCGTGGCGCTCTCAAGCAGCTTCCGTCCCGCAATCTCGGCCACGGCGCCCGCCACCGCGGCCATGGGACCCACGCCCCACGGCTCGCAAACCTCGGCCATCCACGCGGCCACGGCCGGGGCGCCGGGCAGGACCCGGTGCGGCTCAAGCGTGGTGAGGAACACGGGGTCCCGCGCGACGTAGGCCTCGAGCTCGTCGCGCACGCGCGCCACCTCGCGCCGCGCCTCTTCGCGCAGATCCCTGTCGCACAGGAAGAGCAGGTCGCTCTCGCGGATCTTGACCTCGAAGCGCGCGAGATCCGCGCGCTTCGCCCACTCCCTGTAGAATCTCCTCTCGTACATGCCTCGCTCCCGCTTCCAACGGACCCAACGGTGTTTCGAGCCTGACGGCGGTCACGCCCCGTGCCAAGGCTCCGGGGCCGTCTCGCGGGATGTGGCGCGGATCAGCCCGGGAAGCCCCGACGGGGCCTGGGCATTATCATGAAGGAGCTTCGAGCGGTCGCAATCACGTTTGTGTCCTTTTCTTCAGACCGAACATAATTTGACACGGGCGGGTCCGGTGCGCAAGCGGGAAGAATATTATTCGTCGATTTTCACAGCGGCAGCGGCATCTGGGTGAGCTTGTGGATCTTGTAGACCGCGAGCCCGGCCTTGGCGAGGAACTCCGCAAGATCATCGTCGCATCGCGGGCCCAGCGCCACCTCGGCCGCGTCCGTGGCCTTGGCGAGCTCGAGCAGGCCGGGCCTGTCCTCGCTCTCGCCGAGACGGAACGAGGCCGACGCCCACGGCGGCACGTCGCGCCCGGGTCCCACGTAGGACACCTCGAGGCGCACGTCGAGCGCGAACTGTGACGCGGGCCACAGGTGCGCCCCCCGTTCAATGGCTCACGGGCATTGAACGAGGTCCAGCTTGAGCGTGAAGATCTTGAGCTTCATTTTTGAGTACCGTCCACAGCCTCGTGCCCTGCATCTTTGTCCGGCCGGCCCTTCCCGGAGGGGCCCTGGGCCGCCCTGGCCAAAGACTCCGGCCACTCACAGCTGACGCTTGCGGATCTCGAAGTATTCAAAAACGGCAGGATCAAGGGAACCGAGGGGTCAAGGATCTAGGGTACCGACCTGGCAAGGCGAAGACCGAAGCCGTTGCCGCGGCCGCCTGGCGAGCCGCTGTAGAAGCGACTGCCGGAACGGCAATAGTACGCGTAGATGTACCAGTCGCCGCCCCGGACGACACGGAAGGAGGCCAATGCCGCGCCCGTCGGATCCACCAACGGCGTCGTCGTGCTCCCGCTCGGATACGTATCGTACCAGTCCCATACCCACTCCCCCACGTTCCCGCTCATGTCGTACAGCCCCCACGCGTTCGCCTCCTTCCCTCCCGCCGGGTGCGTCGTGTCCGACGCGTTCCCGCAGTACCACCCGATCTGCGTCAGATTCGGATCCACCGAGCAGTCCGTCTGCGTGATGCCACCGTCGTTCCCGGCGCTCGGGTAGAACGCGGTCTGGCTCCCGGCGCGGATCGCATACTCCCACTCGCTCTCCGTCGGCAGCCGGTACCCCGTGCACAGGTACGGCGTCGCGACCCCGTTCAGCGCCACCGTCGCCGAGGAGATCCCGCCTTGCGTGTCGTTCATGCACCCCAGCGCGTTCGTCCCAACGTTCGTCGAATCCTCGCATACGATGTCCGAGAGCACGTAGCACGGCGTCAGGCTCTCGCTCGAAGACAGCGCGTTCGCGTACGCCACCGAATCGTACCAGTTCACGGTCTCCACCGGGCAGTTGGTCCCGCAGGAAGTAAAGTAGCTCGGGTTCCAGCCCATGAGCGCCTCGAAGTCCCCCTGCGTCACCTCGGTTTTCAACATCTTGAACGAGTGCGTCAGCGTCACGTAGTGCAAGTCCTCGTCGTCCCACCTTCCAAGCTCCGACGTGCACGCTGCGCCGCCCGGGTAGTCGCTCGGGCAACTCCCGTCCGGAGATCCCATCCAGAAGCTCCCGGCCGGGATCGTCGCCCAGCCCATGTCCGTGTCGGTGTCGCTGTCCGAATCGGAGTCGGAATCCGTGTCCGTATCCGTGTCGCTGTCGGAGTCCGAATCGGTGTCCGTGTCGCCGTCCGTGTCTGTGTCGGTGTCCGTATCGGAATCGCCGTCGGTGTCCCCATCGGCGTCTGCGTCCGTGTCACCGTCCGCATCGCCGTCCGCATCACCGTCCGCGTCGCTGTCCGCGGTTCCGGTCCCGGTGTCCGTGCCCGTGTCGTCGTCCGACCCTGAGCCGCCGCACCCGAGCGCGGCGAGCACCGCGAGCAGGGCAAGGATTCCAAGTCCACGTATTGCGAGCGTCATCGCGACCTCCCTGTTGATTTGAACCGATGGTACCACAATTTCACGCTCACAGCGGCAGCGGCATCTGGGTGAGCTTGTGGATCTTGTAGACCGCGAGCCCGGCCTTGGCGAGGAACTCCGCAAGATCATCGTCGCATTGCGGGCCCAGCGCCACCTCGGCCTGCTCGCATCCCTCGTTGACCTATAGACCCAAGACCGAGACTATTCCCACGCGCACTGCGGCTCGGTCGCGAGGAACAGGCAGTTCATCCCCAACGGGCATTCTCCTGCATTCGAGCACGGCACGATGCACGCCAAGCCCAGGCCCGCACCGTGGTCCGCACAGACCGGATCGTTCTTCGCCCCGGGCAGCTCCGGGCACATGAGCGCATCCGCGCAGGACGGCGCACAGACCTTGCCCGTCGAGTCCTCTGGACAGATGCTGTCCGCGACCGCGCACCCCGCAGCCCCGCCCGAGCAGTCCCCGTACGGACCGTCGGGATCGCCCGGCACGCCGCCCGTGCCCGAATCGGTATCCCCGTCGGAGTCGCCGTCCGTATCGCCGTCCGAGTCGCCGTCCGCATCGGTGTCGGCATCCGTGTCGGTCCCCGCATCCGAGCCCGTTTCCGTGTCTTCCGTGGTTCCTGTTCCCGTGTCCGAGTCGTCATCGCCGCCGCCGCCGCCACTGCCGCACCCGGCCGAGATGCCCAGCATCACGACCACGAACCCCGCGAAAATCGACCTTCCCATCGGCATCTTCCTCTCTCACCTGCGCTCGCGCTGACAGGCGGTTCATATGGGTCAATGTGCATGGACTGCTTTCTGCAGCGGTTTTTTGCATGATGCGTACAACCATGAATTGAATGTGACCGACAACTCACGGTGTAACGGCGGGGCACGTGCCAAGGCCGGAAGCGCGTTCGATGAACTTCCTGTCGAACGTCGCCATGCTTTCGGCGTGCTGGCTCCCGGCGAGGTGCAGCGCGTCGGCGAAGTCGAGCCCTTTTTCGTGCCAGTCGATCGCGAGCGCGACGCGCGTCGGATCGGAGACGCGGACGTTGGGAAGCGCGGTCAGGTTCCTCAATGCGTCGCGGATCGCAGCCGGGGGAAACGTGTAGGCATGCCTGAGCACCCACTCCGTTTCGAGGAGCACCGTCTCGCAGAGGAACACGTCCCGGCTCGAAAAGAGCGCATACGCCTTCTGGAACTGCGCTTCGTCGTCGCGCGTCAGGAACCGCACAACGACGTTGGTATCAAAGGCGATCACGACGGCCGCTCCTTAGCGCCGCGCGCGACGGCCTCATCCATTTCTTCGAGCGTCTTCGCGGGGCCGTCCCACTTCAGACATCCCGCTACGGCGTCGAGCGCGGCCTTCCGCGTCGTAGCGCTCGCGTTCCCGTCGTCCGGGAACGTGATCTTCACCCGCGTGTTCGGCTTGGCGTTGACCTGTTCCATGGGGTGAACGCTCTTGCCGTCATACAGTCCTTCCACGACTCGCATGGTGACACCTCTTCGCGCTTATTCGGCGCGGCTGCTGGTTAAAGTATGCCCGAAACTCAGCCTTTCCGCATGGGGATTTAATTTGGAGAAGGGACATCGGGGACTTGCCCCCGTTGTGGCTCACAGCGGCAGCGGCATCTGGGTGAGCTTGTGGATCTTGTAGACCGCGAGCCCGGCCTTGGCGAGGAACTCCGCAAGATCATCGTCGCATCGCGGGCCCAGCGCCACCTCGGCCGCGCCCGTGGCCTTGGCGAGCTCGAGCAGGCCGGGTCTGTCCTCGCTCTCGCCGAGACGGAACGAGGCCGACGCCCACGGCGGCACGTCGCGCCCGGGTCCCACGTAGGACACCTCGAGGCGCACGTCGAGCGCGAACTGTGACGCGGGCCACATGTGCGCCATGTGCAAGACAACGCCCTCGGACGGCCACTCCTGTTCGAGCCGGCGCGGATCCTCGATGACCCGGGAGTGCGGCTCCACACGACGCAGCATCTCGAACAGGGTGCGACAGGCGCGCGCCGGCACGCCGAGGTGCGCGACCGTCCACGCCGCGTCGAGGGCCGCCGCGAACGTTCCGCACGCCACCACCGGCACCTGGCCCGCCGAGGTGCGCGCAACCACCCACTCGGCGAGCGCCGTCGACGCACGGCGCGGCGAGGGCGGGCGGGGATCGGCCGCGCCCACGTCCACGAGCAAGAGGTCGCACCTGGGCACGTCGATGGACGGAGCGTTGAGAGGTTGGGCCAGGCGCGCGCCGCCGCAGAACGCGATGCGGCGGTCCTGGAACACGACCTCGAGCAAGGCCGAGCCCGGACCGAGCCCGGCCGGATACAGGCACAGGTCCATGCGGCCGAGCCGGATCTTGCGGCCGAAACCCAGGCCGAGCGTGTCGAGCCCGCGACGCTCCGCGTCGATGGCCGCGGCGCACAGGGGCGTGGCCAGGATGCGCGAGCCGCGCGCCGGGAGCACGGAGTCCACGTGCGGCAGGAAGTGCAGGCCCGCGCCCTCGGACGCGCCGAACCCCAGGTGCGTGCCCATGAGCCGGAATCCCTTGTCGCAGGTGATGCCGCGCGGCCATCGATCGATGGCGAGGGAGCGGCCGGGCGCGCTCCCTGCGGCGGTCCTTCTCGAACGGGCCATGAAAAGAGGCTAGGAGAGCACCGCACGGCTGTCAAGGCGGGTCCCGGCCGGGTGAATACAAGTGGGCCGACTTGCGTCGAACAACGATGAGGCCCGCATCCATTCGGTTGTGTTTTGTCAGTTGACATGCGGTGCCCGGTACAACGAGAGTGACCCGGGGCCGGCGCGGGCCGGCGGACAAGGAGGAAAGGACGATCATGAGAGCGCAAATCATCCTGGCGGCCGCGCTGACGGTGCTCGCGTTCGCGGCGGGCGCCCTGGCCGACGAGGCGCAGGACATCCTCGTCAAGACCGACGCCACCCTGACCAAGGTCAAGGACCAGACGTATCAGGCCGAGCTCAAGGTCCTCAAGGACGGCAAGGTCGTCAAGTCCATGAACTTCACGGCCAAGCTCAAGGGTCTGCACATGAAGCTCGTGCGCTTCACGGCCCCGGGCGACGTGAAGGACATGACCGTGCTCACCACGGTCGACGACGCCATGTACGTGTACATCCCGAGCTTCCAGCGCGTGCGGCGCGTGGCCGCGCACGTGCGCAACGCGGGCTTCATGGGTACGGACTTCTCGCCCGAGGAGCTCGGCTCGGCCGCCCTGTCCGTGGGCTGGAACGCCAAGATGGTCAGTCAGGACAACGACAAGTGGGTGCTCGACCTGACCCCCAAGCCGGGCACCGAGACGACCTGCTCGAAGATGCGGGTGGAGGTGCTCAAAAAGGTCACGTCGGTCGCGAGCATCACGTACTTCGATGGCCAGGGAAAGGCCGTCAAGACGCAGATCCGCGAAGGATGGAAGAACTTCGGCGCAGTCACCATCCCGGCCCGGATCGTGGTGACGGACCTGCGCACGGGCTCGCGCTCCGAGATCGTGTTCACGGGCGCCACGGTCAACACCGGGCTTTCCGACGATGCCTTCACCAAGCGCGCCATCCTGCGCGCCGACTGAAAACCCCTTCGCAGTCCGGTCCTTGACTCTCCCCGACTTCGAGGCCATACAAAGGTTGGGCGCCCCGGCAACGGATGTCCCCCCCGCATCCTCCGGTGGCGCCCGTTTTTCACCCGCGGCGCCCGCCGACCCCAAGGTGAATACCCGTGGCCGCGCGCGCGTCCATTCCTTCAAGGAATAGGGTGTGCCTGAAGACGGAGGTGACCGTGAAAAAGGGAGTTCGAAAGGCAATCGCGGCTTCGATCCTGGTCCTGACCCTGGCGGGCACGGCGTTCGGCGGCCCGCGCGCCCTCCTGTTGTGCCTGCCCGGGTTCCCGGGCACCCCGGCCCAGGCCCAGCCGTACGTGGACAAGGTCCTGCGCTACCTGGAGGGCAAGCTCGGCTGGGAGGCGGGCGCCATGAAGGGCGTCTACCTGCCGGACGGGAGCGCGGGCGCGGCGCGGCTCGCGAGCGACAAGCCGGGGCTGGCGCTCATCGGACCGTCCGTGTACGCGAGCCTGCACAAGAAGCACGGCATGAAGGTCGTGGCGCGCGTCGAGGTGAACGGCCGCGGCGAGGACACGTACTCGGTCGTGACGGCCGCGAATGGCCCCACGACCCTGGCGGAGCTCGCCGGCAAGACGATCGTAGGCGCGGTGCTGAGCGACCCAAGGTACGTCGCGAACGTGCTGCTCGACGCCAAGCTCAAGGAGGCCGATCTCAAGCTGGTGCAGGAGAACAAGCCCCTGTCGGCCCTGCGCAGCGTGGCGCGCGGCAAGGCCGACGCGGCCATCGTGGACCAGTCCGTGATCGACCACATGAAGGAGCTCGACTTCGCGGGGAGCTTGCGCGTCATCTACACCTCGCCGCCGGTCTCGGCGCCGGCCGTGGTCGTCATGGGCGAGGGCGCCAAGCAGGCTAGGGCCGTCGCGGACGTGCTGCTCGGCATGTGCGATCGTTCGGACGGCAAGGAGCTGTGCCAGACCCTCACCATCTCCTCGATCAAGCCCGCCACGGACGCGGACTACGCGGGCCTGCTCAAGCGCTACGCGCGCTGAGCCCCGGCGACCTCGAAATCCCGTCGAAATCCCGTCGCTGTTGCGCCCAGTCGCGCCATCGGCTAAGGTCCGTCGCCGATGAACGACGCGACACCACGCGCCATGCGACTCGAGGCCGGCGCCATGCTCCCGGACGCGGTGGAGCGGGCCGCGGACGCGCTCGGCATGGCCTTCGGCGACGCGATCGGGTTCGGCCGGCTGCGCTGGGTCGAGCTCACGTTCGGCGACGGACGAACCCCCGTGCGCATCAAGGGCCCGCTCGAGCTCCTCGACCTCAAGGCCCGGATCCGCCGCGCCGGCGACGCACGGCTCGCGGACTACGTGTGCACACTGGCGCGCCTTACCGACAACGGCGTGGAGGTCCTCGGCGGCGGGCTCGCCCGGGCCGAGGTCGAGTTCGTGGAGCTCAGCCTCACCCCGCTCGAGCTCGCCGCGGTCGAGCCGGCCTGCGCTGCCCGCGCCGAGGTCCAGGCTCCTCGCCCGCCGCGCGACCTGCCATTGCCCGTCCCGCAGCCTCCCGCCATCGACGAACGCTGGGCCGCGGCCCTCGCGGAGTCAAGACGCGCCGAGCGGCTGGCCTCCCTCGAGGTCGACGAAGGCGCGCGCCCCGAACGCGGCGACGTGGTGAACCATCGCCAGTTCGGCCGCTGCACCGTGGTCAAGATCGACGACGAGCACGTGTCCTTGCGCAAGCCCGACGGTCGCGTGGTGCAGCTCGGCCTCACCGTCCTCAGGTTCACGCCCGCGGGCCGCGAGGACAAGCACGCCGTTTTCGACGTGGAAGTGGCGCGCGGCGCGTGACGCCTCTCCTCGCACGCGCCGTTTACAGCGCGCGCCGCCGCACGTACACTGCGTCCATGCGCCTCGTCATGTCAGTTGCGCTCGCGGTTCTCGCGTCCTGCGGGAGGCCCGCTGCGCCGTCGTCGGCCGAGCAGGGCGATGAGCCCTATCTGAGCTGCGCGAGATCCCACCTCGAGACCGGACGAGAGACCATCAAGCTTCCGCCGCTCGTGGTGGAGCGCGACGGCGCGGACGTCGACGTGAGGGGCCTCGAGCGCGGCGTGGTCATGCTCGGCCTCATCGCGGGCATCACCGAGGCGAGCCCCGAGAACCTGGCCAACGTGGCGTGGTTCCTCGGCCGGTTCAAGGACGCGGGCGTGCAGGCCATCCTGGTTCCGGGCGGCGTGGGCCTTGCGGTGAAGGACGTTTCCGGCATCCTTGCGGCCCTGGCCGCGGCGCCGGTCCCCATCCTCGTCTCGCCCGGCGCGCAGGAAAGCTACGACGTGCTCTCCTCGGCCATCGAGGACGCGCGCAAGCGCCACCCGCAGATCCTGGACATGACGCGCGTGCGCCGGGTGCGGCTCGGCAGCGCAACGGTCCTCTCCCTGCCGGGCTACTACCGCGCCTTCTACCTGGAGGCCGGCGAGCGCGGCTGCTCCTACGGCGCGGGCGACCTCTCGGACATGGTGTCGCTCGCGGAGAAGGGCCGCACGAACGTGATCCTGGCCGCGTCCCCGCCGCGCGGCGCGGGAGATTCGGCCGTGGACCGGGGCCGTGGCAACGCCAACATCGGCGATCCGGCCCTGGCGGAGGCGCTCCGGAAGGCAGGCATCCGCTTCGGCCTCTACGGCCACGTCTTCGAGTCTGGCGGGCACGCCACGCTCGCGGACGGCGCCACGCCCGTCGCGTCCGGCGTATGGCAGGACTCCCTTTACTTGCAGGCCGGGGCCGCTGACGCGGTGCCCGTGTCGCTCGTGGGCGGCGGCAGGTCCGTCGGCATGGCGCACGTCATCGAGCTGTCGGGAAACCGCGCGCGCTTCCGCTCCATCGCGGCCCACAAGCCGGCCGCGCCCGGCCCGAATCCCTGACGAACCCCACCACGTCCTTCGTGGGCGCGAAGCCGAGCGAAGCGCACGGCGCAAGGCTCGTGACCTCCGCCAGGAATTCGAGGGTGCGCGACATGCCTTGGGCGGACCACAGGGGCGGGAAGCTGCGCGCGAGCAGGCGCGACGCCGCGTCGGACGGACGCACGGCGACCATCCCGTTCGAAGGTGCGTGGGAGAGCAGGAAGATCCGCTCCAAAGGGACGCCGCCGGAGTCCACCTCCGGGTGATCCCCATGCCACGGGGTGCCGTACATGACGAGCCGTTCGTCCCTTGCGCGCAGCACGATGCGGTCGTCGTTGAGCACGCGCGCCTCGCCCTGCCACAGCCGGGCCATGGTCGTCTTGCCGTGGCCGGACTGACCGGCGAACAGGTAACCGCGCCCGCCGTCGTCCACGCCGCAGCCGTGGATCATGAGCCCGAAGCCGCGCGCGAGCAGGCACACCAGGATGGCCTCGCCGAGCGGGTACTCGAGCGGATCGGGCAGGAGAGCGGACGGCGCGTCCATGCGCCCGCCCGTCGTGCTCGCGATCTGCCCTTGCGAGAGATCCTCATCGAGGATCGCGACCCGGTACGGCGCGTTCCTGCGCTCGGGAGCGCGCAGCACGAACACCAGCCGGCCATCCACGCGGCGCAGCGTCCACAGCCCTCCCGAGTCGAAGACGAGCTCGCCGTTGCCGATCAGATCAATCGGCAGCGCGCCGAAGGTGCAGCGCAGGACGAGATCCGGGGCCGCGACGCCGGACGCCGGTGCGAGAAAACGCCGGTGCGCGGGATCGAAGCCGATGTCGGCGGTCGGCCGATCGACCTCCACGTCGATCGCCAAACCGGCGATCTCAAGGCGCATGGACGCGACGGAGCGCATCGCGTCGCCCGGCGCCGTGTCCGTCATGATCGGGGCCTGCGACCGGGGCCGCCCTCGCAAATGTGAGGGACGTTCTTGCACTCGCACGCGAGCAGGGCCTCGTCCGGTTTGATGGGCACGCGCTCCACGCGCGGCTTCGCATAGGGACGCCGGGCCGCGGGCTTCGCCCTTTCCCGCCGCTGCGCCGTCACGGGACCCTCCGGTCGCTCCCGGCAAGGCCGAGCATGCGCCCGCGCTCGCGCGCCACCTCACACAGGAAATCCACGGCCGCCTCGGGATCGCCCTTCTCGATGAGCCCCCACCCCGGACACGCGTCGCACACGGACGCCACTTCGCACCCGGCGCACGGGGCTTGGGCCGTTCGCACGGCGCGCACCGCATCGCGGATCGGACCGTCGAAGCCGTCCGCGAACGAGCCCGCGAGCAGGTCGAACGCGGGCCTGCGCACCATGATGCACGGCATGAGCCTGCCCCGTGCGTCCACGTGGAACGCGCGGATCCCGGCGCTGCACGTATACAGGTTGCTGCCCGGTCCCGTGTCCCTCGGCCGATTTGCGGCGGCGAGCCGGATCTCGCGCACCCGCCCGTCCGCGAGGTCGATCTCGGCGATCTCGCGCGGGGAAAGCGCGACCCGCCCGCCCTGCCGCGTCCCGTCGAGCCGGTTGTTGAGGAGCAGCTCGAACCTGAAGAGCGCGCCCAGATCCGCGGCGAGCTGTCGGATCGCACCGAGATCCCCCTGGTTGAGGACGGACACCGTGGTCTTGAGCTCGAGCCGCACGCCCGCGTCCGCGAGCCGCCGGACGCCGTCCATGCAGCGGTCGAAAGACCCCGGCGCGCCGGTCACGCGCTCGCAAGTCGCTCGCGTGATGCCGTACACCGTGACCTCCACGGTGAAGGGCGGCATGCGCGTGAAGAGCGCGACGATCCGGGGCGTCACGAGCGTGGCGTTCGTGAAGACCGAGACGAGGAAGCCGAGCTCGCGGGCCCTGGAGTAGATATCGGCGAAGTCGGGCCGGACCATGGGCTCGCCGCCCGTGAACGCGAGCCACAGGCAGCCCGCATGGGCGAGCTTGTCGAAGATCGCGAAGACCTCGTCGCGCGTCATCTCCTCGGCGAGGGCCGTTGCGTCGTCCACGGGCCGGTTGATGTAGCAGTGCGCGCACGAGAGGTTGCAGCGCTCGGTCAGCTCGAACGAGCCGCTCACCGGGATGCGGCCGGCCGTGGCCTTGGCGCGCAGGCGCTCGCTCACCGCGCCGTAGTCGGCGTCCTGCGCGATGCAGCTCATGGCGCGGCCTTCGTGACCGCGCCGACCTGCTCCAGCTCCGCGAGCAAATCGGCGAGGTCGGCCTCGGCCTCGTCGGGCTCGACCTCGAACTCCTCGCAGATGGCGCTCGCCAGACCCGATATCGAGGTCCCGCGCTCGAGGAGCTCCCACGCGCGCGCCGCCACCTCATTGAGGACGTAGATGCTGTCGAGGCGGTTTGCCGGCCGGCCGATCGGCACGATCACGACCTCGTCGGCGATGCGACGCCAGGCGACGGAGGTCTCCTTCGCGTATCGCACCCCTTGTGTGCGGACAGAGGCCACTCACCACCTCGAAAATCGCCATCATAAGGGTGCGGGTTTGCACCCCTATTAAAACATTATAACTCAATTGTGCCCCTGGAAGGATTGTGACTTGTTTTTTGTCACATTTGTTCCCTCACATTCCAGCCGGGGCGGTATCGGGGGTCATGGGCTTGACAGGCCCCTTCGGGTGCGGTCGAAGAGCCCATGCCCGTTCCGCGCCAGGTGTACCTGTTCCTCGCCGTGGGCCTCGTGGCCGCGAGCCAGTCCGGAAACATCATCCGCCTGGGCGACGCGCATCCGGTCGCCATCGTGGCCTTCAGGCTCGGCCTCGCCACGCTCATCCTCGCGCCGCTCGCCGGTCGCGACCTCGTTGCCCTGGCCGCGCTCAGAGCCAAGGATCTCGTGCTGCTCGTGCTCGCGGGCATGGCGCTCGCCGCGCACCTCGTGGCCTGGACCGCCGCGGTGCAGCTCACCACCGTGGCCAACGCCTCCACGTTCTACGCGGTGAACCCCATCATCACGGCCACGGCGGCCTGGTTCATCTACGGCGAGCGCCTCTCCCGCAAGATTTTCGCCTCCATCGGGTTGGGGCTCGTGGGCGTGGCCGTCATCGGCGGCGGGGACCTCAGCCTGCGGCCGGACCATGTGCCCGGCGACCTCCTCGCGCTCGTGTGCTCGGCCCTGTTCACGGTCTACTTCCTCATCGGCAAGAGGCTGCGCGGCATGCTCGACACGTCCGTGTACGTCACGGGCGTCTACGGCGTGGCGGCGCTCGCGAGCTTCGCGTGCATGGCGGTCCTCGGCCTGCCCTTCGCGGGTTACGGCGCGCAGACCTGGGTGTGCTTTTCGCTCATGGCCGTGCTCCCGACCGTGATCGGGCACACGTCCTTCAACAACGCCCTGCGCCACATGGACGCGAGCCGCATCTCGGTCGCCACCCTGTCAGAGCCGCTCTTCGCCGGGACCGTTGCCTTTTTCGCGTGGGGCGAGCGCGTGACCCCGAACACGATCGTCGGCTACGCGCTCATCTCGGGATCGGTGGCGCTGCTCGTGCTGGACGCGGCCCGCGCGCAGAGGCGGTGATCTACGACCTGCTCTTCGGAGCGATCAGCTTCGACACGAGCTTCTTGACGTCGGCGGGATCGAACGGCTTCCCGATCTTGGGGTTGCTCGAACCTGCCAGGTACGCGGACGCCCGGGGCGTGAAAGCGCCTCCTGTCATGAACACGATCCGTGCGGCGAGCGCCGGGTCGTACTTTGCCAGCCACGCATGCAGATCCATGCCGGTCATCTCCGGCATCATCAGGTCGCACAAGATGACATCGAATGACGGATCCTGTTCCAGGATGGCCCGGCCCGCCTGCCCCGAGTCCGCGCAGATCACCTCGTGCTCCCGTCCGAACAGGCGCACCATGGTCCTGCGGATGAGCTCCTCGTCGTCCACCACCAGGATCCTCCCGCGGGCGACGGGAGCCCTCGGCCTGTCCGATACGACCATTGCGCGCTCCTCCTCTTCGGGATCAGGTTCGAATTTTCGCAAATATAGTCACCAAGGACGTGGTGCACAACACACGAACGCTCACTCGCGGCGGCCGAGCTTCTTGTAGAGCCCGGCGCGGCTCATGCCGAGCTGCTTGGCGGCCCTGGTGGTGTTGCCGCCGCACTCGGAGAGCACCCGGCGGATGGCCGAGAGCTCGAAAGCCGCCACGCGCTCCTTGAGCGCCCCGGGCTCGGGGCCCGCGCCGTCGCCCGCGCATTCGCGCAATCGCGGCGAGAGGTCCGCGGGCATGATGGAGCTGCCGGGGACGCGCATCGCGATGGCCCGTTGCACCTCGTTCTCGAGCTCGCGCACGTTTCCGGGCCACGGCGCGGCCGAGAGAACCTCAAGGGCCTCCCTGGAGAACGACGGCGGGTCGCCCTGGGCGTGGCGCGCGGCGAAGAACTCGGCGAGGAGCGGGATGTCCTCGCGGCGGTCGCGCAAGGGCGGCACCTCGATGCCCACCACGTGCAGCCGGTAGAAGAGATCCTCGCGGAAGCGGCCGGCCTTGACCTCCAGGGCGAGCTGGCGGTTCGCCGCCGACACGACGCGCACGTCGGCCGACTCCTCGTCGCCGCCGCCCACGGGCCGGAACGTGCCGTCCTGGAGCACGCGGAGCAGGGCCGCCTGCATCTCGGGGCCCATGTCCGCAACCTCGTCGAGGAACAACGTCCCCCCGTCGGCGAGCCGGAACAGGCCCGGGCGGTCCTGGAACGCGCCCGTGAACGAGCCCCTCAAGTGACCGAACAGCTCGCTCGCGAGCAGGTGTTGCGGCAGGGCGCCGCAGTTGACCGCCACGAACGGCTTTTCGAACCGCTCGGAGCGCGCGTGGATGGCTCGCGCCACGAGGTCCTTGCCCGTGCCCGACTCGCCGAACACGTGCACCGGCACGTCGGCGAGCGCGATGCGGTCCACGAGAGAAAGGACCCTCGCCATGGCCGGCGACGTGCCCACGATGCCGCGGCTGAGCAGGTCGCGCGCCTGCTCGGCCTGGGCGCGCGTGAGCAGGGCGCCCACGCGGCGCAGGGCCGCCTCGTTGGTCTCGAGGCGCCGCTCGAGCTTGGTCGTGAGGGCGCGGATCTCGGCGTTGGCCCGCTCGAGATCCTCGCAGCGGCGCGAGTTCTCGGACACGAGGCGCGCGGTCTCGAGCGCGATGGCCGCCTGCGAGCCGAAGGCCTCGAGGAGCCTGCGGTCCGCATCGGTGAACACGCCCGAGCGCAGGCGGCTGTCCAGGTACACGGCGCCCACCACCTTGCGCCGGATGGAGAGCGGCACGCACAGGATCGACCGCAGCCCGTGGGCGCTCACGCTCTTAAAGGAGCGAAAGCGGTCGTCATCGAGCGCGTCCACGGCCAAAAGCGCCCGGCCCTCGGAGACCACCTGCTCGGCCACGGAGCGGCTGAAGCCGAGCTCGATTTCGTCGGAGAGGCGGTGGCACACGGCGGGCACGAGAGAACCCTCGCGCGGGAGCACCACCATGCCGCGCTCCGCGCCCGTGAGCTCCACCGCGCGCTCCATGATGAGGGAGAGCAGGCGCTTGGGATCGAGCTCGCGCGTCAGCTCGCGGTTGATCTCCACGAGCAGCTCGAGGTCGCGGGCGCGGCGGTCGGCGTCGGGCGACGTCTCGCCGCGAGAGGCCACGCAAGGAAGGTCTGCCGCCTCCTCTTGCCGGCAGAACGCCTCGAGAAAGCGCCCAGGCACCTTGGCGAGCACGGCCGCAAAGCCCCTCTCGGCCTCGGCGCGCGCGGCCTCGGACTCGGTCCTGCGCCCGGCGCGGCCGAGAACCTGCGAACGGGCGAGCTCGAACCGCCACGCGTCGTCGGGCGAGCCCTCGCGACCGGGCAGGGACGCCGCGTCGTCGAGCAATGCGAGCGCCGCAGCGTGGTCGTCCGCGCCTTCGGATAGGGCGCGCGCCCCGAGGATCGCGGCCGACGCCGCCACGCGCGTCAGCTCCTTGCCCTCGGCCTCGCGACGGATGACGACCGCGCGCTGCGCCGCGCCCGCAAGATCCCCGCGGACGAAGGCGAGCTCCGCGAGGCGCAGCTCGGCTCCCACGCGGCCCATGTCGTCCCCGGCCGCCGCGAACCTGCGGCGCGCTTCCTTGAGGCGCCCTTCCGCGCGCACCGGATCGCCGGCCCGCAAGGCCGCCACGCCGGCCGTGAGCAGCCCGCGCACCTCGAGGCGCTCCTGGCCGAGCGCGCGACAGCGCTCCATGGCCATGGTCGCGAGGCGCAACGATGCGGGCTGGTCGCCCAGGTCGGAGAGCAGGTCGGCCAGGCTGATCTCGGCCTGCGCGCGGCCGAACGCGTTGCCGAGCACGGTCGCAATATCGAGCGCGGCCGAATAGTCGTCGAGCGCGGCGGCGAAGTCCGCAGCCGAGTGGGCCACCGCGCCGCGGTTCATGAGGTGCAGGCCCTCGCGCGAGCGGTCGCCCAACTCGCGGCTGAGCGCCACGGCCCGATCATAGGCGGAGCGGGCCTCGTTGAGAGCGCCCTGCCGCGTGGCCAGCATGCCCATCCCGGCCGCCACCTTGAGCTGCCCCAGGCGATCGTGCGCCTTCTCGAACCCACGCGCCGCACGCGCGAACAGCGAGGCCGACTCTTCGAGCCGGCCCAGGTACACGCACGCCAGGCCGCCCACGTGGGCCAGCCTCGGCGAGGCCTCACCCGCGGCCCCCGCGACCTCGAGCGCCTCGCGCGCGTACGAAAGCGCCGTCTCGTGCTGGCCGAGCTGCAGCGCGGCCGCGGCGGCCACCGCGGCGAACGACGTGTCCGACGGTCGCTCCTTCCACGACCCGCGCGCCAGGTCGTGCGCCTCCCGGTGGCGACCGCTCTCCAGCAGGATCTCGGCGCGCAGCAGCGCGCTCTCCCGTTCGTCCCCGCCGGCCGCGGCGAGCGCGGCAAGGGCCTGGTCGTAACGGCCCAGAGCGCGGAATACCCGAGCGGCCTGCGCAGCCACCGGTCCCCGTCCGCCGTCCTCCGACGACGGGGGCTCGAGGGCCCGCGTGAACCACTCGGCCGCGCCGGCCAGGTCTCCGCGAGCGGCCGAGGCGCGCGCCAGCTCGACGTAAACGCGGCCCGCGGCCTCCACCTTCCCGGTGCGCGCGAGGAGAGCTGCGGCGGCGGCCAGATGTCCGCGCGACTCGAGCAGAACCTCGAGGCGTTCGGCCGCGGCAGCAAGTGTCTCCGACGGAACGAGGTCGAGCGCCACTTTGCCGGCCACGGCCGCGACCTTGAGCCTCTCCGCGCCCGGCTCGCCAAGCTCGGTGAGGAGCCCGCAGCGGACAATGTCTTCGGCCTCCGCGGATGTCAGCCCGGCCGCCTCCGCGAGCAGAGCCGCCGGAACGCCGTCCTGCGCGAGAGCGAGGAGCGCGAGCGTCGTGCGGGCCGGCTCACCCTGCGCCGCCACGAGCGCGCGGGCGCGCGCGGCGATTGTTTCCCCGTGGCCCGGGCCCGCGGCTCCGCGGACCAGCTCCTGCGCCACCTTGGGCAGACCGCCGGACCCCAGGTGCACGGCCTCGGCCAGGTCCGCGGGAAACGAGACGCACGACAGCATGGAGCCCACCAGCCTGGTCGTGTCCGCGGGCGGGAGCGGACCGATGCGGATCGTCGCGCCGGGCAGATCGCGTCCGGCGCCTCCCTCGCCGGGGCGTCCGGAAAAAGCCAGGAGGGCCCGCGGGCGGCCGAAACGCCCGCGCTCCAGGGCGCGCGCGAGGCTCCTGCCCACCTCTTGTGCCAGGGGATCGGCCGATTCGAAATCGTCGATCACGACGATCATCGGCCTCGTCGCGCAGGTCGCGGCCAGGGCCTCGGTTGCGGCGAAACCCACGGCCGACGGAGACGGAGCATCGCGGCCCGGTTCCGCCGTTGCCTCGCCCGTCCACGGAGACAGGACGGCGCGCGCCGCGGGAGCGAGCGACGAGCCCGGCGACTCGCGGACCATGCCTGAAACGAGCTCGCCGAGGCGCGGCGGCTCTCCGGTCCGACCGATCACGCGCAGCCCCGCGACCTGACCCGCGCGCCACAGCTCCTCGAGCAGCACGCTTCGGCCGCTGCCCGGCGGGCCGTCGATCCACACCACGCGCTCCGCGTCCGGATCGTCGAGCCTGTCGACCAGGCCGGCCAGCGCCGCGATCTCCGCGTCGCGACCCACGACCAGCGGAGGTGGCAGATCGCCGCCGCGCAGATCCCCGAGGCCCACGGCCAGGTCGAGGCCCGTGGCAGCGGCCAGGCGCTCCAGGGTCTCGGCGGCCGAGCGGCAGCGGCGCGACGGATCCGGATCGAGCAGGTCGCGGCACAGTCCGGCCACGGGCGAGCCCGACGCGTCAGGCAGATCGATCTGCCGGTTGAGCTGGCGCATGGTCACGGCCGAGGCGTCGCCGTGACCGAAGGCCGAACGGCCGAAGAGGGCGTGGGCCAGGACCGCGCCGAACGAGTAGAGATCCGAAGCTGGCAGAAGGCCGCGGCCCGAGATGGCCTCCGGAGCCGCGAAGCCGGCCGTGCCGCCGCCGGGCTGCCCGGGACGCCGGGCGGCTCCCAGGTCGAGGAGCTTGGGCACCGACCCGTCCTGCCCTTTGGCTACGAGGATGTTGCCCGCGCTCACGTCTCCGTGCACCAGCCCCCGGTCATGGATCATGGACAGGGCGCGCAGCACCGCGGCCATGGCCCGACAGATTTCGGCCTCCCCCGCGGTTTTCGCCCAGGAGATCACGTTCGGGCCGTCCACGAACTCCGACGTGAAGTACGCGCCTTCTTCGTCGAAACCGAAATCGTAGGCGCGCGCCAGGTTCGGATGCCGCAGCCGGGCGAGGCGCGTGAACTCCAGGGTCAGGTCGGACAGATCCGCTTCGGTCGAAGGGACGCGCTTGAGCGCCAGGAGGCGGCCCTGCCGTTTGAGGTCGCGCACCAGGAGCACGTCGGACTGGCCGCCGCGCCCCAAAGGTCGAACGGATATATATCGTTCGTTCACCGAATCCTCCGGAAAGGGCGATCTACGTTCGTGGACGGTGTCCAGAAATGTAGACTACTCCGATTTCACGGATTCAGGAAGAGCGATGCACCAGAAGCATGGACAAAGCGGCGTTCCGTTCGGGCGCGCTCAACATGTAGCGCATGGGATCCACGGCCTTGCCGCGAACGTGGAGAGAGAAGTGCAGATGAAAGCCCCGGGTGATGCCGGTTTTCCCGACGGCGCCGAGGACCTGCCGCTCCGAGACCTTTTCCCCGGCCTCGACCCGGAACGTGTCGAGATGGGCGTAAAGGGTGACCCACCCGCCCGGGTGCAGCACGAGCACCGTGTTGCCGTACCCGTTGATCTCGTTGCCGGCGTAGCCCACGATACCGTGCGCCATGCACAGCACGGGCGTACCGCGGGGCGCCGTGACGTCCACGGCCAGGTGCTCGCCGTTGTTCGAGCCGAACCCCCGGCCCAGGCGGTGTCCGGGCACGGGCCAGGCCAGATGGTCGGGCGTCTGCGTGCCTCCCGCGGCCGCGAGCCAGTCATCCGGGAACCCGCCGTTGAGCAGGAGCGTGGCCGCGAGGCGCGTGCCCATGCCCAGGGTTTCGGCCAGCTTGCCGATGGCCGCGTGCCGTTTGACGCGCCTGTGCCCGGCGGCCCGGGTCTCGTGGGCCCCGGCGGCCACCAGGGCCACGGAAACGAGAATCGCTGGAATACACTTGCGCACGTATTCTTCAGGGTGCCTGCCAACCGCGCGTTCTGTCAAGCATATTTCGGCAACGGCATATTCCGGCAACGGAAGCCGCTTCAGAACCGCAGGAGCGCCGAGCCCCACAGGTACCCGGCACCGAAGGCCGACAGGAGGCACAGATCCCCGGGCTTCAGGCGCCCGTCGCGCCTGGTCTCGTCCATCAGGATGATGATCGAGGCGGCGCCCGTGTTGCCGATGCGCTCGATGTTCTCGGGCACCTTCTCGTCCGGCAGGTGCAGCATCTCCTTGATCTTGCCGTTGATGCGCGCGTTGGCCTGGTGGAGGAAGAAGAGATCCACGTCCTCGGTGCGGCATCCGGCCGTCTCGAGCACGTCGCGCACGCTCTTCGCGAGGCGCTTGACCGCGTTGCGGAAGACCTCCTGGCCGATCCAGAACGGGTACTTGGTGTGGCCCGGGATGAAGCCGCGCTCCTGCCAATACTGCCGCGCCTTCGAGAGCTCCGCTGGCCATATTGCATCACCCTCGCGCAGCCCCACGAGGTTGTCGGACGTCATGATCAGATCCGGCACGCCCGCCCCGTCTCCCTTCAAGTCGGTGACGACGAGGCCGCGCCCGTCTTGCGCCGGGCCGATGACCGCGGCGCCCGCGCCGTCGCCGAAGATGACCCCGATCTGCCGGTCGACCTTGAAGTGGTCGAACTCCTTCTCGGCGAAGACGCACAGCACGCGGCGCGCTTGGCCGGAGCGGATGAAGAGATCGGCCATGGAGAGCGCGTAGATGAACCCCGCGCACTGGACGCGGATGTCGATCACGGGCACCGGCTTGTCGCCGCACAGCGCGCGCTGCACCACCATGCCCGGCCCGGGGTACGTGAAATCCGGGAACATGGTCCCCATCACGATGAGGTCGATGTCGCCGCCCGAAAGTCCCGCGTCGATCACGGCTCGCGACGCGGCCTCGACCGCGAGGGACGCGGTGGTCTCGTGCGGCGCGGCCCTGCGGCGCAGGCCGACGCCGGTGCGCGTGCGGATCCACTCGTCGGAGGTGTCCATCATGTCCGCCAGATCGTCGTTGGTCACGACCTGCTCCGGCAGGTACGAGCCGACCCCGACGATCATGGACGCCATGCTGTCGTTGCGCTGGATCACCTCTCCTCCTTCCCGTTTGGGCAGGCCCTTCTTAATGGAGATCGGCCTCGGTCTGCAAACGCAAAAAGAGAACCATCGGCTCCGTTTGTTTTTGTTGATCCCCGGCTGCTAAGATCGGTGCGAACCCGCGCGGCGCGCCGCCGCCATCCCCCGCTCGATCGCCCTGAGCGCGTATGTCGCGCGAGCCGCCGCCTCCCCTGCCCGGCCGCAGGTCTCGCGGGCCGCCTCGATCCTGCGCAGTCCTTCTTCCTCCAGGGCGGCGAAATGCGTGGCCCTTTCGACCCCGAGCGCGTGGAGTGCGGATCCGCACGCGAGCCAGGCGGCCGGCATGGGATCGCGCGGCAATCCCGGGCCCGCCGCGGCGAGAATCTTTGCCTCGGCCCGCACCTCCTGCAGGCGCCGTTCGGCGTGCGCGAGCCCGGTCCGGGCCTGCTCGAGCTTCGCGAGCGCCCCTTCGAGCTCGTTTCTGCGAAGGGCGCGCAGGGCTTCGAGACGGGCGTACGTCGTCACAGGGAATCGGCAACCTGGCCGGTGAAGTCGGCGTCCATGGGCCCGAGGGGAGAAACTCCTTCCCAGATCACCTCGAAGGCGCCGTCCGACAGGCCGGTGACCTTGTCGCCCGTCCCGGGATCGTCGAGGCGACAGCTCCCCGCGAACGAGATCTCGCCGAACGCCGCGTTGACCTCGAAGAACGCGTCCGCAAGGTTCAAGGCCGCGGCCGCCATGGCGTCCTCACAGCCCAGCTGTATGGTCTCGACGTCGGTGATGCCGCTCAGGGCCGGGTCGAGGACGGCCGCCACGGTCTCGCACCCCACGACGCCGACCAGGTAGGACGAAAGGTCGTCCGCACCTTCGGCCGCGAGGACGCTCGACGCGATGTGCTCGAGCGGTCGCCCGATCCCGAGGGCCATCCGGTGCTCGCCGAAGAGGAGGACATCCGGATCGAGCTCGTCGAACGCGGCCGTGCCTTCGCCCACGTCGGGCGGAGGATCGTCCACGACGAACGCCGTGGCGATGCCCTCGAACCCGAGCTCCGTGATCCGGTGGTAGATCGCGATCTCGCCGCCCGCCGGGTTCCCGATCTCGAGGACGCCCGTCTCAGTGACCTCGGACAGGGCGGTCCTGACCCGCTGCCAGAGGTCCGACATGCTCGCCGCCGGGTCCACGTCCCGCTGCGCGAGATCCGAGGCCAGGAGCGCGTCGAGGCCGTCGTCCTCGCGCGCCGAGTCGAAGCTCTCCCCCGAGAGCGGCTCTTCGCTCGTGATGATCGCCCGCATCGTGTCGAGAATCGCGCCGGGAACGTCGCTCGCGAACCCGTCGAACCACGCGGAGCCGAACGAGGCCGCGACGTAATCCACGGCCGGGCCGAGCGCGTCGCCCGCGTGAATCGAGCTCGTGAGGTCGAAGACGCTGGCGGGATCGAGCGGGATGTCCGTGAGATCGAACGCCACGGGCGTGGCCGAAGGCGCGAGACCGTCCGCGCACGCGCCGGCGCGGACCGCACCGCTCACGTTCCCGGCCGCGACCGAGACGGTATACGCGACGCCCGCCTTGAGGCCCGCGAACGAGAACGAGGCCGGCAGGGCGTCGGCGGTCTGGGATTCGAGCGCGGGGCTGTCGGAAACGAGCTGCGCGCACGGGATGTTTTCGTAGATGGAAGCCCGGATCTCCGCGAAGGTCCTCTTCCCGCCGTACGCGACGGCCGCCGAGATCGAGAACCGCCCGGGATCGGTCTCGATCCGCACGAACGCGGGCTCGTCCGCGGCCGGGCTCGTGAACCTGATCTGGAACGCGAGCGGCTTGTCGGGCGCGACGAACGACACCTTGCCCCGCCCTTTCCCGTCGGTCGTGAGCTCCACCGGCTCGAGCGAGCCGTTGTCGGCGCGCCCCACGAGCCCCACCTGGATCGGTTCGCCGGCCACCGGATGCCCGTCGGCGTCCGCGAGCGTGACCACGAAGTCCCGCTGCTCGAGGTATCCCATGGTGACCGGACCGGATGGCGCGACCGTAATCCCCGCCTCCACCATGCCTCCGTCCGCCGTGACTCCACCCGACGAGCCGGCGCACGCGGACACTGCGGTTGTGACGACGATGAGGAGATGAAAAAGGCCCGATCCCGGATGTCGTAAATCCTTCATAATCCTCACGCACAGGGAGTCCCGGACCTCTAACGCGGAATAATGGCGGGACTCCGAATTTCATTCGAGCCGGCTCAATACGATTGCCGACCCCGTGACTCTTATTGATTATTTACCATGTTTGGGACCGGTTTGGCAATTCTCGCTCCCTTCTGCTATCCACTCCTCGGTCGCGTTCTTCAAACGTTTGGAGGTTCGGCCATGAAAATCGGCATCGTGGGCTTTCCCGGATCGGGCAAGACGACGCTCTTCAACGCCCTGACGGGCCAGAACGCCCCCACGGGCTACAGCGCCGGCAAGGTCAACCTGGGCAGCATCAAGGTGCCGGACAAACGCGTCGATCGGCTCGCCGAGATCGACGACCCCGAGCGCAAGGTGTACGCGGAGATCACGTTCGCCGACGTGCCGGGCGGACGCGGCGCGGGCAGCCTCGAGCCCCAGACCCTGAACCGCATCCGCGAGATGGACGCGCTCGTGGCGGTGGTGCGCGGCTTCGACGACGGGACCGGCGAACCGGATCCCGCCGGTGAGGCGGCGTCCTTCTTCGCGGAGCTCATCCTGTCCGACATGCAGATCGCGGAGAAGCGCGTGGAGCGGCTGCAGAAGGACCGCTCCGACCAGCGCCAGCTCGACCTGCTCGCGCGCTGCCTTACGCAGCTCAACGCCGAGCGCCCCCTGCGCGAGATGGACTTGAACGATGACGAGCGCGCCTCGATCGCGGGCTTCGCCTTCCTGAGCCAAAAGCCCCTCATGGTGGTCCACAGCATCGCCGAGAAGGACACGCGCGCGCCCACGCCGGAGCGCCTCGAGCGCCTCGCCGCGCAGCATCGCCTCGCGGTCATGCCGCTCTCGGGCCCGGTGGAGGCCGAGATCGCGGCCCTCGAGCCCGCCTTGCAGGCCGAGTTCCTGGCCGACATGGGCCTTGCGGAACCGGCCGCGGCCCGCTTCATTCGCGCCGCGTTCGGCATGCTCGACCTCATCACGTTCCTCACCCATGGCCCGGACGAGTGCCGCGCGTGGCCCGTGCGCCGCGGCTCCACGGCCGTGCAGGCGGCGCGCGTGATCCACAGCGACATCGCTCGCGGCTTCATCCGCGCCGAGGTCATCCGCTTCGAGGACTACGACAAGCTTGAGACAGAGGCGGCGTGCCGCGAGGCGGGCAAGCTGCGCATCGAGGGGCGCGACTACGTGGTGCAGGACGGGGACATCTGCCACTACAGGTTCAACGTCTAGGAATTCCCGCCGTCCTTTTGCTCGAACGCGCCGATGAGGGCGTCGTGCAGGATCTTCTCCGCGTCGGGAGCCACGCCGCTGTCGATCATCCAGCGGATGTAATCCGGCTCCTCGCTCGCCAGGTACTTCAAGGTGCGGCCCTTGTGGCGCCCGAACGCGACCGCGATCTCGCCGTCCTGCCACCTGAGCTTGCCTCGGCGGTCCACGTGCTCCGGGTTGCGCATCGACTTGTCGATGGCCGCGGGCGTGTCGGGCAGGTCCGGGTAGCGCTCGAGCTCGGCCGCAAGGACCTCGAGCGTGGCGCGCACGTCGCCCATTGCGCTGTGCGCCTTGTCGTGCTCCTTCCCGCAGTAGAACCGGAGGGCCGCCGTGAGGTGCCGCGGCTCCCTGCCCACGAAGATCTTGTAGGCGTCCACTACGGCCGCGTCGGACAGGTCGAGGCGTTCGCCCGCGCGCTCGAGCTCGGCCTTGAGGATGGGGATGTCGTAGTCCGCCACGTTGTAGCCCGCGAGGTCGCAGCCCGCGAAGAACGCCGCGACGCCCTTGTCCCCGTGGGCCACCTTGAGGAACGGCGGCTCGTCCTTCACGTCCTCGTCCCTGATGCCGTGGACGGCGGTGGCCTCCTTGGGGATGGGCACGAGCGGGTTGAACCTGCGGCACTTCTCCTCCACGCGCCCGTCAGGCCACAGCTTGACCGCGGCCAGCTCCACGATGCGGTCCGTGGCCGCGTCGAGCCCGGTCGTCTCCACGTCGAACATGACCAGCGGCCTTTCGAGCTTGAGGCGCATGGCCGCGTGCTACCCGTCGACCGGGGGCGCGCCGCCGGCCTTCTCGGCCTTGCGCGCGGTCCACCACTCGTGGGCCAGAAACGCCATCATCAGGATCGAGTAGGCGGTGAGCAGGATGCCCATCCAGCTGATGAGGAAGTAGCGGTTCTCGGGCTTCAGGTGCTCCGAGGCGTTGCAGAAGAGCTCGGTGCCGAACAGGAAGAGGAGGCCCACCACGTTGCGCGGCTTCCCCAGATCCGCGGCGTGGATGATGACCGCCGTGATGCGCATGGAATAGTAGTAGTACGACGACGTCATGACCCAGAAGTAGGGTATGAAGCCCAGGCCCACCACCTCCCAGTCCTTGGCGCGCGTCATGAACAGGCCGAGCGCAATCATCATGACGAGCCCGCCGAGCCGCAGCCACCTCTCGTTGTTCTGCACGAAGAGGCGCTTCTCGTCCGACAGGCGCTTCATGTCGGTCTCGCCGCGGTAGGTGAGCGTCACGGCGAGCCCCTGCCGCATGGACGACAGGTTGTGCGGCTCCACGTGCGCCGCCATCTTGATGAGGTTCTGCTTGTGCGACTCGAGCCCGTCGCGCGCGACGGACGCCCCGCCCAAGAGCGCGATCGTCACCGCGAACCCGGCGGCCATGAGCCAGTAGCGCCTCGGAATGCGCAGCCAGAAGCGCGTGAGCGGGATGTCGCGCCGCGTGACGAGGGCGTGCACGCCCTTGGCCACGATGCCGAACAGCCACAGCACCGGGAAGTAGCGCATGAGCGTGGCGTAGGCGAAGAACGCGCCGGCCGCGACGGGCTTCTCCTTGCGGATCATGCACACGCCGATGGCCATGCAGGCGAACCAGTCGTAGCGCAGGAAGCCCCACGTGATCGAGGGCCAGCGGAACGAGTAGCTGACGATGACGAACACCCACGACAGGAAGAACGCCTCGGCGCCGAACGCCCAGACGACCGCGGCCAGCATGCCCATGATCCACAACAGGTCGAGGCAGGCGCACACCTTGACCCACTCCACCGGCACGATCGAGGCGATGGGCCGCGCGATGAGCACCCACGTGGGCGTTCCGTTGAAGCCATGGTCCACGAGCAGCTGGCCCCACAGCTTGCCTCCCATGCGCCCCAGGTTGCGCTGGATGTAGACCGCGTCGTGCGAGAACTGTGCCCAGCGCTCCTTGGAGAAGCGGCCCTTGATCTCCTCCCGGTGGTCGAGCGCCCACTGGATCGGGCGCATGAAGTAGTCCTTGTCGTCCTGCGCCAGGTAGATGGGCGGCGGCTCCCAGCGCCGGCCGGCCTCGTCGTCGGCCACGATGAGCGAAGGGAGCAGGCGGTAGTAGCGCAGCTCGTCGAAGTACTTGGAGTTCAGGTAGTAGTGCAGCAGATCATACTGGTCGTAGTCCCTGACAAGGGTCCTGGTGTCGTAGCGGAAATAGTTGAACGTGCCGGCGATGCAGAAGATGAGCAGGCCGGCCGAGAACGTCTGGCGCGCGTTCAGGCGCAGCCGGCCCCACTTCAGCAGGGGCTCCCTGTCGATGAACTCCCGGGCGGCCTCGTTCTTCTCGGCGCGGGCGCGAAGGCGCGCGAGCGCGAACCCGGCGACGGCGGCGAGCATGGCGCCGGCCGCGAGGCCGACCTTGACCTGCTCGGTGAAGTCTCTCGAAGCCATGGGTGCTCCATCCTTGGGTCGAAAAAGGGTCGGGCGAAGACTACCTCATCGGGGCGGTTGATGGGAAGGGCCTGTCAACGCCCGTCAACGGCGTCTCGTTGGCGCGAGTCGGTTTCAGCGGCCGGCTTCCCATCCCATAGCCGGCGTCGGGCCTACAGGTCGACGAGGGACGCGAGCAGGGCGAGGAGATCCGCGCCCGCCGCGGGAGCGTTGCCCGGCGTGGAACAGCCGCAGCCCGAGCCGCCGCCGTCCGCCGCGCTGCCGCCGTCGGCATTCGTGTCCGTGTCGCCGTCCGTGTCGCCACCCGTGTCGCCGCTCGTATCCGAGCCGCTGCCCGTATCCGTGTCCTCCGGCTTCTTTTCGCTGATGCCCAGTCGGACCGACAGGGTGCGCGACAGACCGCCCGGCCCGATGACGAAGAGGTCCGCGGCTCCGGAGCCGGCATTCCCGGTCCAGCCCTTCTCATCGAACAGCACCGTGATGTTGACCGCGTCGCCGGGCTGCAGCGTGCCCTCCGCCGGATCGATGGACAGCCAGTCGAACGTGTCGCCTTCGACCTTCCACGACAAGGGCTGGTCTCCCGCGCAGTGGGTGAGCTTGACGGGGCGCTTGGCCGTGACGCCCGAGCCCTTGACCAGGGTGGCGAACACGGAGTTGGTGCCGAGGCAGAACGCGCCCAGGACGCCGGTCGCATCCATCTGCACCCACATGACGTCGCGCTCGCCGAAGTCGACCTGTCCCCGCTCGATCTCGAAGTAGCCCTGCTGGCCCCAGAAGGTGCTCCAGCTGTTCTTGCCGTACCAGCTGTTGTTGGCGTCGTTCCAGCCGACGATGACGACCTCGTGGCCGCCCTGCTCCTTGGCGGTCGCCGTCTTCTTATACACGCCGCTCTTGTACAGCATGAAGTCGTCATAGATCGTGAGGGACGTCGTGACCGGACCGTGGCTCAACGCCTCCTTGACCTGCGCCACGGACGCCGTTTTCCACTGGGTGCCCGCCGCGTGGCCCGACGCGACGACCTTGCGGACCCGGTTCGCGAAGTCCGCGCACGGGGCTCCGTTGCAGGTCGCGTCCGCGGCCAGGTAGGGCTGGCACGCCTCGTCCGGGACACCCGCCTGCTTTCCGCGCGCGAAGCACCCGTTGGGAGAGAAGCCGCCGTTCTCACAGCTGACCGAGGTGCAGTCGAGCAGGTTCTGTTCGGACAGATCGAAATCGAGGTCGGGGTTGCCGAAGGCCAGATTGAGCGCGCCCTCCATGGCCGACACCGCGGCGAACACGATGCACGAGCCGCACTGCCCCTGATCCTTGACCGGGCTCGTCCAGTCCTTGCCGTCCACGTTCTGCCAGGTGAACTCGGGATCTTCGGGCGCGGGAAAGGGCACCCACGCGGGGAGCGGCGGCAACGGCTTCGAGACCGGCTCGCCGAACCTCTCGAACGGGCTCGGCTCCGCGCCGAGGGGAATGAGCATGGAATGGAACTGCTCGTCCGTAAGGGTCGAAACCGACGTTTCACCCGCGGTCCATCCCAGGTTCTGCTCCGCGATCTCTCTTTGCACCCTGGCAAGATGCTCGGCGCGCGTCTCCGCGAAGAGCGGGCCCGCCAGAACCAAAGATGCGGTCACAACAAGGATCCGGCCGAAGGATCGAACCCCCAAGTCCGTCTTCATGCGTCGATTCATGGGTGACCTCTCCTGCTTGGCGCAAATGCGCCAGCATCGCGATCTGTGATTATTTGCGCCCATATGAATAAAGTCACATCAAATCGCCGGATTCGTCAAGTGTCGCGTTGACACCGGGAAGAGCGCTGCACTAGCTTTTGCGGGCCATGGACAACGTCCTGCATTGTCCGGCCGGCGCGCGCTTCGGAGAGAAAGGTTGACGCCCGGCACCTATGACGTGCTCGTGCTCGGCATGGAGCTCGGGCCGCTCGCGGCGGGCGCGCTCCTCGCCAAGCGGGGTTTCCGCGTGCTGGTCGTAGGCCAAGGTTCGGCTTTCGACCATTATCGTTGCCTCGGCTTCGACTTCGCCCGTCGTCCCTTTCTGCTCACCGCGGCCGACTCGCCGGTCGTGCGCCGCGTCATGGCCGAGCTCGGCGCCGGGCAGATCTTCCAGAGAATCGCATCCGAGCCGGAGCGGCGTTTCCAGGTGGTGCTTCCGCGGGCGCGGCTCGACGTGTTCAAGGACAGGCTCGCGACCGAGGCCGAGATCGGAAGGGAGTTCCCGCCGGCGGGCGGCGCGGTCCCGGGGTTGCTCGAGGGCATCGGACGCCTGAGCTGCGAGATCGACAAGCTCCTCTCGGTCGACATGGTGCTGCCGCCCGAGACCTTCTTCGAGAAGCGCGAGCTCGCGCGGGCCGAGGTGCAGAACCCCTTCCGGCTCGCCCGCTCGTACGACGTGCTTGAGGGGACCGAGGCGGTCGCGGGCCTGCGGGAGTTCCTCGAGGCGCCGGCGCGGTTCGAGACCTGCGGGGCCTCGATGCTGCACCCGCTCGTTCTCGTGCGCCAGCTCGGCGGCTGGCTCTTCGGGTGCCAGAACGTGCAGGGCGGCCGCGACGGGCTGCGCAAGCTGCTTTGCGATCGCATCGTGGCCCAGGGCGGCGACGTCCTTCCCAGGCATCGGGTGGCCGACATCGCCGTGGCCAAGGGGCGCGTGACCGGCGTGCGCCTGGCCGGCCGCGAGGACTCCATTGCGGTGCGGACGATCGTCACGGGGCTCGTGCCCGACGAGCTCGCGGCGCTCATCACACCGTCCGCGTGGACCAAGCGCTTCCGCGCCATGGTCGAGGACGCGGGGCCGCCGGTGTTGGGTTACGCCGTGAACCTGGGGTTCGACGCGCTGGCCCTCCCGGCGGGCCTCGGCCACACGTGCTTCGCGCGCTTCGGTCCCGGGCTCGGCGACGAGCTCCTGCGGATCGAGGCGCTGCCGCAGGCGGAGGAGGGCAAGGCCGCGCTCAACGTGTCGTGCGTGGTGCCGACCGGGGCCGAGGGCACAATCGCGAGCGGCGCGCTTCGGGACGCCATGCTCGACCGCATGCGCTGGCTCGTCCCGTACCTCGACAACCACCTGCGCGTGCTCCACTCGCCGTTCGACGGCTTCGGCCCCGTCGACCTCACGGGCCGCGCCACGGGCGAGTCGCCGTCCGTTCCGCATCCCGAGGAGGTGCCCGCGTGCTTCCTGCATCCGCCGTTGCCGGATGGCATCCTGGGCATCGAGGGGCTGCCGCACCGCACGGGCGTCGCGGGCCTGCTCCTTGCGGGAGCGCAGGTCGTGCGCGGGCTCGGCGCCGAGGGGGAGCTGCTCGCGGGGTGGGGAGCGGCGCGCATCGCGGGCAGGATGGACCCGGTCCGCGAGCGCCTCGCGCGCTCCATGCGATCCAAGGTGGAGATGTGAGGGCGAACCCGCGCCACGGCATATGGGGTCAAGACCCGCCACATGACACATGGGCGGACTAGCGCCTGATCGGGTTGCGGGCGAAGCGCTCCGCCAGGCGGTCGAGTTCCGCTGCGGCGTCGGCCGGGGCGCCGGCCCGGGCCGCCTCGATGAGCGCGGGGGTCGAGGGATGGTCGACCACGAGGACGGCCTTGCCGATGAGCCGGCGCGCTTGGCCGTCGTAGACGGCGAAGGCCGAGACGAGAGCGCGGGCCGCCGTGGCGCGGGTCGCCTCCTCCTCGCCAGAGGCGGCCACCACGGCGGTCCTCCAGGCCCAGGAGTTGCCGACGTCGCCGAGTGATCGCGCGATGACGCCCGCCACCTCGGGGGCGGGGTGCCGGGCCAGGAGATTGGCGAGCGCCTCGGCCACCGCCGCGCGCCGGCAATCGCCGATGCCGGTCAGCGCGGCGAGCCGCTTGGGCCCGGGCGCGCGGGCCATGGCGATGAGCTTTCCCGCAGCCTCGTCCGAGCCGATGCGCGCGAGCGCCTGCGCCGCGGCGCGGTCGATCTCGTACTCCGGCGGGCCGCCGTCGAGGATGGCCTCGAGCACGGGCTCCGCCCGCCGATCCCGCAGGATGCCGATCGCCTCGAGCAGGCTCACCCGAAGCGCCAGCCATGCCGTGTCGCTGAGCTCGCCGCGATTCGGGCCTTCGACCGCCACCATGTTGAGCATGGGGAACAGCGCCTCGCGGCCCAAGGCCTTGAGCGGCAGCGTGATGCTCGCGAGCGGGCCGCGCTTGGTCCGGTCGAAGCTCGCGGCCATGGCGGGCGCCGCCGCAACCCGATCGAACGCCTCGGGGTGAGAGGCGCGCACCTTCGCGATGCACCTCTTGAGCGAGGCGCGTGCCTGCTCCGGCAGGCGCGAGGAGTCGATGACGACGCCCGGACCGGCCAGGGCCTCGCGGCCCGCGAATCCCAGGGTCAGGGCTGCCGTGAGGAAAATCGCCTTCGTGGTGCTGTGTTTCATCGTCCACTCTCCCACCAGCGCACATCGGCCGGGACGGCGCGAATGGTGTTGCTGCCGCAGTGCACCTCGCCCGTCCACATGTGGAGCTCCTCCCAGTCCTCTATGAACCGCACCTCGATACCGTGGGGCGCGAGCGCGTCCTCCAGTTGGACCTTGAAAACGTCGTGCCCGTCGATGACCGGGCCGTGGGGCTCGGGCGCTCCATAGTCCGTGTCCGACAAGGCGATGCCGTTGGTGGTGCCGGGCTGGTATGCCGCGGAAGCACCGTACTGCTCCCAGTGGAGGAACGGCACGGGAACGATCTCCGCGTCGGTGATGCCGGTCTCCGCCTTGATGGTGTCGACCTGATCCGCGACATCGATGGCCGCCTGCGCGTTTTCCGCCATGAGGTCGGGGTCGGCGAGGATCGCGTCGATGCTGATGTTCGCGGGGATGTAGTCGCCGGTGGCGTCGTCTGACCAGGACATGCCGACGAACAGCTCCACGGCGCCGTGCCCCTCATCCGACGCGTCCTGCAGCATCTGAATGGCCATATTGGGGTCGTTCGCGAGGAGGATCCAGCCGCGCGGCGAGTCGGTCTTGAGGTAGGTCATGGTCTCGTCGATGTGTCCCACCGCGAGCCAGCTCGTGTCGACCGCCACAGGCGTCTGGATCTTCTGCGAGGCGAGCATCCGGTCGAAGCTCTCGGTCGGGTGGTAGGCCGGCGTCGAGCCGCGCACGATCCGTCCGAACGGGTACGATTGGCCGTTGTATTCGTAAGGAGGAATCGTCTCGAGGTTGCCGCCGTCGTCGAGGCCGTTGCCGTCACCGGATCCCCGCTGCATCAGGCCGGCCGCGTCCTTGCCGCGGAAGTAGGTGAAGACGAGCTTGCCGGAAGGGCGCAGCTGGCCCGCGGGAGCGCCCCAGTTGCTCGCCGAGCGCATGAACACCGAGATGACGTGCTGCTGCCCGCCCGCGGCCGGCATGGTCATGTAGCCGGCCTCGAAGAAGTCCTGCGTCCACACGTCTTCGCCGATCACGTCGAGCTCGACGAGGCCGTTCGGTATGTCGGCGGCGCTGACCGCGGCCTGAATCGAGTCGCGGTAGACGTAGTACTCGGGGTAATCGAGCTTGGAAACGAACAGGGTCTGCGCGGGCTGCAGGTGGTGGGTCGTGAGGATGGGCGCGATGCGCAGCCGCACCGTGTCGCTGCCGTCGGGATAGGCGGTCCCGTCCGAGGCTGTTCCCGCATCGACCTCGAGCGTGACGTCGATGTAGCCGTCCCACACCGTGTCGTCGCGCACCACGTCCTTGCCCTCAAGCGCGAGCTCGACGCCCTCGCGAAGCTCGGCGGCGGTGATCGCGCGGCTCGGCGGAAACAGCTCGAAGCTGCCCGCGTTGTCGATGAAGAGGCGCACGTAGCTCGCGCCGGGCGTGGAGAGCACCAGCTTGGCCGAGGCGTCCTCCGGCGCGCCGGGCCAGGGTGCGACGAGGAGCCGAGCCATGTCGGCGAGGTCGTCTGTTCCGTTCACCACCTCGTCGGCGGCGTCGTTGCAGGCGGCGAGCTGCTCGTCGGTCTGGCTCGCGTCCTTGGAGCACGCCCCGAGGTCGTCGTCGATGTTGGCCATGAAAATGGCCCCATGGCTCGCATCCCACACGTCCTCGCCCTCGTCGTCCGCCGGATCCTCCAGATCGACCACGCCGTCGCGGTTGGCGTCGGCGCGCAGATCGATGATCGGCACGTCTGTGTCGGTGTCATCGTCCCCGCCGGACGAGCCGCTGCACCCCCAAAGCCCCGCGCAGACGAGCGCTGTGCACAAGAGCGTCGATGTCGCACGCAAGATATCCACCTTTCTTCCGAAGCCGTCCGCTTAATGTGGGCCGTTTCGGGGGTGTCCGTCAATCTTCATCGATGTCAAAGGATCTGGTTGAGAGATCTCATCTTCATCCCGCCACTTCCTTAGAAATCCAGCGCTCTTCTGGTAGGTAGTGGCCATGGGCGAGACCGAAAGGGCGGTCACGAGGCGGGCCGGGATCGTGGGCCTGGGGACGCTCGCGTCCCGGATCCTGGGGCTCGTGCGCGACTCGGTCATCGCGGCCCTGTTCGACAAGCAGGCCACCGACGCGTTCTGGGTCGCGTTCGTCATCCCCAACTCGTTCCGCAGGCTCACGGCCGAGGGCGCCTTCTCGATCTCGGTGGTGTCGGTGTTCTCGAAGACCTGGGCCAAGGGCGACCTGGAGGAGGCCCGGCGCTTCGTGGCGGTCACGAGCGGCTTCTCGATCCTGGTGCTGGGCGCACTGACGGCCGCGGGCATGCTCGGCGCGCAGGGCCTCACCTGGCTCGCGGGGCAGGGCTTCTCCGACGATCCGGTGAAGTTCTCCCTGGCCGTGTCGCTCACGCGCTCCATGTTCCCGTACATGCTCCTCATCAGCCTGACCGCGCTCGCCATGGGCCTGCTCAACTCGGCCGGCCGCTTCTTCTCGCCCGCGTTCGCGCCCGTGCTCTTGAACGTGGCCACCATCGCGTGCGCCTTCGGGCTCGGCGGCACGTTGCACGGCATGGGCCTGCACCCGGTGTACAGCCTGGCCATCGGCACGGTGGTCGGCGGCGCGGCCCAGCTCGCGCTGCAGATCCCGTCGCTGCGAGCCCTCAAGCTCCTCGTGCGGCCGGCCATCGACTTCGGGCACGCGGGCCTGCGCAAGGTGCTCACGCTCACCCTGCCCATGGTCTTCGGCGCGGCGGCGTACCAGGTGGGGCTCTTCATCTCGTCGACCCTCGCGTCGAGCCTGGGCCCGGGCTCGGTGACGTACATCCAGTTCGCCACGCGCCTCATGGAGCTGCCGCTCGCGGTGCTCGTCATGGCCATCTCCACCGCGGCCCTGCCGAGCCTCGCGGCCATGCGCGGCGAGGGACGCATGGACGATCTCAAGCGCACCTACGGCCACTCGCTGCGGCTGGCCCTGTTCGTGTCCACGCCGGCCATGGTGGCGCTCGTCGTGCTCTCGGAGCCCATCATGACCGTGCTCTACCAGCGCGGCCTGTTCACGCACGCGGACGTGATCGAGACCGCGGGCGCGTTGTCGTGGATGGCCGTCGGCACCTGCTCGGTGGCGCTCGTACGCCAGACCGTGCCCGTGTTCTACGCCATCGAGAACACGCGCACCCCGGTGCTCATGACCGTGGCCAACATCGTGATCTACGTGGCCGCGGCCCTGCCCCTCATGGGGCCGTTCGGCCAGCGCGGCCTGTGCATGGCTCTCAGCATCGCCGCCACGGCCCAGGGGCTCGGCCTGTTCGCGCTCCTGCGCGGCAGGTTGGGCCGGCTCGGCGGCAGGTCGCTCGCCTTCGCGTGGCTGCGCATGCTCCTCGCGTGCGCGCCCATGGCCGCGGCCGCGTGGGGCGTCTCGCTCCTCGGCCGATGGGAACGAGGCGGGAACTCGCCGCGCAACCTCGCCGCGCTCGCGCTCGCCGTGGTGGTGGGCGTCGCTGTCTACGCGACGGTCGCGTACGCCCTGCGCATCCCCGAGATGCGCGACATCACCGGAGCCGTGGAGCGGCGGCTCGCAAGGAGGCGCGCATGATCCGCATCCTGGACGCGAGCTTCGTGGGCTCGGCCGGCTCGGCCGAGAGCCTGCCCGAGCCGAGCCTGCCCGAGGTGGCCTTTGCCGGGCGCTCGAACGTGGGCAAGTCGAGCCTGCTCAACGCACTGTGCGGGCGGCGCGCCCTGTTCAAGGTGAGCCAGACCCCGGGCCGCACGCGCACCATCGTCCACGTGGAGGCGCGGCTTTCGGGCGACGCGCGCATCTTCCTGGTCGACCTGCCGGGCTACGGGTACGCCAAGGTGTCGAAGAAGGAGCGCCGGACGTGGGGCAGGCTGGTCGAGGGGTACATCGAGGAGCGCGGCACCTTGCACATGGTCGTGCTGCTCGTCGACATCCGGCGCGGGCTCGAGGCCGAGGAGCTGGCGCTCGTCGAGTTCCTCGCCGCCGTCGGGCGTCCGGTGCTGCTCGCGGCCACCAAGATCGACAAGCTCGTGAAGAGCCGCAGGGCTTCCGCGCTCGCTGCCATCGCCCGCGAGACCGGCGTCGACGTGATCGGCACCAGCGCCGAGACCAAGGACGGCATCGAGGAGCTCGCGCGCCGCGTGGCCAAGGCCTGCGGGTACGGCGAGCCGCTGCATCCCTGACTCGCACTCTGCTCGCGCGCCCGCGCCGCGATTCCTTTCCACGGTCCTTGTGCGCGAGGATATACTCGGGCGATGGAGCAACGCATCCACATCCGTCTCGCGCGTCTCGCGGCGCTTCTCGCCTGCTCCGGCACGGCCGCGTGCGCCGGCGGCTCGGAGCACGGCCGGGCGGACGGGGCGCCGTGGGACGCCTCGACGTTCGACGCCGCGATGCCCGACGCGAACGTCGAGGACGCGGCGACCGCCGGGGACGCGGGGGACGGCGGACCCGACTCGGGATGGTCCTACGGGATCGACTGCCCGTCCGCCTCGCCGTCCTTGGTGCCTGCCGATTCTCCGCGCATCCTGATCATGGGCCCAAGCACTACGATCGCCGTGCATCTCCAGGGCATTCTGGCTTCGGATTCGAGCTTCACGGCGCCCGTGGTGACCGGAATGGCGATCGCATCCGATCCGACTGATCCCACGGACATTCTGGGTGGCGTCTCCCTCATGAACTTCTTCTACCAGCCCGAGGGACGCGACGAGCGCCTGGCCCCCCTGGCCGAGCCGTGGTCCTATGTGGTCCTTCTCGAGGCGGGGGGCTCGTTTGCGATCCGGTATCCCGAGCTCCATTTCGAGGGCGTGCGCGTGCTCGCGTGCAAGGCGCGGGCCGCGGGCGCGAAGCCGGTCGTCCTCATGCCCTGGGATGCCGACCCGGCGTCCACCGGCGAGGTCACCTACCGCGTGGCGAACGGGACCAAGTCCGTCGTGGTCCCGACAGGCTACGCCTGGCAGCAGGCGCAGGCCCTCGGATCGCTGGATTGGGAGCTGCATGGGGGCTACCTCGCGGCAGCGATGCTTTACAGCACGTTGACCGGAAGGGACGCGGGCGCCACGAGCTACCGTCCGGCGGGGATCCCCGAGGACCAGGCGATTGAGCTCGCCGCGATCGCGCGCGACAGCGTCGTATCCGAGGCCGGGAAGGTGCATTACCAGGGCGCCTACCATGGGACGGTGGAGACAAGGACCCTGGCTCCGGGCGGCGACTTCTGGTTCATGGATTCGGGCACGAGCTCCGAGCAGATCTGGTACGATCGGATGAACGAGATCCTGCCCCGGGCCGGCCTCGCGCCCCGCGGCACGCAGATCGGCTACACGAACCCGCAGAAGTCGTTCGACGCGGCCTGCCTCGACAACGCGCTGCCGTACTTTGAGGGCCAGCAGTACCGGATCCTGTTCGCGAGGAAGTATGACCTCGACGCCGCGGCGATCGCGGCCGCCGGCGCGCAGACCGACCTCCAGGTCCAGGTGTGGGATCGCCACGCCGACTCGGATCCGTCGGACGGTATCGTCGCCATCGAGATGTTGGAGTTCATGTCCACGACGGTTTACGATCAGGCCAAGCTCTACGGCTCCGCGCTCGTCCCCTACCACCTCATGTTCGCGAGGCTCAAGACCACGCGGCCGTCGGTGCAGCTCTTGAGCGACGGCGTCCACGCCACCTACCCCGTGGGCTACGGGCTCGCGACGATGTCGGTCGTCTCGCGGACCGGGCTCCACCCGTCCACGGACGGCCTCGACTCCGACACACTGCTCGCGGCGCAGCTCGCCGAACAAACCATCCGGCAGCTTGCGACGCTCTCGGTCACGGGCGAGCCCGTCCCCGACGATCCGAGCACCCGCCCCACGCCGTGAACGGTATCTTTAATAAGATCGCCCCGGACGCATCACGCGCAGGGGCGAGGGCTCCATGCGCGCCTGCCC
>JAQTNF010000022.1 GCA_028713995.1 Deltaproteobacteria bacterium | reverse complement strand
CAGCACGGCGCGGGGATCTTCGAATCCGTCTTCGGGTGGCGTCATCTCAAAGGGAACGTACCACCGGCCGCGCTTTTACGCGAAGCTCGAGGCGATGCGCTCGATCTCGGCGCGGCAGCGGCCGTCCAGCACTCCCACTGTCGTGACGTGAAGCCCGTCGGCCCGGAACACGCGCGCCGCGACCCTCCTCACGTCCGCCGCCGTGACCGCCTCCACGGCGCGGGCACGCTCCTCGAGCGGCTCCGGCTCGCGGAAGAGCTCCTGCTCCCCGAACCAGCTGCTCATCCCGTGCGGATCGTCGAGCGTGAGGCGCAGCCCCCAGATCGCGCGCCGCTTGGCCTTTGCGAGCTCGCGGTCGGAGGCGGGCCTGTCGCGCAGGTCGGCCACGATCGAGAGGGCCTCGGCCACGAGAGAAGGGACGTTCTCGTGCACGCACGCGGCCTCGATATCGAGCACGCCCGCATCCTCGTATTGGTCGAGCTCGGCCGACACATTGTACGCGAGACCTTGCTCCTCGAAGATGCGCCGGTGCAGCCGCGTCGACATGCCGTCGTCGAGGACCGACATCAGGATGGCGAGCGCCGTCCGATCCGGGTCATCCTCGCCGGGCGCGTGGAAGGCGATGCGGGCAAGGGTCTGGCTGCCGCCGTGGTGGGCATGGAGCACGGTCGGACCTGGCGCCGGCGCCGGTCTGAGCGAGGGCGGGGAGGGTGCCCCCGCGGGCATGGCTGAGAAGGATTCCTCAACGGCGCGTCCGAGGCGATCCGAATCGAACGAACCGCTCACCGCCACCACCGCGTTTCGCCCGGCGTAGGAACGCTCGAACATGCGCCGAACGTCCTCGATGCGAAACCCGGCCACGTTGGCGGGCGGACCGGTCACAGCCTGGCCGAGCGGGTGACCCGGCCACATGCGCGAGCGCGAGAGGAAGTCGATATCAATGGGCGCGCCCCGTTCGTCGACGTCCTCGCGGATCTCCTCGACGATGATGCGGCGCTCGATATCGATGTCCGCGAAGAGCGGCTTCGTCACGATTTCGGCGAGGAGGCGCGCTCCCTGCTCTAGCGTCTCTCGCGGCAAGGTGATCTCGAAAACCGTACAGTCCGGGGCCGTGGCGGCGAACAGCGTGCCGCCGAGCTCCTCGACCGCCAGGTTGAGCGCGAACGCGCTCGGGTGACTCCCGGAGCCCCGGAAGATCATGTGCTCGAGAAAGTGGCCGAGCCCGTTCTCCTCGGGCGACTCGAAACGCGATCCGGCGCGGAAGTAGACCGCGACCGAGCCCCGGTGGAGGTGGGGCTGGAGGATCCGCACGATCTTGAGCCCGTTCGCGAGAGTGTTTTTCGTTCGCGTGTAGCCCCAGCCGTCTTCGCCGGCCGGGTCCATCTGGAAGGACGTCATGGGCGTGGGACCTACTCGCCCTCCGGCGCCTCGGCCTGCTTGTCGGCCTGATCGGCCTCGACCGGTTTGGCGGACTTGTCGGGCTGGCTCGCCTTTCCGGTTTTCCCAGCCTTGCCGGGAGACCCGACCGGCGTGTCGCCCTTGGGTCCGGTGGGGGGGGCGCCTTCCACCGGGCTCGCGGCAGGAGCCAGCTGCAAGCGCCGCTCCAGGTTCCCCGACTTTTCCGCGAGATCGACGAGCGCGCGCATGCGCTCCTTGAGCCAGGACGCCTGCTTGAACGCCAGCATCTTCTCGGCGATCCGGTCCTTGAGCTTTTCGTACTCCTCCTGGGTCGGTGCGCTGCGTTCGGCCAGGCGCACCACGAACAGGTCGCCGCGCACCTTGAACACCTTGTCCGCAAGCGGCTTCTCAGGGGAGAGCGCGAAGGCCGCGGCCACCAGGTCGCGCGCCTCCCCGATCCCGGGAATGGTCGCCGCGGATCTGGGGAAGGGCTGCGTCTCCCTGACCTGCAGCCTGAGCGCCTCGGGTGTTGGGTCGCCCTCGGCCGGCGGGATGAGCGCCGCCATCTGCTCGCCCGCGTTGAGCCTCGCGAGGAAGCCGTCCGCAGTCTCCTGCATCTGCTTCTCGCCCACCTGCTTGCGGTAGATCTCCTCCGCGATCTCGGGCGTGGCCTGCTCGAGCGACACGTTCCCCTCGCGGAACGCCTCGAGCTTGATGATGTGGAACCCGTACTTGGTGGTCACGACCTCGGACATCTTGCCCGGCTCAAGGGCGAACATGGCCGCGTCGAACTCCGGGACCATGCGGCCCTTGGGGGTGTAGCCCAGATCGCCCCCTTTCTGGCCGCTGCCCGTGTCCTCGCTCTCCTGCCTCGCGAGCGTAGCGAAGTCCTCACCCGCCTTGAGCCGCGCCAGGATCCCGTCGATCTTCTCTCGCGCGACCTTCTTCTCCTCGTCCGTGGCGTCCTCGGCCACCTTGATGAGGATGTGGCGCGCGCGGGCCAGCTTCTCCAGGTTGGTATAGTTGAACTTGTTGGTCTCATAATACTGCTTGATCTCGTCCGCATGCTCGGCGGCGAACGTGACCAGCTCCTCGGGTGTCGGCGCGAGTCGATCCATGAAGTAAGACGGCAGGAGCCGGATGTAGGAAAGCTTCACCGTATCGTGATCGCGCAGATACGCGTCATGGATCTCGCTCTCGGAGACGCGCACGCCCATCACGAGCAGCTCGCGCATGCGTTCCGCCACGATCTCCAGGCGCTGCTGCTCCACGAAGCCTTCCTCTGTCGACTGGAGGTAGTAGCGAACGAACTTGCGGAACCCATCGAGATCGAACACGCCCTTCTCGTCCGCGAAGCTGTGCCGGATGCGGTGGCCATCCTTCACGAGCACGCGAGCCGCGATCGCGGGGTCGACGAAGAAGTTTCGGTTGAGCTCCTCGGCCAGCTCTTTGATGGGGCGGGTCAGGAAGATCTCGTTGTTCGCGATGCGCTCCTCGGCCATCTCCTTGGACGCCGTGATCCCGGCGGCCTCGGCCATGTGGAGGAGCAGCTCCCGCTCGATGAGCCCTTCCATGACGCTCTGCCGGAAGGGAGCCCAGGAGGGATCTTCGCGCCCGATCTCCCTGCCGCCGAGTAGGTTCACCGCATACTTGAAGGTCATCTCGGAGATGTCGTGGCCGTCGACCGTGGCCACGAATTCCTCGGAGCCGCCCTGGCCCCAGCCCTTGCTTTGTACGCCGAAGTTGAGGGCGAAAACGAAAACGATCATCCCGATGATGACGATGCCCAGCATTCCGCCCACGTGTTGTCGAAAAAAGTCCAGCATTCAGGTCTTCCTCCGGAAGTTCTCGGGAGCCTCGAGCGTTGTTGCGACGCGAGGCGCATGGTCTTGGAACCGAAGCGGCCGCTAATGTTACAGAGTCCAAAACGAAAGGCAACGGGTTTTCATAATCGTCTTCGAACCTTGCCGCGGCTAGGCCTGCCGGTGGGGGCGAAGGGTGCGCCCCGCGTAGCGATAGTCCTTGAAAGGACATGGGTAATCTGATAGTAGCTGGTGGTGGTTTTTGTGTCCGCACGTGCAAAAATCACTTAAAAAATCGATGAGTTGCGCATGTCGTGTCTCGGGCCGGGGGGAGCTTTGGTGGGTCTGTTGGAATGGTTTTGACCCAGGACCGATGCGAGGACGATCAAAATGATTTTCGACTGGCTATATAGCCTTTTTTCAAACGATCTGGCCATCGATCTGGGAACGGCTACGACGTTGATTTATGAGCGGGGACGCGGCATCGTATGCTGCGAGCCGTCGGTGGTGGCGGTCCAGAAGGATGCTCGGGGGGTCAAGAAGGTCGTGGCCGTGGGGACCGAAGCCAAGGAGATGCTTGGCCGTACCCCGGGCCACATCCAGGCCGTGCGCCCCCTGCGCGACGGCGTGATTGCGGACTTCGAGGTCACCGAGGCCATGCTTCGGTATTTCATCCGCCGTGTGCACAGGCGCAAGATCCTGGTCAAGCCGCGCATCATCATCTGCGTGCCCTTCGGCATCACCGAAGTGGAGAAGAGGGCGGTCAAGGAGTCTGCCGAGAGCGCCGGCGCCCGTGAGGTTTTCCTCATCGAGGAGCCCATGGCCGCCGCCATCGGCGCGGGCCTCCCGGTCACCGAGCCGTCGGCCAGCATGGTCGTCGACATCGGCGGCGGAACGACCGAGGTGGCGGTCATCTCGCTCGCCGGCATCGTGTACTCGCGGTCCGTGCGCGTGGCCGGCGACAAGATGGACGAGGCGATCATCAGCTACCTGAAGCGCAAGTACAACCTGGCCATCGGCGAGCAGAGCGCCGAGCGGATCAAGATTACAATCGGCAACGCCTACCCCTCGGAGGAGGTGGAGTACTATGAGGTCAAGGGGCGGGACCTGGTCGCTGGCGTGCCACGCACGGTCGAGATCAATTCCGATGAGGTCCGCGACGCCCTCTCCGAACCGATCAACGCCATCGTGCAGGCCGTGCTCGGCGCGCTCGAGCACACGCCGCCCGAGCTCTCCGCCGACATCATCGACAAAGGGATCGTGCTCACGGGCGGCGGCGGCCAGCTCAAGAATCTCGACGTGCTCCTCCGGGAGGAAACGGGGCTCCCCGTGATGGTCAGCGACGACCCGATGTCCGCGGTGGTGATCGGCTCCGGCAAGGCCCTCGAGAATCTGGACCTGCTGAAAGAGATCACCACCGGCTGATGCCGGAGCCATGTCTTTCCTTCAACGTTACAGGGACATCATCGTCTGCATCGTCGCGCTCGTGGTCCCGTTCTTCTTCCTCAAGGCCAACCTCAAGGACGCGACGCGCCTGACCGCAATGGATCGCGTCATCCTCACCCTCTCGACGCCGATCCAGTTTGCGTCCACCGCGGCCGCACAGGTCGTGGGGAAGGTGTGGTTGGACTACTTCTACTTGGTCGATCTCAAGCGGGAGAATGAACGGCTGCGTTTCGAGAACCAGCGGCTCAAAGCCGACAACAACCTGTGTCTTGAGACCACCTCCGAGGTGCGGCGCCTGCGACAGATGCTCACCTTCAAGGAGACCTTTCGCGGCGACCTGCTCGCGGCGCGCGTCGTGGGCCGCGGCACCTCCGAGCAGTTCCGGATCGTGCGCATCCGCATCGATCGCGGGCCGGACACGGTGGCCAAGGGCATGCCGGTCGTGACGTTCGACGGCCTCGTGGGGCAAGTGAGCAGATTCGCGGGTCAGTACTCGGACGTCCTGCTCACGGTGGACCGCAAGAGCCAGGTCCCGGTGGTGGTGCAGCGCAACGGCGCGCAGGGCATCCTGCGCGGCACGGGCGAGCTCGACAGGTACACGTGCGACGTGGAGTACCTGTTGCGCTCGGACGAGGTCCGCGAGGGTGACCAGCTCTTCACATCCGGTGCGGGGGGCAAGTTTCCCGAAGGCATCCTCGCCGGACGCATCGTGTCGGTCCAGCGGGAGAACATGGGCCTGTTCCAGAAGGTGATCGTCGAGCCGGCCGTGAACTTCTCGCGCATCGAGGAAGTCTTCGTCATCACCAGCGTCCCGGAGACCGGCGAAGGCGGCAGAGCTGCGGAATCGAAGCAGGGCGGGTAGGGCGTGCAGAGCGCAGCCATAATCCTCACCGGCTTCTTCCTGCTCGTGGCGCAGTCCACCTTCGCGCAGATCGTCCCGTTCGACTTCGCGGTTCCATATCTCGTTTTCCCAATAGTTCTCTATATGGGGATTCACGACTACAACGCGTCCAAGGGCGCCATCCTTTCCTTTGCCCTGGGCTACCTGATGGACGTCTTCTCCGGGAGCCCCATGGGGCTCTATACCTTCGTCACGGTTGCGCTTTTCCTCATGTCGCGCATGGCCGCGCTACGCCTGTTCATGCAGGGTTTCATATTTGAAATCGTCTTGACTTTCATCCTGACTCTTGTCACAAATTTCATTGTATTGAGCCTGCGGATGGTCTTCGAGAAGGATTTTGGCAGCCTTCCGATTTACATGAAGATCATCGCACCTCGGGCCGTGGCCACGGCGATTGTATCGCCGGCGATTTTCGGGATTATGCGCTGGATCGAGAAGGTGACCTTGAAGCGTCGCGGTGAAGGAAAGGTGTTGCGCGCCTGATGTACATTTCGTCTCGTAGCGAGCTCTCCGAGTTCCGGCGAAGGTACCGTTGGATGCGGCTGTTCGTCGTGCTCACGTTCCTCGTGCTCGTGGGCCGGCTCGTGCAGTTGCAGATCGTGGACGGGCGCGAGCACCGCGACGAAAGCATCTCGAACGTCGTGCGCAAGGAGTGGATCCCCGCAGTTCGCGGACGGATATTCGACGCCAAGGGCCGCGTGATCGCCACGAGCATCCCGTCCCACGCGGTGGCGGTCATCCCCCACTATTTCGACACGGGCAAGGGGTTCGCGCGCTTGGTAGAGTTCCTCGGGCTGTCCGAGGCCGACGCCGAAGCCATGATGGCCAAGATCTCGGAGCGGCTCGCCAACCCCAAGGACATGCGGCGGTTCCAGCAGATCACGGTTGCCGATGGCATCAGCCAGGAGCAGCTCGCCGCGATCAAGAGCCACGAGGACGAGCTGCCGGGCGTCCAGATTCTCGACGTGCCGGTGCGCTACTACCCTTACGGCAACATGGCGAGCCACTTGATCGGGTACATGAACGAGGTGAATGCCGACGACATCAAGAAGCCGGTCGCGACCGTGGAAGATCCTTACCGCGCCAGCGACCGGATCGGCCGCAGCGGCTTGGAGCGAAAGTTTGAGGCCGAGCTTCGCGGGGTGCGGGGCTGGCGCAAGAAGACGGTCGACGCGCGCGGCCTCGCGCTCACGAGCGAGGAGGCAGAGACCCTCGTCATCGAGCCGAAGCTGCAAGAGCCGCGGCCAGGCAGTGACATCACGCTCACCATCGACATGGGATTACAGAAGATTGTCGACGAGAGCCTGCGCGGGCACCCATCGGCTGCGGTCATGGTGATGGACGTGCACAGCGGGCGCATCCTGGCAGCGGCCAGCAAGCCCTCGTTCGATCCCAACCTGATCACGAGAGGGCTCACGGCAGAGGAGAACCGGGCCCTCGACGAGAACCCCTTCAGGCCGCGTATCGACAAGACGATTTACGAAAACTACTTCCCGGGCTCTGTGTTCAAGCCCTTCACGGCCATGGCCGCCCTCGAGGAGGGGATCGTCACGTCGGAGGATGTCTTTCACTGCTCGGGCTTCCACGAGTTCGGCCGCCGCACGTTCCGTTGTCCCAAACCGCACGGCGATCTCACCTTGCGCGAAGGCATCACCGTCTCGTGCAACGTGCTCTTCTACAATCTGGCCGAAATGACGGGAATGGACCGTATCGCCAAGTACGCCCGCGAGTTCGGATTCGGCGCCCGCACCGGCGCCGGGTACAACAGCGAGGCGGCGGGTTCCATCCCGACGCGCGCCTGGTACGACGAGAAGTTCCCGGGGCAGTTCCGCATCGGGTTCACGCTGAACGCGGCCATCGGCCAGGGCAACACAAAGGTCACGCTCATGCAGGTGGTCTCAGCCTACTCGGCCATCGCCAACGGCGGAACTCTCTACCGCCCGCAGGTCATCCGGCGCATCGAGACGCCCGAGGGCGACGTGGTGAAGGAATTTCATCCCGAGATCGTGCGGCGCACGGCGGTCTCCCAGCGCAGCCTCGACCTCATCATGGAGGCCCTGACGGGAGTGGTGGAGGACAAGGACGGCACGGCCTACGGCGCTCGCGATCCGCGCGTGAGCGTGGCGGGCAAGACAGGGACGGCCCAGGTCGCGCGGCGTGCAAGGCAGCCGGGCGACGACATGCAGCGCTTTTACTACATGAACCGCGATCACGCTTGGTTCGCGGCGGTCACGCCAGCCGCCGCGCCCGAGATCGCAATCGTGGTTCTCATCGAGCACGGCGGCGCCGGCGGAGAGAACGCGGCGCCCGTCGGCATCGAGATCGCCCGCCGCTACTTCGACGAGGTCGCCCCGCGAGAGGAAGCGCCGCTCGTGGCCGAGAAGAACGACAAGGCCCGGCAACGTCCGAAGAGAGTCGTGGCGGACGAGACCGAAGCCGTGACCGCGTCGACCCACCGCAGGTAGCGGACTCGCCATGCCGCGGGTTCTCGCCCACCGTTTCCGCGACGAGTTCGATTGGGTTCTCTTCGGGCTCACGTTCCTCATCTCGCTGGCGGGCGTCATCAACCTGTACAGCACCGGCAAGTCGTCGGGCTCCCCGGACCTCTACCTCACCCAGATCTACTGGCTCGTGTTCGGCGGCTGCATGGCCTTTGCCGTGGCGATCGTCGACTACCGCCACTACGAGCACCTGGGCTACGTCCTGTTCGGCATCGGGATCGCCCTGCTCGTGCTCGTGCTCGTCGTCGGCACGGAGGTCAACAACGCCAAGCGCTGGATCACGTTCGGTCCGGACTTCGGTTTCCAGCCCTCCGAGCTCATGAAGGTCTTTCTGGTGGTTGCCCTGGCCAAGCTCCTGCACCACGATCCGCGCAGCGAGGGTCGCACGCTGTACGATCTTGTGATCCCGGCCGCGATGACGGCCGTGGCCATGGCGCTCATCCTCAAGGAGCCCGATCTGGGCACGGCGCTCCTGTGCCTGCTCATCTTTCTCAGCATCATGCTTCTCACGCGGCTCAAGGCGAGGTCGCTCTTCCTGCTCGTGGCCACCACCCCGCTCATCGGAGTCCTGGCCTGGAACTACCTGCTCAAGCCGTACCAGAAGGAGCGCGTCACATCGTTCTGGAACTCGTTCGTGAGCCCCGAGGCGGACCGGCTCGGGGCGGGATGGCACGCCTACCAGTCCATCGTGGCCATCGGCTCGGGCGAAGTGTTCGGCAAAGGCTACCTGCGCGGCACGGCCGGCCCGCACCATTTCCTGCCGGAGCAGCGCACCGACTTCCCGTTCTCCATCTTCGCCGAGGAGCAGGGATTCGTGGGCGCGTTCCTGCTCATCGCGGCCTACTGTGCGCTGGTGCTGTGGTCGGTGCGCATCGCTGCCAACGCACGCGACCGCTTCGGGTCCGTGCTGGCCGTCGGCGTGGGCTCGATCTTCTTCTGGCACATCCTCATCAACCTCGGAATGGTCATGGGCGTGCTGCCGGTAGTGGGCGTGACGCTGCCGCTTTTCTCATACGGCGGGTCGTCGATCCTCACGTTCATGCTCTGCGTGGGGCTGCTCATGAATGTGTCCATCCACCGTTACCGCATCGCGGGCGGGCATCACGGCGATTTCGCGTGAGCGGCGAGCGGGCGTCCGTCAGGGAAGGGCGGCGAGCAGGAAGCCGAGAAAGGGCGTAGGGGCGAGCCGGCCCGCTTCGCGGCAGCCGCACCCGGAATCGCCGATGGCGTCGGGCGACGAGAGATCGTCGGCGTCGTTCCCGGACAGTCCGTCCGTCTCCGTCCCTGTGTCGCTATCCACGGAGGTGTCGTCCCCTGTGTCCGAGCCGGTGCCCGTGTCCGTGCCCGCGGTGTCTGTGTCACCCTCGTCGATGCCGTGTCCCGTCCATTGCGTGACCACCTCGTTGATCCAGTCGCGGTAGGCGGTCACGTTCACGTCCCAACCGTCCTTCATGGCGTCGCAGTACGCGCTCGTGCCGTAGGATGTTACGCCTGTGACCGCCCACTGCCCGTTCTGTTCGGTGAACAAGGGCCCCCCCGAGTCTCCCTGGCACGTGCTGGCAGGGTCGCCCACCTCGATGAGATCGGGCTGCACGACCAGACACGTGGTGTCGCCCATGCGGTGGATCCCGGCGTTGTTCTGGTCGTTGTAGGCGATGGTGCCGTAGCCAACGATCTTGCCCTTCGTGCCCACTGCCGGCGACGGGGTAAGGCGGATCGGGTAGTGCTCCACCGATGTGACCTTGGTATCGAGATGAAGCAGAGAAAGGTCCGTGCCGCCGTTCAGGTTGCCGTTCCACGTGGGGTGCTTCACGATCTCGGTCACGCCCGCGACGTTGATGGGACCCGCCATAAGGTCGGCGCCTCCCAGGATGCGCACTTGGGCCGGGTTCGAGATCTCGTCGATGTTCTCGGACGGCAGGTAGACGCAGTGTCCCGCGGACAGGACGACCTCGGGGTCGATGAGCGTGCCCGAGCACAGACCGCCCTGGCCGAGGGACAGGGCGACGACGCCCTTCCACTGCGTGTAACCCGTCGCCTCGCCGCCGACGATGCCGTGAAAGCCTGGCCGGTCGTTGTCGAGGGATGACAAATCGAGGGGCACCGTCTCGATCGCTTCGCAACCATTGCCCGAGGCGCCGCCGAGGACCGCGCCGAAAAGAATCGCGCAAAGAAGCCAAGCCGGCCTATTCATGGGGAACTCCTTTCCTGGCCCGGGGCGCCGGGCCTTGAGCGGAAGGCGAGTGCCGGGGAATGTAGCATTTCGGCGCGTATCGCGCTCACAAATCCTTGACCGCCTCGTACGCGGAGCGCACCGCGTCGCCGATGCTCCCGATCGAGGCCACGTCGCCGACGGCCACCACGCGCGGCGCACAGCCCTCAAACGTCGCGACGAGATCGGGCCTCGGATCCGAGCCGCAGGCGAGCACGATGGTGTCGCACGCGATGATCTCCCGGGCACCGGAGCGCTCGTCGATGATGGCGAGACCCTCGGACGAGGCCGACTCGTAGGAGCAGCGATCGATGACGCGCACGCCGAGGCGCTCGAGATCGAGCATCAGCGTCCAGCGCACGGAGCGGCCGAGGCCCTTGCCCACGAAGCCCCGCCGTCGAAGCAGCGTGATCTCGCGATCCGAGCGGACGCGCAGCGCCTCGTCGAGCCACGCCCGGTTCCCGTAGCGCGCCAGGAACCCGAGCGTGTCCGGACGCGGTTCGCCCAAGGAGGCGAGGTGGATGGCGAGCTCGAGGCCCGTGCCGCCAGCGCCGACGATGGCCACGCGGCGGCCGACTCGGTCCTGCTCGCGGACGGCTGTCGCGGCGTCGAGCACGCAGGGGTGGGTGTCGAGCCCCAAGATGTCGGGCGTGCGCCGGCGGCTGCCCGCGGCCAGCACGAGGATTTCGGCCCCAAGGGCCTTCACCGAACCGGGGGTGGCGTCGCGTCCGGCCTCGAGCGACACGCCAGCCTTCCCGAGCCTCGCCACGAAGGCGTCGCGCGCGGACGCCAGGTCCGTGCGGTCGTGGACCATGGCGGCCAGGTTCCACGCGCCGCCCGCTCGCGCGTCCTTTTCGAGCACGGTCACGCAATGCCCGCGGCGTCCGAGCTCCCACGCGGCCGTGAGCCCCGCGGGACCCGAGCCGACCACGATCGCGCGGCCCGGCGCCGCGGATCTGCCGGGGCCGGACAGCTCCTCGGAAAGCCCGGCCTCGGGGTTGAGCGAGCAACGTACGGGTTTCCCTGAGATGGCGGCGTCGAAGCACGCCCCGCACGCCATGCACGGCACGATCGCCCCCGCGTCGCCGCTTGCGGCCTTGCGCGGCCAGTCCGGATCCACGAGCAGGGCGCGCGCCGCGTTCACGAAATCCGCGTTGCCCGACGAGAGAAGGGCCTCGGCCTCACGCGGCACGCGCACCCGTCCGCCGGCCAGGATCGGCACGGGCACGCTGCTTCGCACGACGCGCGCCAGGTACGCGAGGCCCGCGGGCGGCACCTGCATGGTGATTTGCGGCAGCCGCGTGCGATGGCCGCCGCCGGTCACGTTGATCGCGGCAATGCCCTCCTCGACCAGGGCGCGCGCCACGATGGCGGCGTCGTCGCTTCCGTAACCGCCCTCCAAGAACTCGTGGCCGTGGATGCGCGCCAGCACAGGGAAGCCGGGCCCGCACGCGGCGCGGATCGCCCGCACGGCCTCGCGAGCCGCCCGCAGGCGCTCTTCCCAGCCGTTCGAGTATCCGGGGATCGCGAACGTGTTGTAGGCCGGCGACAGGAAATAGCTGAGCAGGCTGCCGCCCGACAGCATGAGCTCCACGAAGTCGAGCCCGGCGGCCTTGACGCGCGCCGCGGCCGCGGCAAGGCCCTCCACGATACGCAGGACGTCGCCCGCGCCCATCTTCCACCCGGGGTTGTTGTAGTCCGCGAGCGGCGCGAGCTGGGCACCGACGAGCGCGCCATGGACGTGGACGCGACCCGCAAGCTCGGCCATAGGGGCAACGCATCCGTCGCGCGACAGGTCGACCGCGCCAGCAAGTCCGCGGGTGGGGCCATCCCACGTGTTGCACACGCCCACGGTCAGGAGGCCGGCGCCGCCGCGGGCCCTGCGCTCGTAGAAGGCGAAGAGCGCCTCGCCCGGCCCCCCGGCGGCGAGCCCGAGATGCACGGCCGGCATGGCCACGCGGTTTTGCGCGAAGAGCGGCCCGAGGCGGCCGGGCGAAAAAAGCCTCGCGAAGCTCACTTGACCTCCTTTTCGGCCGGAGCGCCCGCGGACTCGGGGACGGGATCGCCCACGAGCGACACGAGGTTGAAAGGCGGCCGGCAGTCCCAGCCCTGGCACGTGGCCACGTAGACATGGCCCGCGGGTGATTCGTACGGTCCCGCCGTGAGCCTTCCTTGCAGCGCGGTCTCCCACAGGACCCGATCCGACGCGTCGCGACGCGAGACCTCGGTGAGCTCCGGACCGGCCGAGCTGGCGACGATGATGCCGCCCTGGCGCGCCGCGGAGAAGCCCAGGTGGCCCTGGGTGTGGCGCAGGAGGATGCGTGGCTCTCCGGACGCGGTGTACGTGACGAGCGTGTTGAACGGCCCGCGCGTCTCCTCGCGCCGCGAGCACGGACTCGAGTTGTCGAGGCACAGCCCGACCGCAGCCACTGCCAGCTTCCCTTTGTCCGCCACCTCCACGCGTGTGACGCGCCCCGAGGCGGGGATCTCCCGGGCCGAGACCGCGCGGCCCTGGTCGCCGAGCACGTGGAGCCTCACCTGGTGGCCGGCCCCGGTATTGACGAGGAGGAAGCCCCCACGGATGCGCTTCGTGAACGGCGCCTCTCCGACCCGGTAGGTCCACTTGGGCAGCCCGCGCGAGTCGAGCAGCGACACCTCGTCGCCGCGCCACACGAGCGGCTCGCAGGCGGCTCCGGCGCCGATGACGATGGCCCCCCGATCGAGAGGCGTCTCGGTCAGCACGGTGCCGCGTCGCGTGATGCGGATGGCCACGCTCTCCATGCCGCGCGTGCCCTGGAACAGGACGCCGTCGTCGCACGGGAAGGGGCCCTCCATGTGCCGCAGGGCTTCGGGCGTGGCGCGCCAGCGATCCGCGCCGTCCGGCCCCATGGCGGACACGGTCGAGGCGTCGACGAGGTACACGCCGTCCCCGCCGTCCGCGGCGAGCGTACCGGTCCACGGCCGCGACCAGCCTTTGCGGCCCTTGGGCATGAGATGGGTGATGAGGCCGTACTCCGGGGACCATATGATCTCTTCGCCGCCCACCTCGAGGAGCTCATGGCCCCGGCCCGCGGCCACGCGCCAGCGCTGCTCGCCGCGGCTCGTCACGTTGATGACGTCGCGCCCGGCGGAGAGGAGGAGGCCGCCGAGCAAGGTGGCGCGCACGGCCGAGACCGGCGCGTCCTGCGCCACGGTCCATCTCACGGAGCCCGGAGCGTCCGGCCGGCCGGACGGTTTTCCGGAACCTGTATCTCCGGGAGGCGGCACAGGAGCGGGCGCGGGTTTCTCGGCGGACGGGCGGTTTTCGCCTTGAAACCGGCCGGAAGGGGGGCGATCGCCCGAGGGATCCGTGGGTGCGGTCGCTTCGCCGCCGACGCAGGCGAGAACGAAAAGAGGGCCAGCCAGGAGCGCGAGCCTACTTGAGTCGGGCATTGTTGACGCAGACGGCCCGCACGCGCGTGGATTTGCGCCCGACGCGCTCCATGGAGGAGGTGCACGTGTACCCCGTGTCGCAGGGCTTCTGCGGGCTGCACGTCTTCATACAACGTGACTCCTCGTCCTTGTAAGCGAAACACAGAAGGCCCTTTCCGCACTCGGGCGTGGCCCCGCAGCGCGCCCCCTCGATCTTGTCGCCACGGTCCGACTGGTCCGAACCCGCCAACCGGCCCAGGATACCCGCACCGATGATGATGACGATCACGATGCCACAGACGACCTTGATCACGCCGAAGCCCGCACCCTCCTCACGAACGCGCTGACGGATGGGCGGCCCCTCGGGCTCAGTCTCAGGTTCGGGCCGCGTCTTCCCCTGGGGCTCGGCCGCCTTCGTGCCCGGCTCCTCGCGCCGCGCGATCTTCTTGCCGCTGCTCCCGGATTGCTTCTTCCTGTCGACCATGGCGACTCCTTGCGTGCCCGGGCATGAGGCCGCGGACCGTGGCGGGATCTTGCGGCAAAGGGCGCGGCCGGTCAATCGCCAGGGAACGGCCCGCGCGTACGACGGGCCGGATCCCCTGATCCTCCAGCACAAAAAAAGAAAACCTCGTCGGCCCTGACGAAACAGGGAGATAGGTTGCCGGACAACGTGCTGTTCGAGGGCGGAGCGGGCGAGACCGTGCGCCGCAAGCTGCTCCACGGGTGCGACGTGCACACGCTCCTGCGCCTGCCCACGGGCATCTCGAAGCAGCGCTCGGGCAGTTCCGGGGGATACTGGACGATCTCGCGTAGGATCCGCCGGAGAAATCGTTTGCCAACCCCGGCCCGCCGCTTATAATCCCCCTTTGCTCCGGCGGGGCCGGATTTGAAAACTCGCGGTGAGTGTAGCTCAATGGCAGAGCACCGGACTGTGGCTCCGGTGGTTGTGGGTTCAAGCCCCATCACTCACCCCTCGGTCCCTTGACAACGCGATGCGGCGTGACATACAAAACCGCCGCGCCGCGTGGTGGATCGGACGAGCGCCCGTAGCTCAGTTGGATAGAGCGTCGGACTTCGAATCCGCAGGTCGGGTGTTCGAGCCACCCCGGGCGCGCGAAAAGAAAGTGCGGATGCGCCAATAGCTCAACTAGGCAGAGCAGCGGACTCTTAATCCGGAGGTTGAAGGTTCGATTCCTTCTTGGCGCACCAATCGTCCCGAGCGAGCCGGTCCACGGTCCTTTTGTTAAATGGATGCCCTATTGCTACTCCGGGAGGTCGCGAGCCGCAGCGCGGTGGATAGCCGTGTTGCGGATGCCGTCGAGGAGGCTCTGCGCCTCATGGACGATGGCCCGGTCGATCTGGAGAGGCACCTCGTGGACTCGTGCCTTGCGGCTCCGGGCCGGGTGAAGGACGCCTGCCGCCACATCCTCGACGCGCCAGGCAAGCGCATCCGCCCCGTCGTATGCATGCTCGCATACAAGGCCATGCGCGGCCAGGGCAGGGCACCCGCGGATCTGGCTGTCGCGTGCGAGCTTCTGCACAACGCAACGTTGCTCCACGACGACGTCATCGACGAGGGCGACGTGCGCCGGGGCCGTCCCGCCGCACGGGTCGTGTACGGCAACGCGATCTCCGTGCTGGGCGGCGACTACCTGCTCATGAAGACCGTGGAGATCGTGTCGGCGCGTGGGCCGCGCATGATGGCCGAGCTCGTGGCCACGCTGCGCGAGCTCGTCGACGGCGAGGTCACGCAACTCGGGCAGCGCGGCTCGGCCGAGACATCGACTGCGGAATACTTCCGCATCATCGAGGGCAAGACGGCGAGCCTGTTCCGGTTCGCCGCCGCGTCCGGCGCCCTTGCGGCCGGGGCCGATGCCGGGGCGTGCGAGCGTATCGGCCTCTACGGGTGGCACATCGGTGTGGCCTTCCAGGTCATCGACGATGTTCTCGACATGACGGCGACACCAGAGGTCCTCGGCAAGACCCTGCTCTCCGACATCGGCGAGGGCAAGATGACGTTGCCCGTCATCCTCGCGGCGCGCGAGTCGCCTCTCGTCAAGCCGCTCCTCGACAGGCTCGCGGCGGGCGACGACGCCGCGGAGATCGCGCCCCGCATCGCGGCTCTCGTGGCCGGGACGGGCGCCATCGAGGCCGCGCGCGCCGTCGCGTCCGAGCACACGGGCAAGGCGCTTGTCGCGATCGACGGCGTGCCCGGGGCGGTCCTGGAGATCGCCAGAGTCCTCAAGGAGCTCGCAGGCGCCCTTCTCGGGCGGGAGTCATGACGGCTTCTTGTCGAGCGCTCCCCTGAGCCTTCCCACGATTCGCGAGTCGAGATCGTCGCACCGCGCGGTCACGTCGCGCACCAGCCCCTCGGCGCGGCTGCGGATCTCGTCCACGAACGCGGCGTCCTCGATGCCCGGCAGGTTGATGAGCACGTTGTAGTAGGCGCCCATGGCCGCGGTCCGGGCCGTGAGCACGGCCACGCCCGCGTCGGACAGGGAGTTCGCGTTGCCGCGCTCGGCGACCGCGAGCGCGAGATCGAGCGCGCCGGGGATCGCGGCCAGCACCGAAAGGGGCACGAGCGTCGCCTCCTTCTTGGCGTCGAGCAACGTGGCGATCCGCGTCGCGGTCTGCTCCTTTGTGGTCTTGGGCAGGCCGAGCGCGGCCATCACCTTCATGAAGGCGAACGTGTCGTCGTCCACCGCCCGCACGAGGGAGTCCTTCACCCACTGGCCCGCGGCGGCCACGCGTTTCATCTCGTCCTGCGCGCCTTCGTAGCCCTTCTTGCCCACGGTCAGGTTCGCCACCATGGCCGACAGTCCCGCCGAGAGCGCGCCGCACAGCGCCGCCACGCTGCCGCCGCCCGGGGCGGCCGAGTCCCGCGACAGCTCGTCCACGAACCCGGTCACGGTGCGCGATACGAGCGGCCGCTTGGCGGCCACGCGGTACTCGATGATCCGCTCGTTCGGATCGAACCGCGAGACCTGGTCGAGTCCCAGGCTGCGGCGTGCCGCGTCGATGAGATCGGACTCGGGCACGCCCGCGCTTGCGCCCTGCCTGGCGAGATAATGCCGGCCCGACGCGAGCATGGCCTCGAGCGGTACGAGGCCCACGATCTCCGACCCCGTCACGCGGCAGCCCGCCTCGTCGGCCAGGCGGCACACTGTGTCGAAGACCGCGTGCGGCGGCGTGACGCGGTAGTCCGTGAGGTTCATGGTCACCTGCGCGATGCCGTACTCCTCTATGAACCAACCCGTGGCCTTGCAGTGCTCGAACAGGCCCTTCTCATGCTTCTTGAGCTGGCCGTCGGCTCCGCGCACCTTGTTGCCCCTCTCGTCCTTGACGACCGCACCGCCCTGCTCGCGGATGAGCATGCCGATGCGCCGCGCGACCGAGACGAGCCGCGTGTTCAGGTTGATGTTGTAGGCGATGAGGAACTGGCGCGCCCCGATCTGCGTGGCGCCCGTGCGGGCCACTGCGTCGGTCCACGCGTTCGGGCCCGCGTCGGGCTTCCACTCCGCGGTTCCGAGCTTGTCCTTGAGCGCCTCGTACTCGCCCTGACGGATGGCGGCGAGGTTCTTCCACTCGGGTCGCGTGGCCGCGTGCTCGTAGAAATAGACCGGGATGCCGAGCTCGCCGCCGACCCGGGCGCCGAGCCTGCGCGCCAGGTCGACGCAATCGTCCATGGTGGCGCCCGCGAGAGGCACGAACGGACACACGTCGGTCGCGCCGTTGCGCGGGTGCTCGCCCTTCTGCTGGCGCATGTCGATGAGCTCCGCGGCCTTGCGGATGATGCGGAAGGCCGCCTCGGCGGCCGCCTCGTGCGGCCCGACGAACGTGATCACCGTACGGTTGGTCGCCGCGCCGGGATCCACGTCGAGGAGGCGCACCCCCTCCACGGTCTCGGCCTCGGCCGCAACGGCGTCGATGATCTTGCGGTTTTTGCCCTCGCTGATGTTCGGCACGCATTCGACGAGCTTCATATTCAATCCTCCTGGCTGTCACCCCCGGCTATCGCCGTACCTAGTACGCCCGCTCCGTAAACGTCAACCGGGTTCACGGGCTCGACGTGAATCGCTGATGCTCCCGGAATTCCGCAACTTTTTGCACGTTGAACCCCTTTTTATCCATGTGGTACTCTGCGTTGTCCACCACGGGAGAGGTCCAAGACCATGTCAGACGCCGAGAAATACCGAGCACGTTTGGAGCAGGATCCCACCGACACGCAGGCGTTCGTGAGCCTCTGCGACATCGCGGAGCGGGGGGGGGACTACGAATATCTCGGTGAGCTGTATATCTATCGGGCGCAGGTGATAAAGGACGACCAGGAGGTGGGCGACCTGTACTTCAGGGCCGGCGAGGTCTACCTCGACAAGCTCGGGGACGTGACCCGCGGCGTGGAGGTCCTGCTCAAGGGCTTCGAGCACGATCGCACCCACGCGGGCATCGGCGATCGGCTGGACGCCATCTACCGCGGTGCCGAGGACTGGGAGGCCACCATCCAGATCATGGAGCAGCGCCTCGAGGCGCTGGCCCAATCGGATGTCAACGACACGAAGGTCACGATCCGTTCCGACCTCCACCAGCAGGCGGGCGAGATCTGGGAGAAGGCGCTCTCAGACGCGGATCGCGCGCTCGGCCACTACCGCAAGGCCATCGAGCTCGACAAGACCAACCTGCTCGCGTTGTACGCCGCGCGCGAGATTTATTACGCGGCCGGAAAGTACAAGAACGCGGCCAAGCTTTGCGAGCTCGAGGCGCGTGTCGAAAAGGATTTGGAGCGACGCATCGCGCTGTACCGCGAGCTCGCGCACATCCTCTCCGAGAACCTGGCGGATGCGCCGCAGGCCGTCCTGGCGCTGAAGCGCGCTCTCAAGCTCAGCCCGGAGAGCGAGGACATCAAGCTCGACCTGGCACGCGCCATCGCGGGCACGCCCGCCACGCCGGATACACAGAAGGATCACAGGTGGGCGTCCGAGTACCTGCTGCGCGCGGCCAAGGATGCTTCTCCGGAAGAGAACCTGCAGCTCGCCAGGCTGGCCGTGCTGGCCATGCCGGAGAACGCCAGGGCCATGGAGTTCATCGAGGCCAGAGCGAGGGAGCAGGGTGCGCCCGAGGATCTGGCGGCCGCATACCAGCAGATCATCGACGCCATCCCGGATTTGGCGGGCAAGGCGCCCATGATCCGCAGGCTCGCCAAGATCTACGTCGAGGAGATCGGTTCGCCCGAGCAGGCGCTCAGAATGTTCAAGAGCATCGAGTCCCTGGGCTACGAGGAGGACAGGCGCGCCATCGAGCAGCTGTCCAAGGGAGTTCGGGTGCGCGCGTCCCAGGCTCCGCCGCCTCCTCCCGGACCGATCGGGCAGGCTGCCGCCGCGAGGCCGGTCAAGGCCGCGGCGTCCATGGCAAGCCTCGATTTCGACGACGAGGAGGCTGTGGAGGAGGTCGCGGAGAAGCGCCCGGCCCCGGTTCCGGCCCCGGCCAAGGCCGTCCACGGTCCGGCCCATCCGCCCGATGGCAAGTCGACCGAGGAATACGTCCAGGAGCTCCACGCCATGGCGGAAAAGGCGAGGCGCGCCGGGGATGACGCCACGGCCGAGGAGCGCATGCTCTCCGTGATTGAGATGTCTCCGTACGACCAGAAGGCCACCACGTACCTGGAGCGACGCTTCCGGGCGCGCGGGGACTGGGCGTCGCTGCGGGATCTCCTGCTTCGGTCCGCGGGCGCGCCGCACCTGCCGCCGCCGGTGCAGACCGTGCGGCTCCGGGAGGCCGCGAGGCTGTCCGAGGAGCAGCTCTCCGACCTGAACGGTGCCATCGAGGCATGGAAGGCCATCCAGGAGCACGATCCCAAGGTGCGGGACGCGGCCGACGCCCTCGTGCGGCTCTACGGCCAATCCGAGCGCTGGCACGACCTGCTCGCGATCATCAAGCAGGAGGCCGAGACCACCAAGAGCCGGCAGAAGCGCATCGACGCGTACCGGCGCATGGCCGAGATCCACCGCATCCGCTTGAGCGACGTGGGCGCCGCTTCCGAGGCCTACAAGAACGTTCTCGACCTGGCGCCGGACGACGTCGAGGCGCTCGAGGCTCTCGACGAGATCTACTTGCGGGAACAGCACTACGAGGAGCTCGTGCCTCTGCTCAAGAAGAGGGCCGAGCTGTCGCGCGAGCGCGGCGATCGGCGCAACTTCCTCCTGCGCGCCGCGGTCACCTTGCGCGACAGGCTCGATCGCCCGGAAGACGCTTACGCGATCGCCAAGGACATTCGCTCGATCATGCCCGACGACGACGAGGTGCTCGAGCTCATGGAGGCAATCGACGAGGAGAGCGAGAACTGGAAACGCCTCGTCGATGTGCTCGACTTCCGGGCCAAGGCCGCCGCGGACCTCGAGCTCAAGTCCGTGCTCCTGCGCAAGAAGGCCGTGGTCGCCGCGCACCGTCTGCAGGACGCCCCGCGCGCAGCCCGCGCGTGGCACGAGGTTCTCGACGCGATCCCCGGCGACATCGAGGCGCTCGACGCCCTCGTCGATCTCCACAGGAGCGCGGGTCAGTGGGGCGAGATGGTCGACGTGTTGCGCCTCAAGCTCAAGACCCTCAAGACCGCCAACGACAGGGCCGAGGTGCACCGCCAAATCGCGCGCACGCTCGAGGACGAGCTCAACCAGCCCGATGCGGCCATGGAGTCGTGGCGCCTGGTGCTCGAGGCGGGTGAGGACGTGGAGTCTCTGGGCGCCCTGTCGCGCTACTACGAGCGCATCTCCGACTGGAGCGAGTTCGAGGGCGTGCTCCTGCGCCAGGCGCCGCACGCCGCGGATCATGTCGAGCGCGCCGATATTCTGTTCAAGCGCGCGTCGATCCTGAGGGAGAAGCTCGGCGAGCGCGACAAGGCCAGGGATGCCCTGCGCCAGATTCTCGGCGAGGTCGATCCGACCCATCTGCCGACCCTCGCCCTCTTGCGCGACGTGCTCGTCGAGAGCGGGGACCACAAGGGCGCGGCGGAGATCCTCGAGCAGCAGATCGCGCACACCGAGGATCGCGGCCAGCTCAAGGAGCTCCTGACGACACTCGGCGACTGGTCGAAGAACGAGCTCAAAGACCTCGAGCGCGCCATGGACGCCTACGAGCGCGCCGTGCAGATCGAGGCGGGCGACGGCAAGCTGCTCGACGTGCTCGACGAGGTCTACACAGCGCTCTCCGAGTGGGACAAGCTGCTCAAGCTCCTGTGGGACCGCTCCTTGGGGACCAAGGAGGACGGCGAGCGGCTGGCGCTGCTCCTGCGCGGCGGCAAGCTGTGTGAGGAGGAGGTCAAGGACGCGACCAAGGTGTGGCCGTGGTACCGGCAGGCCTTCGACGTGCTGCGCCACGTGGACGAGACCATCCCGGCCGTGGAGGAGGCCGCGCACCGCATGGGCCTGTGGCGCGAGCTCATCGACATCTACGGCGTCATGACGCGGACGGCCGAGGGCAAGGAGGAGCAGGCCTCGTGGTGGCGGAAGGTGAGCCGCATCTTTGAGGACAAGCTGAACGAGCCCGCCCAGGCTCTCGAGGCGACCTTGCGGGCCTTCGGTCTCGACCCGGACAACAAGGACCTGCTCGACAGCGTGGATCGGCTCGGCGTGGCCGCGAGCAACTGGCAGCGGCTCGCGACGGTCTACGGCGTGCTCGTGGGCCGGGAGACCGACAAGGGCGGCAAGATCGCGCTCCTGCGCAGGTACACCGACGTGCTGGCCGAAAAGGCGCACCGGGCGAGCGACGCGTTCGACGTGTCGGTCAAGGCGCTCGAGCTCGAACCCACGAACGACGAGCTGCTCGCGGTGGTGGAGCGCGTCGGCATTGAGGCGGAGCGCTGGAACGAGCTCGTCAAGGTGTACGCCGTGTCCGCCGATCTGTCGGAGGACAAGGAGCGCAAGATCGACCTCAAGCTGCGCGCGGCGACGATGCTGCGCGACAAGCTCGACAACGGAGATGGCGCGCTGGCCATGGCCCTGGACGTGGTCAGGTTGGAGCCGTTCTCGGAGGAGGGTGCCACCGGCAAGGCGTGGGAGGTGGTCCGCTCGTTGGAGGATGGTCTCCTCACCACTGAAAAGGGCGTCTACTGGAGCAAGCTCATCGAGCTCTACCGCGAGCTCGTGACGGATAACCGCCACGAGCGCGAGAACCAGGTCGACCTGCTCATCGTGATCGCCCGCATCTACGCGGACGAGATCAAGGACGTGGGCGCGGCGTTCGAGTGCCTCAAGGAGGCGCAGCAGATCGATCCGCGCAGCGAGGCGACCATCGACAAGCTCGAGGCGATCGCGCGCAAGTACAACTTTTGGGAGGGCGTGTCCGACCATTATGCGGACATCCTCGACGAGACGTTCGAAATGGACGTGGCGGTGATGTACCACAGGCGCAGGGCGCGCATCCTCGAGCAGGAGCTCGATCGCGCGGACGAGGCGTCGGAGCACTACTGGCAGATCATCCAGCTCGATGCCAACGATCAGGTGGGTTATACGAAGCTCCTCGCCTTCTACGAGCGCACCGCCAGGTGGAACGAGCTCGTCAACCTGCTCGAGCGCCAGCTCGACAACACGCAGGATCCGGACCGGAAGCGCGAGATCCTGCTGCAGATCGCGGGCGTCTGGGAGCAGAAGATCAAGAACAGGTACGAGGCGCGCGACTGGTACAAGCAGGTGCTCACCTCGTGGCCGGACTCGGACGAGGCCAAGGCCGGGCTCGCGCGCTTGTCGGTGGGCAAGGGCGCGGGCAAGGTCGTCGAAGAGGACGAGGAAGACGACGAGCTCAAGGATCTCATTTCGATTCCTCCGCCGACCAAACCGGACGTCGCAGAGCCCGAGGCCGAAAATGTCGCGGAGCCCGGGCACGAGAAGGAACCCGAGCCCGAGGCTGAGCCTGAAGCCGAGCCGGAGCCGGAGGTCGAGAGTGAACCGGAGCCCGAGGCTGAACCCGAGGCCGTGCCGGAGCCCGAGGCTGAACCCGAGGCCGTGCCGGAGCCCGAGGCTGAACCCGAGGCCGTGCCGGAGCCGGGGGCTGAACCGGAACCTGAGCCGGAGAAGGAACCCGAACCCGATGCCGATGAGGAGCCGTCGATCGAAAGCGGCGGAGAGCTGCACAGTTTCCTGGATCCCGCACCGCCGGAAGGGGAAGCGGCCGCGGCCGAAGAGGCCAAACCCGATCTCGATCTCGAACCCGACGTCGAACAAGAAGCCGACGAGATCTCGGCGGACGATCTGGTCGTTGGCGAGGAGACGCTCTTGGACGGCGACATCGAGGAGATAGATGCCGATCTCCTCGACGAAGTGGAGGAGGACAAGTCCTAGCGGGGGCGGGGGGGAGTCCGTTATTTCGACACGAGGGGGATGTAGAGGACCATGAGCGCCGGTTCGCCCTGCGCCGGGGGGCTCTCGAGCAGGATGATGCCGGCCTCGCCCGAGGTCTTGCGTCCCGCGGTCAGCGCCCCGCCCTTGAGCGCCTCGTTCATGCGGCCCGCGTCCGTGAGCGAGCCGCGGTGGATCATGACCATGGCCTCCGTCCGGGGAAGATCCTGCGCCGTCCCGGAGAAGATCGCACCGCCGCCGGGCGCCGGGGAGGGCATCGGGACCTCGACCGCCTGTTGCTCGATCGTGGCGCGCAGGACCCGCCGCGCGGGCACGCTTTCGAGGCGAGGCTGATCGGTCGTGGGCGGCACGGGCGCGCGGAAGGCGCGATCGTCGTAGGCGTCGAAGCTCACCTCGGCGGCCTTTTCGTCGTAGATGAGCTTTCCGTCGCGGAAGAGCTGGCGGGAGAACGGCACCCGCATGCGCTTCACCTCGCGCCAGTCGCCCAGCTTCACGCCGAAGGAGCTCTTGCTGCCGTCGTCGAGCTTGAGATCGAAGTCCATGCGCACGAGCAGGCTCGTGGCCTTGTCGTAGGCCGCGCGGACGCGCAGGTTGGTGTTGTCGGGCCTGACCTCGACCATCCGGCACGTCACCCCGTCGACGCTCGCGTCGTCCTTGAGCCTGAGTGTGGCGTCGAGCTGCGCAGCGTCCTTGGACGGGAAGACGAGCCCAGTGAAGACGCGCATGGGCTCGACCCACAGGGCCTCTGATGGCGTGCAACGCGCGGACAGGCCGAACGCCGTCCTGCGGCACTCACCGGCCTCGTGGACGAAAGCGATGCGGCTGTCCACGTAATCGAAGCGCGAGCGGCCCGGGCCTCCAAGCGTAATCTCGACCGGGAAGCTTGCGTCGTCGGCCGTCGCTGTAGCCCGGATCACCACCTTCCCGCCCGTCAGGCGCAGGCGCTCGATGCCGCCCATTGCCGCGTACGACTGCCGGATGACCTCGGCCGCGGCCAAGGCCTTGTCATCGCCGGTTTTCTCGGGCTCGGCCACGGGCGGGGGCGCGCCACCGCACGCGGATGCGAGCATGATGATGAAAAGGATCGCGGTCGTCTTTGCCATGGCTCGTCCTCCGGTCAAGGGGTCGATGTTCGCGTCTTGCGAAAGGAAGCATAGCGGGTCGCGGGCCGACTGGAAAGACGGCTCTTCCGCCTAGGGCCGCGCCTCGCCGCTCCGCCTCGCAGCCGACGCGAGCCTCCGCATGGTGACGAGCACGCTCGCGAGCATGGCGAGGGCGGGCAGGGCGATGAAGAAGGAGAAGAGCACGGGGCGGGGGAAGGTCACGAGCGGTTTCGGCGCGTTCATCTGGTAGATGCTCTGGAACACGGCCAGGTAGAACACGTTCAGGAAGAAGAGGGCGGTCTCGCACAGGCCGCGCAGCTTCTCGACGAGCTCGGCGCGGCGCTCCGGCGTGGAGAGCCAGTGCCGCCGGCCCGGGACGGCCAGCATGGAGTCGCGAAAGCGCGGCAGGCGTGCGTGGATGAACACGAACGCGGCGTTCGACAGGACGATGACGAGGATCCACTCGGCCATGAAGATCGCGGTGGACGTGCCCCTCTCGCCAGGCCCGGCGCCCAGGAAGGCGGGCAGGGTGCTCCGCACCGCCAGCAGGTATCCCGTGTGCACCGCGAGCGGGATGAGCCACAGGAGCCTGCCGAGAATCCGCATGGGCGCCTATCCGCTCCCCAGCATGGCGAAGAGAGGCTCGATGAGGTCGATGCGCATCCCGAAGTTGTAACCGTGCAGGACCTCGGCGCCCTCCAGGTAGCCCCCGGCATTGATGCCGATGACGCGGCCCGCCGAGTTGAACATGGGGCTGCCCGAGGTGCCGCCCGTCGAGAACGCCGAGTGCTGCAGGAGCGTGTTCTCGCCGAAGTTGCCGAGGCGCTGGTCAAAGGTCGTGACGCGGCCGATGTCTCCGTTCACGAACGTGGCTTCTGGCGCATCCTCGCGGTTCAGGCGGCCCGGGAAGCCGTACAGGAACATGGGCGCGCCGGGCGCGATCTGGGCCAGCTCGGTCGCGGGGGCGATCGACACCACGTAGGGGAGCCTCGCCGCGACCCGCATGAGGCCAACGTCCGGCGAGATCTCGCCCTTCACGTAGCCCGGGTGCGCCACCATGCGCGACACGGGATAGCGCCCGGCGGGCACGCCGTTCATGATCGCCACGATGCCCGCGAACTGTTCGGACGCCACGCGGACGCAGTGGGCGTTCGTGGCGAGCACGTCGTCCTTCACGGCAAAGGCCGAGCAGAATCCCTGCAACGGGCCGAATCCCTGGGGCAGCCTGGGCTGGCCGGCCAGCATGAAGATCGTATATCGGTTCGCCGCGGCCACGGCGCTTCCCGTCGCGTCGCCGTAGTTCACCTGCGTCGTCTGGACGACCTGCACCGAGCGATTGCGGTACAGGTACACGCCGGACGCGGTCCCGGCGGCGGCGAGGACGAGGACCGACGCGGCGATGGTCCACCGGAGGACTGCGGACGTGCGCCGCACCTTCTTCTCCACGAGGGCCTCGAAGTACTCGGTCGACTTGGACGTGCCGCCCTTTCGCGCCAGGCCTGCCCGCGCGAGCGCGCTCTCGATCATCATGCCCACCGTGCGCTGGCCGTACTTCTTCTCGCCCGCGGGCATGGGGGGCGCACCCTCGACCCGGAACGCAGGGCCGCCCTCGCCGAGCTCCACCAGATCCGTCGGTGAAAGAAAGGCGTCGCTCACGCGAACGGCGTTGACGAAAACCCCGTTCGTCGAGCCCGTGTCCACGACCCGCACGCGTCCATCCTCGATGCGGAGCTCCGCGTGGAACGACGACACGCCCCGATCCCCGTTGGAGTTGAGCTCGCAGTCGTTGTCGAGGTGCCGGCCGATGCGGACGATGGCCTTGCCGGCAAAGATCTGGCGAGCTCCCTTGCGGTCCCCGTTCTCGTGGATGATCGTCAGATCCATGGGGGCGTGTTTCGCGCGTCCCTAAGGCTCAGATCCCGGCGTCGATTCCGCCGTCCACACCCGCGTCCGAGTCCGGAGCCCATCCGGAGCCGTCCTTGCAGAGGTCGAGGATGTCGGAGAGATAGCTGGTCGTGTGCATGTCGGGCGCATACCCGGTCGGCGAGTCCCAAATCAGCATGGTCTTCGTGTCCACGATGAACCACTGGGGGGTCCCGCGCGCGCCCTCGAAGCCGTCGCCCGGCCACATGTCGGTGAAGGGGCTCATGCCCCAGGTGCCCTTGGCGTCCCAGAGGATGTCGTTCGTGATGTCGTGGCTCGCCCCCCAGACGATCGCGTCCCACTGCGAGGCGGGTTTGCCGGGGGAATTGCCGTCCAGGAGGATGGTCAGGATCAAGGTCTTGAATCCCAGGCTCTCGAAGTACTCGGTCAGGATCGTGTCCTCATCGCCCATGAGGTTGCAGCCCGGTCACCACAGGGCGCTGAAGTTGACCACGAGCAGGTCGAAGTCCGGGCTCTTGTAGAAGTCGTGGACGCAGACCTCCTCGTTGTCCTGGTTCGGCAGGCAGATGTCCGGGATCGTGTCGCCGTATTCGATCCACTCCTGCGTCGTGGCCACCGGGTCGCGGCAGATGGAGCCCTTGAAACCGTATGGGCCATCCACGTAATCTTCGCCGTACTTGTGCACGCCGTCCCAGGGCTTTTCCACGCAGGAGTAGTCCTTGCCCGTGTCGCTCTCGGAGCCGGTGTCCTCGTTCGCGTCCGGCGCCGCGTCCTTGCCCGCATCCGTTACGGTGTCGTCGTCCCCGCCGCCGCCCTTGTCGCACCCGGCGATGGGGATGGCCAGGGCAACGGCCGCGACGAGCAGCAGGATGTGCATGTGCTTCATCGGGATCTCCTTGAGGCGCCCCGCGGGCGCCGGTCAGACAGCTGCAAACGACCTCCATTCAGGATAGCCGCGCGTCGCCCTTGCGGCAAGGCAATAGGGCCGGACACGACTTTTATCTTTCCCCTGATCCTCCATCAAAAAAATGGTTGAGGATAGAAAGGGGTGAATAGGGGAAAGTCATTGAGGCCAACGGGCAACGGCGTTACGATTTAGTCCAAACGGAAGCGAACCCGGGGAATGGGCGGGTCGCGACCCCATCTTTCGTCTTTGTTGAAGACTTGAAAGAGAAAGGACGAATGCATGCCACGCGGGGGCAAAATTCAGAGGAAGCGGGGGGAAACATCACTCAAGGCTGACGACGGGCGCGGGAGGGCGCCGATCCGTGTGCTTATCGCCGATGACGACGATTCCGTCCGGTTGCGCTTGAAGCGCATTCTTGAGCTCAATCCCGATTTCGAGGTGGTCGGGCAGGCGAGGAACGGCGAGGAGGCCGTGAGGTTCGCCTCCGATCTTAGACCGGACGTGGTGCTGATGGACGTGCGCATGCCGGGGATGGACAGCATCGAGGCGACGAGGAGGATCCTCGCCGAGGCGCCGCAAACGAAGATCATCGCGCTGACGGAGGGAGAGGTAGGGGGTCAAGATCCGCCACATGACGCTTGAAACGATCCAGGTTCGTCCCATGTCCGTTCGCATTCCGCCTGCGGCGGCGCTGATTCTCCTCTCGATTGTCGTCGCCGTCGCGGCGTGCGTGGCGCAGGCGGCGGGCGATACCCCGTCTCGGCATTCCCACGTCGCGAAGAACGCTGTGATCGTGGTCATGGACGGCGTGCGCTGCTCGGAGTTCCTGTGCGATCCCAAACACGAGCAGGTTCCGCGCATCGCGACCGGGATCATGCCGGCGGGCACGGCCTATACGAATTTCTGGGACGACGGGCTGACCGAGACCAACCCGGGCCACGCCACGCTCGTGACCGGCTTCCACGAGCGCATCGCCAACGACGGCTCCGAGCTCCCCGCCCACCCCACGATCTTCCAGCTCTTCCGCAAGGCCACGCGCGCGGACGCCTCGGCCGCGTGGGCCGTGACGAGCAAGGACAAGCTCGCCGTGCTCGGCGACTCGAGCGATCCGGGATGGAAGGGGCGCTTCACCGCGTCCGTGGACGCCGGCAAGGGCGGACGTGGACTGGGCTCGGGCTACCGGGAGGACAAGGAAACCTTTGAGCGCGCCCTCCTGATCCTGAGGCGCGACCACCCGCGGCTCATGCTCGTCAACTTCAAGGGACCGGACGCGGCCGGGCACGGCGGCGATTGGCAGGCCTACCTGGCGGCCGTGCGTGGCGCCGACGAGCTGGTCGCGAGGCTCTGGGAGCTCCTGCGCGCCGATCCGTTCTACGCAGGCACGACTGACCTCTTCGTCACCAACGACCACGGCCGCCACTGCGGCGCGGGCTTCGCGAACCACGGCGACGGCTGCCAGTGCTGCCGCCACATCGGGCTCGTGGCGACGGGGCCGGACTTCCCGAAGGGCGAGGTCGACGACGTGCGCCGCGAGCAGATCGACATCCCCGCGACGATCGCCCACGTCCTCGGCTTTGGGATTCCGGGCGCACAAGGGCGCGTGCTGCCCGAGGTCGAGGGCGCGACGCGACCGTGACCTGCATGTGGCCGGTTGCGGGGGCTGTCCACGACCGTGGACACCGCGCAACTCGGCTCGCATCAGAACCCCAATGAAAATCAGCATTTGCCACGACGTTCCTCTCGGTACGATAATTGTCCCCTTCGACGGGCAAGAGGTGGTGGGCCGTGAAACGCGATCTTCTACGCGCCTTCGTCTTCAAGTGGACCCTGCTGGCCCTGCTGGGTGCCTCCTTCGTGAACCGGGCTGCGACGTTCATCGACAGGATGTCGTTCGTGGGGCTCGGCGGTCACAGGTGCCATTGCCTCTTCGACGACGCCATGATCTCCATGCGTTACGCGTGGAACCTGTCCCACGGCGACGGCCTGGTCTGGAACCCGGGCGAGCGGGTGGAGGGGGTCACGAACCTGCTCATGACGCTCGTGATGTCGCTCGCGACCTCGTGCCTCGACAAGTGCACGGCCGTGCTCGCCGTGCAGATCCTGGGGATCGTCCTCATGCTCGCCGCGGCCTTCTTTTCCATGAGGATCGGCGAGCACCTCCTCGCGGAGCGCGGCGTTTCAAGCCCGGTATTCTACCCCCTCCTGTTCTTCGCGGCACCGCTCCTGTATTACCCCCTCGGCTACTGGACGCTCGTGGGCATGGAGACCGGCCTCGTCGCCGTTCTGGCCTACGCGTCGCTTTCGATGGCGCTCGCGTCGAACGGCAGGGCCGAGTTCACCCCGTCCCTTCCGGTCGTCATCGGCCTCCTCTTCCTGGCCAGGCCGGACACGGCGTTTCCCATCTGCCTCATCCTCGCCTACAGATTCTGCTCGATCGCAGAAGCGAAGGGATCGGCACGGACCATCGGCAAGGAAGCGCTCATCGCGGTCGCGTTCGCCGCGGGGGTCTGCGTCTTCCGTCTCGCCTACTATGGCGACCTCGTGCCGAACACGTACGCCCTGAAGGTGGCTGGGTTCCCGCTCGGCCTGAGAATCGAGAACGGTCTGCTCTACCTGAGGACGTTCTCGAAATCCTCGTGGCCTCTCCTGCTCCTGTGCGTGGCCGCCGTGTCGGTCGATGCGAGGCGCTCCATGTTCCTCGTCCTTCTCGTCGTCGCTTCGATGGTCGGTTGGCAGATTTTCGTGGGAGGTGACGCGTTCGGCATGTGGAGGATGCTCGCTCCGTACGTTCCGCTGTGCTCCGTGCTGGCCGTGGCCGGTTTGGCCTGCGCGATCGCCAGGCTCTCGGCGCGGATCTGTCCACGGGCGTCGCCATCCGCCGGGATGGCTCTGGCCGTTCTCCAAAGAACGATCATGCTCGTGGCTTTCCTGATGACCGTCTGGCCAACGGGTCGGTGGTTCGCCGAGGAGAGGTCGTTGCTGAGCGACATGATGAGAAAGCACTCGTACTACGCCCGCACGGGCATGGCGCTCGAGGAAATCACGAGATCCACCGCCTCGGTGGGTGTCACCTGGGCCGGTGCGCTCCCGTATTTTTCCGACCGTCGGGGCGTGGACTTCCTGGGCAAGACCGACAGGCACGTCGCGCACCTCGAACCGAGGCTGGCGCGACATCGCGAGCATCCGGACGGCATGATCTACATCCCCGGCCACGAGAAATACGATCTTCGCTACTCCATCGTCGCGAAGGCTCCCACCTACATCGGCGTGGCGAGGTGGGGGAAGGATGACCTGACTCGATACGTCATCGACCACTACACATGCGTGGAATACAGGAACGAATGGTTCTACTTGTTGAAGGGCTCTCCGGACGTCCTGTGGGAGCGGGTTCCCAAGGGATGTCACGAGGATCGCGCCGGGGTCCCCGAGGAGCCGTAGCCCCATGCCCCTGCTGACGCCGCACCGCAACTCCCCTCGAGAACCCTCGACCGCCATCTGCAAGGCCGTGCTCGGACTGAGCGCCCTCTACATCGTCGCGTACGTCACCATCGCCTGTTTGCGGATGCGGTATCCGTTCGAGCTGGAGTGGATGGAAGGCGGGGCGGTAGACGAGGTCCGGCGGATACTCGCGGGTCAAAGGCTCTACGTCCCTCCCTCGCTCGACTTCGTGCCCTTCATATACACGCCCTTGTATTTCTACGTCTCGGCGTTGGTCGCGCGCATCGTGGGCATCGGCTTCTTCCCGTTGCGGCTGGTATCCTTTGCCGCTTCCCTCGGCTGCTTCGTCGTGATCTTCCAGATGGTCAGGAGGCAGACCGCCAGCAACTTCGCGGCGGGGTTGGCGACGGGGCTCTTCGCGGCGTGCTACCGGGCCGCCGGCGCCTGGTTCGACCTCGCCCGCGTGGACACGCTCGGGCTCTTCCTGCTGCTTGCCGCCATCCATCTGCTCCAGCTGAACGCGTCGCTGGCCGTCTGCTTGACCGCGGCGGTGCTGATGACCGCTGCGTTCCAGACCAAGCAGATGGCCCTTGCCATGCTGCTGCCGCTGATCGCGTGGTCGGTCAGCTACCACAGACGGCTCGGGATCCTCCTCGCAGGCGCGGTGCTCGCCCTTTTGGGCGGCAGCGTGATGCTGCTCAGTCGCCTGTCGGATGGATGGTACGAGCTCTATGTGTTCGCGTTGCCCGGGAAGCAGAAGCTGCTTCCCGGGGTGCTGACGGCCGGCGGCGCCATCGACTTTCTCTGGCGTGATATCATCCGGGTGCTGCCGATCGCCTCCGCTCTGGCGGTCTATTTTCTGGTCGTCCGGTTCCGGCATGAGACCAGGCGGAGCTTCTTCTTCTGGCTGGCCACGGCGGTCGGGACGGTTGGAGGAACGTGGGCGTCGCGCGCGCACTACGGGGGGTATGACAACGTCCTCATGCCCGCCTACGCGGTTGTCGCAGTGCTGGCGGCGATGGGCGCGCATGCGGCATTGGAACGCGCGAGGAGCGTGCCGGCGCGTGCAATGCCTTGGGTCCAATTCGCAATCTACGCTCTGTGCGTGATGCAGCTCGCCGGCCTCTGCTACGATCCGCGCAGACAGGTCCCGACCGCAAGGGACCGGCGGGCCGGCGAGCGGTTGGTCGCAGCCATGAGAAGGATCGATGGCGACGTCCTCATGTCCCAGCACGGCTACCTGACGGTTCTCGCGGGGAAGCGGGCTCACGCCCGGCCGATGGCGATCGACGATTTCAACCTCGCCCGAGACGAGAGAACCAAGGAGAGACTGGTCGGCGAGCTCGAGCGGGCCGTCAGGGAACGGCGATTCGGTGCCATCATCGAGGATTCGATCGGCTGGCCCAGCTGGCTGCCGTCCGACATCGGGACCTACTATTCGCGGCACTCCCTGCCTCTCGCTCCCAATGTCCTGTGGCCTGTGACCGGGATGCGGACGCGCCCCCGACTGCTTTACCTGCCCAGGCGGACCTCGGCCAACGTGACGGGGAAACCCGATTAGCCTCATCTGTATCCCCTTGCGCGGTCTGTCCACCTCCGTGGACATCACGCCTTCTTGCCTCGCGCCAAACTCCAAGGAAATTCAATGGTTGCCACGGCGTTCCTGTCGGCACGATAATTGTATGTATTTGTCGGGCGAGAGGAGATGAACTATGAAACGTAATCTTCTGTTCTCGATCCTGGCTCTCGCGGCCGCGTTCGCCGCGGGTTGCAGCAACAGCGATGACAAGGCCGCGGACGGCGGCAACACAGGTGCGGATGGTGATACCGATGCTGACACGGACACGGACGCCGACTCGGACGGGGACACGGACGTGGACGCCGGCGCGGACGGCGGGGAGTGCGTCGAGTCCCCGGCCGTCGCGGGCGACTGCGACGAGGCCGCGGTCAAGACGCCCGCGGCCCTTCAGGTGAACGAGTTCGACCTGGACTGGAGTTGCGTGAACCCGGCCCAGGCGCTGCTCGACTCCTGCGCGTCGCAGCCCGGTCTCGACTGCCACTTCGGCGCCAGGGCCTCCGCCGTGATCGTCGTCATTGGGAGTCAGGCCGCGGCCGACGCCATGAGCGGCGTGTGCGGCGCGTTCGTGCTGCCCGCGGACGTCGACTGGGCGAGCGAGAAGGTGGTGCTCGCGGGTCTGAGCGACGCCACGTGCGGCACAACGCTCGAGCACGACCTGCGGACGTGGACCACCGACGCCGGCGGCGTGGAGTTGGAGCTGTTCATCTGGGATCCGGGCAACCCGTTCGACACGAACGGCTCGGACTGCGACTCCGAGACGCCGGGCAGCCTGGCGTTCGTGGTCGGCACGGCCGGGCAGCCCGAGACGTGCCTCTACAAGCGGCCGCCGTGCGACTGAGGGAGGACGGCATGACACGACGAAGCCTTTGCCTCTTGGCCATGCTCGCGCTCGCGGGCGCGTGCCAGTCGGGCGAGAGGAAAGGTGCCAGAGGAAAGGTGCCAGGAAAGGAAGAAAGGTGCCAGGCACTTCCTATTTCCACTTTTGTCGACCCGGCAGTATCGTCTCTGGGAATGAGCGCGGAATAGGCAATGACAAGACTCTTTTTGATCACAATGGGTTGGGCCGTCCGGAAAGTAGAAAATGGAAGTGCCTGGCACCTTTCCGGCTTTCCGGCTCTGCAAACCTTGGAGCGGCAACACGGCTGTGCACCAGAGCTGCGCGGACGTGTGAGCCGAAAGCGAGGAGGATGAGATGAGAGCGATGCTGCTGACAGTTCTGGCGCTGACCCTGTGCGCGGCGTGCAACCAAGCGGAAGATGTGACCCCGGACGCCGGCGACGCGTCGTCTGACGGGGACACGGACACCGATGCGGACACCGATGCTGATGCCGACACGGATACCGACGGTGACGCGGATTCCGATTCGGACACGGCCTCGGATGGAGGGCTGGATGCGGGCGATGCAGGGGAGGATGCTGCGCCCGATTCGGACACGAGCGTCGCGTGCTCGGACGATACGCCGTGCACCGGCTTGGGCCTGATCTGCAACGAGAATTGGGGCATCTGCGCGGTTTCGAGCTGTATGGGCGCGGACGACTTCACGCCGTGCGAGATGGTGACGAACCCGGACCGTTCCTACGATATCTGTATCGGGGGAGCCTGTGTCTCGCCCGGCTGCGGCGACACGAGTTGCAACCCGACAGAGCCGCACTTTCCGATTCCCGACACGGGCCTGCGCCTGTGCTACGACGCCGAGACGGAAATCGCCTGCCCCGGCGACCCTGACGAGGGCGCGGGCTGCGCTTCCACGGCCTTCTGCGGTCAGGACGCGCAGTACGGGTGGGACGCAGAACACTCAGCCGACGAGCGCTTCACACGTGACACATCGGTTGCGAATGAGCCGATCGTCACCGATAAGGTGACCGGCCTGATGTGGCAGGGCTGCGCCCGCGGGCTCATCGGGGACTCGTGCGGCACGGGCAGCGCCGCGTACGGTGACTGGGCTTCGGCGCTCGCATATTGCGATGGCTTGTCCTGGGGAGGGCACGCGGATTGGCGGCTCCCGGACGTCTACGAGCTCCTCTCGATTGTGGATGAGGGGACATACAGCCCATCCATAGACACGAGCGCCTTTCCGGCCACGCCGTCCAACTGGTTCTGGTCTTCATCCTCCGCCGATCCGTCGCCTGCGCCCCCGAACGGGGAATGGGGTGTGAATTTCAACACAGGCCAGATTGAACCCGAGGCTCCTGGCAACTACTGTCGCTGCGTTCGTCTTGGCGCCCCGGTTCCGCACTCCCGGTTCGAGCGGACCGAGCCCGTGATTGGCGAGTTCGTGGTGCGAGACCTCGTCACCGGGCTCTCCTGGCAGGGCTGCGTTTCCGGTCTCACTGGTGGCTCCTGCGAAACGGGGGTGGCCTCGGAGCTCACGTGGCAGCAAGCTCTGGCATACTGCCAGAATCTCGATTGGGGAGGCCGGACCGACTGGTACTTGCCGAGCGTGAAGGAGCTACAGAGCATCATGGACGTCAGCAGGGAATACCAAGCCATCGACCCGGTCGCATTTCCGACCTCGTTGTTCGATCTGCCATCCACTTGGTCGTCGTCGACCTATCAGGTCGACGCGTCCTTTGCATGGTACGTCGATATCTATTTAGGTGGCCTGGATGCTGCCTTCGACAAGGGCAATGATTTCAATCCGGCTCGCTGCGCGCGTCGAGGTCCATAAGGTGAGAAAGGAGGTCGAGATGAGACGCATGACAGGGATCCTCTGGCTTCTGCTCGCATTCGCGGGCGCGTGCCAGTCGGGCGGGCCGCCGGCCGTGGACGCGGGCGACGGGACCGACACAGGAAGCGACACCGATACGGACGGCGACGCCGACGGAGATACGGACGCCGATGGCGACAGCGACTCCGACTCGGACAGCGATGCTGACGCCGACAGCGATGCCGATACGGACGGCGACACCGACACCACGGACTGGGGCGACATCCACGGCACGACCTACCAGTCCGTGGACACAGGTGGTGGGCCCGAGCTCGAAATCCTGCCGGGGGTCACGATCAAAGCGGTAGATGAGCAGTCGTCGGACAGCTTCGGCCCGGTCGAGAGCGGCACGGATGGCGAATACCTGCTGCCCGTGCCGCCCGGAACGTACACGGTCACGGCCGGGTGCTTCTCGAGCGAGCAGAGCGCGGGCGGCGTCGCGGTCCCGGCGAACGGCAGCGTCGAGCAGGACTTCACCTTCGACGGCATGGTCGACGCGCCCTACATCTACCTGTACCCAGAGGCGACCACGGACGTGCGCGTCACGCTCGCGCCCGCGCCGGGCACGGGCATCGAAACCTCGGAGCCCGCGTACGGCAGCGGCTGGGACGTGATTGCCGAGCCTTCGGGCCGGCTCGACGGCACGTGGGACTACCTGTTCTACGAGGCCACGGTGCGCTGGGTGTTCCAGGAGGAGCAGGGGTACGCCGTGCCCGCCGCGGATATTTTCGGCTGGTTCGCGGACACCTTGCCAGTGCTCGGCCTCACCGCGGACGAGACCGACGACTTCCTGGCCTACTGGACGCAGTACCTTCCCGACGCGTCGTGCTACCTCGTGTATCCGCAACCTGCGGAGCGCATCGGCCTCACCATGGGTCTCGCGATCGACCCTGCACCGGACAGCCTCCTGCGCCTGTGGCTCGTGGTCCGCGGCTCGGACGACTGCGTCGCCCCCGAGCCATGGCAGGCCGCGCCCTTTGACCGCGCCGGCTTCACGGCCGTGGAGTGGGGCGTGGTGCTCGATCCGAGACCCTGAGATCTCTGGTCCCCGCTTGCCCGTCGCGCCCCCATCCCGTATAGAATCCGCCCCTGGAGGATCGCATGAGAAAGCCGCTTCCCAAGGCCTACGAGCCGCGCGCCATCGAGCAGGACACCTACCGCTTCTGGGAGGAGGGCGGGTTCTTCGCGGCCGCCGACACGTCGGACAAGCCGCCGTACTGCATCGTGCTGCCGCCGCCCAACATCACGGGCGCCCTGCACATGGGCCATGCGCTCACCGCCACGGTTCAGGATCTGCTCATCCGCTGGCGCCGCATGCAGGGCAGGAACGCCCTGTGGCTGCCCGGAACGGACCACGCCGGCATCGCCACCCAGATGGTGGTGGAGCGCCAGCTGCGCGCCGAGGGCACGAGCCGCCACGACATCGGCCGCGAGAAGTTCCTCGAGCGCGTGTGGCAGTGGCGCGGGAGGTACGGCAACCGCATCACGGAGCAGCACAAGCGCCTGGGCGCGTCCCTCGACTGGTCGCGCGAGCGCTTCACCATGGACGAGGGGCTCTCGCGGGCGGTGCGCGAGGCGTTCGTGACGCTCTACGAGCGCGGGCTCATCACGCGCGACAACCGGCTCATCAACTGGTGCGTCTCGTGCCGCACCGCGCTCTCGGACGTGGAGGTCGACCGCGACGCGCCCGAGGACGGCGAGCTGTGGTCGTTCGCGTACCCGCTCGTGGACGGCGGGGAGATCGTGGTGGCCACCACGCGGCCCGAGACCATGCTGGGCGACACGGCGGTGGTCGTGCACCCGGACGACGAGCGCTACCGCGCCATGGTCGGCAAGCTCGTGCGCCACCCGTTCCAGGATCGCGCCTTCCCCGTGGTCGCGGATCCGATCCTGGCCGATCCCGCGCTCGGCACGGGCGCGGTCAAGGTCACGCCAGCGCACGACCCCAACGACTTCGAGTGCGGCAGGCGTCACGGGCTCGCGCTCATCGACATCTTGAACGACGACGGCACGCTGAACGCGAACGGCGCGCCCTTTGCCGGGCTCGATCGCTTCGAGGCGCGCGCACGGGTCAAGGCAGAGCTCGAGCGCATGGGCCTCCACCGTGGGCGCGTCTCGCACGCCTATGCCCCGGGGCGCTGCCAGCGCTGCCGCACCGTGGTGGAGCCCAAGCTCTCCTTGCAGTGGTTCGTCGACACCTCGGGCATGGCCGAGAAGGCCATGCAGGCCGTGCGCGACGGGCGCACCGCGTTCGTGCCGCGGCACCAGGAGCACCGCTACTTCGACTGGCTCGGCAAGAAGCTGCCGTGGTGCATCTCGCGCCAGCTCTGGTGGGGCCACCGCATCCCGGCCTGGTACTGCGACGCGTGCGGGGCCACGATCGTGTCGCGCGAGGATCCCACGGCGTGCGCAAGCTGCGGCGGGAAGGCTCTTCGCCGTGACGAGGACGTGCTCGACACGTGGTTCTCCTCGGCCCTGTGGCCGTTCTCCACGCTCGGCTGGCCGGAGCGCACGGCCGCGCTCGCCACGTTCTACCCCACGTCCGTGCTCGAGACCGGCTACGAGATCATCACCTTCTGGGTGTCGCGCATGATGATGATGGGCCTAGAGCTCATGGGCGTTTCTCCGTTCGGCAAGGTGCTCCTGCACCCCATGGTGCGCGACCACGACGGCAACAAGATGAGCAAGTCGCGCGGCAATGTCATCGACCCGCTCGACGTCATCGAGGGCATCACGCTCGAGGGCCTCGTCGAGAAGACGCGCGGCTACACGCTGCCCGCCGCGGAGATCGAGAGCGCCATCAAGTACAACCGCGAGCACTTCCCCAAGGGCTTCCCGGAGTGCGGCACCGACGCCCTGCGCTTCACGCTCGCGGCCTACACGGGGCAGGACCAGGACATCCGCTTCTCCCTCGACCGGGTCGAGGGCTACCGCAAGTTCGGCAACAAGATCTGGCAGGCGGTGCTGGGCTTCGCCATGCCGCACCTCGAGGGGCTCGTCCCCGAGGCCGGGGTTCCTGACCCGGCCACGCTCGCCGACCGATGGATCCTGGCGCGCCTTTCGACCGTGGCCGCCGAGGTGGACGCCGGGCTCGAGGAGTTCCGGGTGGGCGACGTGACGCGCGCGCTGTACTCGTTCTTCTGGGACGACCTGTGCAGCTCATACATCGAGTTGCAGAAGCCCGTGCTCACGGGCGACGATCAGGGCGCCAGGGAGGCCGGGCGCCGCGTGCTGCGGCACGTGCTCGACGCTTCGTTGCGGCTCCTGCATCCGTTCATGCCGTTCGTGACCGAGGTGCTGTGGCAGGAGCTGCCCAAGCCCGCGGGCTCTCCTGCGAGCATCATGCTGGCGAAGTTCCCCACGGCCGCGGACGGGCGCCCCGACGCGGCGAGCGAGGCCCGGGCCGCGAGGCTCATGCGCGTCATCGCCGCGGTGCGGACGATCCGCTCGGAGTACGGGGTGAGCCCGTCGCTGCGCATCCCGGTCACGGTGCGCACCGACGACCCGGTCCTGGCTGGCATCGCGACAGAGAGCTCGGCCCTGCTCGCGGCCCTGGCGCGAGTCGAGAGCCTGTCCGTGATCGCGACCGCCGCGCCGCGGCCCGCCGGGTGCGCCACGGCCGCCACCTCGGACGCGGAGGTGCTCGTGCCGCTCAAGGGCGTGGTGGATCTCACGGCCGAGGCCGCGCGCCTGACCAAGGACAAGGAGCGCACGGCAAAGGAGATGGACGTCGCCACGAAGAAGCTCGCAAACGAGGGCTTCGTGTCGCGGGCGCCGGCCGAGGTGGTGGAGAAGGAACGGCAGAGGGTGGAAGACGCGCGGGCGCGGCTCGTCCGGATCGACGCTGCGCTCGATGTCCTGCGGGAGGCAAAGGAGTCATGAGGCGCGCGCTTGAGTGGGCGGTGTGCGCGGCGCTGGCCATGGGCCTCACGTCGTGCGGCGGAGCGCAGGTCAAGGGCAGGCCGGATCCGCTGCCCTTGCTCGCGGCCGGCAAGTACAAGGAGGCGCGCGCCGCGGCGCTCGTCATCGAGGCGGACGGCAACGCCCCTCCTGTGAACACGGCCATCCTGGCGCTCACGTTCATCGCGGAGCCGCGCGGGCCGGGCGGGGGAATCGACGCGGCCAAGGCACTCGCCGCGCGGGGGGGCGACCATGCGGCCCTCGCCGGGGTCGAGATGGTCGCGCTGACACCCAAGGTGCCGATCCCGTGGGACGTGGATCAGTCGCTCCTGCTCGTGGAGGCCGTCCTGGGCGGGGTGGGGCAGGGGTCATACGCGCCGAAGCCGCCGCCGCGCGCGGGTGACGCCGGCAAGCTGCGCGAGCTCGCGGTGAGCCTGCTCGAGACGGTGTCCTTCGCCATGTCGCGCGCCGACAGGCCGGTCTCCATGGACCGCATGCTCGACATCTGGAACGGGAGCTTCGCGTGCCTCGGAGGCTCCCTGCGCGGGGCGGACGCCAAGCAGGCCTGGCGCCTGTACCGCAGTCTGGTCAGCCTGGCGCTCGTGCTCAACCGGAACGAACCGGCCGCCGAGCTTTCCAAGGCGCTGCTCGGCTCGACCGTCGGCGCCATCGAGGAGAACCCGGACATCTCGGTGGCGGCCAAGTGCGACGAGGCGTCACCGTTCGACGAGCTGCGCGAAGCCGTGCGCCGCGATCGCGACCTGCGGACGCGCCTCGAGACGGCCGTGGCCGCGGCCGCGGGGTGCAGCCGGGGGTTCTACGCGCCGTAGGCCCGACCCGCGGGAGCCAAGTCGGATCGCTCGCGCCCGGTGCGCTCGAGAATTCGCGCACCCCGGCGCGATTTCCCTTACAATCGATCCAGATGCGGCGGGTGGGAGGTGACATGCATACTCGGGGAAGGCGCGACGCAGTGCTGCCGTTGCTGGGGTTTCTCGCGGCGGCTGGCTGCTACCACGTAGAGACGCTCGACGGCGATGATCCCGCGTCGCTGGACGGTTCGGCGGACGCTGGCGCGGGAAACGGCACCGGGGCGGACGGCTTTCCGGTCGATGATCCCGACACGCTGGGAGCTGGGACGTCGACCGACTCCGAGTGCGTCGATCGATGCGGAATCCGACTCGGGGGCGTCGATTGCGGCGCGTGCCGGGACGGGTTCGCGTGCCTCGACCTCGAGTGCTTCTGGATCCAGGGGCCCCCGCCGCCCACGAATCTGTGGGCCGATGACGTCCTGATGCGGGGCCTTTACGACGACGGCGGGGAAGGCCAGCGCTTCACGGTGCAATGGACCGGCCTGCTCCGCCGCGTCGAGGCGGCCCTGTGGACCGAATGGATACCGGGCGACCAGCAGGATGCGCGCGTCACCCTCGACATCTACGCGCCCGATGATGGGGTGCAGCCACAGCTGCTCGCGGAAAAGAATCTTCCGGCTTCCTCTTTCCCCGCGTACGCGGGTTGCTACTCCGAGTGCCGGACAACCTTCTTCGACCTCGAGCCGCCGGTGCCCGTGAGGCGAGATCAGACGATTGACGTCGTGTTCAGCGGATGGTCGCAGGCCTACGATGAGGGGGCTGTGTCGGGGATTTACATGAGCGACCTCGATCCCGGGAGCGAGGTCGTACTCTACAATGGCGGTCCCGGTATCGACCCCCAGCCGGGATGGGACTACATGACGCGCATCTACCTACAGTGAGCCGGTGGGTGTCACCTCCGCATCGAGGGCGGCATTACGAATTTCGAGGCTCTCTTCGCCCTCAAGCTCGTGCCCCGAGATCGCGCATTGCGTGCTAGCATCGGGAGCGAAGGGAGTGCCCATCGTGAAGAATCCCGCCCGGGTCGCCGCGCTCGTCGCGCTCCTCGCGCTCGCCGGCTGCTTCCACGTGGGGCCGCCGCCGTCTCCCACCCTGCCGGACCAGGAAGGCTGCTACGTCGACGACGGGAGCGGCTGGGTCCAGGTTGCGAGCTGTGGCTCGAGAACACCACGCCCGGCCCGGCCTTCGCCGGCATCGAGCTCGCGGTGACCCCGCCGGACCAGGTGCCCACGCTCGAAGGAACGCTGGACGTCGAGATCGCCTTCGAAGATCCGGATGCGAGCTGGTACGCGGTGTGGGCGAAGCAGGCCGGAAGCGAGGGCGCCTTCACGGTCACGAGCGAGGGCGGCACCACGACCGTCAGGATGGGCGAGAGCGTCGTCGCGCTCGGCGCGGTTCCGCTCGCCGCGTGCGAGACCCGCAAGGCGCTCGCGCAGATGTCGGGGAGCTACTCGGCGAGGCTGGGAATGCACGCGGTCCTCGACGGCGGGGCCGCGTTCGCGACGGCGGACGGGGGCTGCTCCGACATCCCGCCGATGCAGGCGGAGGCCCCGCGGCTCCGTGGCCCGCTCTAGATCCCCACCCGCAGGATGACCCCCAGGTGGATCTGCATCATGGTGATGAGCTGATCCGCGTGCATGGGATCGAAGTAGCCGAAGATGGCCGCGCGCACGCCGACCTCGAGCGGCCCGACTGGCCGGAAGGAATCGAGCGCCACCCCGGCCACGACGTGCGGGGCCCAGCGGCCCTCGAAGCGCGCGCCGCCCACGCCGCTTAAGACCTCGAGCTCGAACGTGGAGCCCGGGCAGGCCCACGAATCGGACGAGCAGAGGGTCATCTTGGCCGGCAGGAGCAGCTCCCCGTGGAAGAACTGCGACGGGCCGATGCCGATCTCGTCCGTGATGCCGATGCCGCCCTGCACCTCGATGGAGAAGACGTCGTCGAATTCGTAGCCGCCGTTGAAGATGGCGGTCGCGCCGTAGCCCGTGTCCTCCACCGAGCCGAACGCCACCGCGCCCTGCGCGCGCAAGGCCCTGCGCTCCTCGCCAATCGCGACGGATGGCCCGGCGAGGAACGCGATCGCTAGGACGATGGATGCGAGACGGGGCATGGCCCGAGTCTACCAGAAAAGGCGTGGCCAGGAAGGCGAGGCTCTTTTTATGAGCCGCGCTCGGCGACGAGGAACAGGGCTTCGTCCTCCTGGGTCTAGCGATCGGACTTCGGAGAATAGCGATCGGGTTGATCGAAGAAGGTCACATCGGCGTAGCCCGCATGAATCTTCGACGAATGCCGCACACCCGCCGGAATGTGATAGTGCTCCCCCTTTCGGTAGGTCCGCGGCTCGCCGTCCACGACGATTTCGAGCTGACCTTCGACGACGATACCCCACTGGGCCGCATGGCTGTGCTCCGGGAGCTCGACGTCCTTTGCGAACTCCATGAAGAGGATCTGGTGGCTCTCCGCCTGCGACAAGTAGGCCTTGAGCCCGTCGAGCGGGATGTCGGCCTGCGGCAGCTTACGAATCGGTTCCGGGAAGATCGATTTCATCGAAGCCCTCCTCTCGCTATTTGTGCCGGTGGCGCGTGTCGTGCTCGGGCAGGCAGTGGTGGCAGCCGTCGAAGCCCAGGGCCTTCGCCTGTTCCCACGACGAAAGAGTGAGCCTCCTGTCGGGCCGGATGGCTCTCACGAAGGGGCAGTAAGGTCTGTGGACTTCGAGGGAGTTGGGGCTCGCGTTGCCGATGAGCGGCAGGCAGTGCTCGCAGGACCTGTACCCTGCCGCGCGGGCCTCGTGCAGATCGTGGAACCACGCCCGCCCCGTGCTCGCCGCGCCTAGATACCGGCAGGTCGCGAGGTGTGCGACGTGCGTCCGTTCGTTGCCGATGATGGCCATGACGCGGATCGGGACGCGCACGCCCTGGACGACGGCCGCGCACTCGTCGAGCCGGATCTCGTCTCCGGGCAGGCGCAGGAGGCCGTGCGGGTGACGGAGCGATAGGCCGGTTCCCGCGATGGATCTGCCGCCGCGGCTGAGGCGGATGTCGACACCCTCGATAGGGATGTCCGCCCAGTAGTTGCCGTTGCCCGTGTCGTCCGCGGGGAAGACGTGCTGATCGCCGAGAGGCGTCACGAACGCCACATCGTCGCCGAACCCCGGGCCGAGGAGCAGGCCGTCCTTGTCTCGCGGCTGTACACCGAGACGTACGGTCTTGGCGTCCGAGAAGTAGCCCTGGGTCGGCGTGCGCACGGCGTCGGTGGGGAAGGGGACGAAGAGCTGCTTGCGGAATTCCACGTGGAACTTCTTCCCGGCCGCGTCCTTGCCGTCCACTCCCACGTCGATCGTGTACTGCCCGGGTGTCGGCAGCGGAAAATGTCCGCTCAAGGAGCCGCCTGGATCCTTCGCGAGCTTGAGCACGGTCTCGCTCGGAGGATCGAACGAGCCCTTGTCGAGCATCAGCCGCAGCACGTTGTCCGCGACCTGGTTGCAGTCGCGCAAGGAGACGCTGCCCTTGCGCTTCTTCTGGAGCTCGAGCACGAGCTTGCGGTCCGTGGCCACGCGACAGGCGACGTCGTGCCCCCGCCACCGGCCCGGAGTCGAGATGCGGGCCGTGGCGCGCGCGATCGTCGCGTCCGGAGCCGATGTGGTCACGAGCAGCCCTCCCTGGTCGAGCCCTGCTGCGGGCAGCGGCGGCGCGATGAGCTCACAGGTGAGCGCGGGAATCCCGTGGGCCATGGTGCCAAAGGCGTAGCCGCACGAGCTCGCGCCTTTCCGGGTGAGCGTCATGGTCCAGCGGCCGTAGGGGCTGCGGCCCGAGCCTTCCTCCCAGGCCGGAACGTCGACCGCGACCATGCGGTACATGGAGCCTCGGAACCAGGCGACGCCGGGCTGCGGCAGGGCTTCGCCCACGAGCCGTCCCTGCGGCGGCGTGAGCGTGAGGTCCCATTCGTTGCCCTGGCGATCGGGCTTGGCGAAGAGCGCCGTGAACACGAGCCGGTCCTGTCCCGGCGCCACCTCGATTGAACGCGTCGCGACGCCCCCTTTTGCCAGCTCGGGATCCGGGGTCGCGCTGGTGCTCGAGAAGTCGAACTCGTCGCTGAAGCGGAAGCAGAACCAGTTGAGGAGCCTCGTCTGGTAGTCCGTGGGATCGTCGATGGCCTTGACGCCTTCCGTGGGATCGACGCCCGTCCACGTCGCAAGCTGCTTCAGCTTGTCGGCGTACGAGGCGCCGGTGAACACCGCCACCGTGTAGATCCGGATTTTCGGATCCACGGGCACCTTCCAAATCGGGGTCGAGCCGGCGAACACGTCGGCGATGAGGGGATTGGAGTTCTCCATGCCGTCGGTGAGCGCCAGGATCAGCCGGTTGCGGCCGTGGGCCGCGTCGGACTTGGCCACGAGCTCGTCGCGACACAGGAGGAGCCCCGTGCCGAGCGCCGTGAAGTTGCCCGGAGCGCTCGCGAGCCCCGCGTCCACGACCTTTACGGTGGCCGCCGGATCGACGGCGGTATTAACGTCGATGGCGAAGCTCGTCGTGCCGCTCGAAAGCACGTTGGCGTATCCCTCGGGATAGCCCGGTTTCGCTGTCGTGGGATCGGGGTAGTTGGCCGCAGCGGGGTTGCCCCAGAACCAGTACACGCCCACGCGGTGGCCGTGCAGGGGGTTCGTCGGGTCTCCATCGACGTGGTTGGTGTTGGCCACCTTCACGAGATCCGCGAAGATCTGGGCGCCGTTCACCGCCGCCTCCCAGCGATCTCCGGTCATGGAACCGGAGCGGTCGAGCAGGATCGCGACGTCGCGATCGTCGACCGTGTCGGTCACGGGCAGCGCGAGATCGATGGAGCCTTCGCCGTCGAGGTCGAGACCTGCGCGCGAGCGCCTGATGGATACGGGGATGGTCTTGGTGGAGCCGCCCCAGAACGGCAGGTAGAGCACGGTTGGCGACTGCTTGGTGCGCAGGATCTTGTGCTGGCCGTCCATGCCGTCCACGAGCTCGAGCACATCCGTGATTTCAGCGGGCGCGGATGTCGGGAACGACCAATTGAAGGTGTCGCCGGGCAAAAGCGGCTCGGCCTCGGGATCGAGGATGCAGGCGATCTCCGTCTGGTAGGTGCGGTTCTCCGTTGCCGAAGGAAGCGCGACGGGCGTCAGAGCCAGCGCGCCGCGCACGCGCACAGGCAGCGCGACCTTGACCTTGGGAATGGTTGTCGCCGCGGGCCTCGCCCATCCTTCGAGCGTGCCTTGATCGGTGGCTTTGAGAGCGCTCGCGTTCCACGAAATCGTGAGCTGTGGCGCGTCCATGGGAGCGATCGCGTTGAGGACCGAACCGTGGGCGAACGAGGCCGCGAAGCCCGACCAGCTCCAGACCTCCTCGGGCGAGCTCGTAGGAGGCACATCGATATCGAGCGAGCCGGCGTCTGCGGTCTTGAGCAGATTGCTGCCGGGAAGGCGCACGGGTTTCGGGGTGAGCGTTCGCAGCCGGATCGGGAGGGCCGCGATGTAGGACCATGGTCGCACGTCATCCTGCACGCACAGGGTGGCGGTGCCGGTTTCGAGCCAGGTCGGAGCGTCCGGGTCGTCGAGCTTCGGTCGTACCCCGAGCACCGTGCCGGGCAACGGATTGAGCTCGAGCTGGAGATCGGTCGGGAGCCCACTATGGTCCATGAGGAGCAGCGAATAGCTCGTGGCGATCGCAGGCCCGGCCGAGAAGAGCGCTTCGCTGTCGACCTGCTCCTTGAAGAGCGCAAGCCCGTCCGTGGTCGTGAGCGCCCTGAAGTCGAGGTTTCTTGAGATGAAGGAGGAGGGCCTCGTGCCGTCCTGGATCTCGAGGTCGAAGCTGCCGGAATGGTTGCCTGTGAAGGTCTTGACCTGACCCATGGTGTCGAGGGTCAGGGTGACGCCTGAAGGCAGGTTCGAGGGCGTGAACTTGAAGTTGCCGGTCCCGGTGGCCGCGTCCGCGCTGATGGCGTTGCCGCCCGAGGTCTGTCCCGCGACGATCGTGTACCCGTCGCCCGTGAGTTTCCGCAATGCCAGGGTCGGCTGGGAGGCGTTGCCCGACCCGGCCCGCGAGCCGTCGAAGGTGGATTCCGGATGGTCCGGAACGCCGTCGCCGATGGTCAGCTCGAAGGTCGTGCTCTTGTCGCTCCAATCGCCCCCGTGAACGACCGTGATGCGGCCCTCGCCGTCGACCGTGATCCCGAACCCGGGCTGCGGCGTGGCCGAGAAGCCCCACGCACCTCCGAAGCAGGGAGCCTGCCGGACCGCGTTGGCTCCGGCGCTGCTCTGGTCCTCGATTGCCGTGAAGTCGATCCACGGGATGGTCCGGAGCGCGAGATCCACAGTATACCAGGGTGTCTGGTTGTCGTTGCCGTCCGTGAGCTGGACCCGGAACGACCCGACCTTGCCGTCCCGCCAGTCTCCCACGGTGAAGTTGCTCCACGATATCTGCGCGGTCTTGCCGTCGACCAGGTCCACGTCCAGCGAGATGTTGGGGGCTCCTACGAAACCCGTCGGCTGCTCGATGTCCCATCCCCACGGCCCGCCCTGCGGATTGATGGTTTCCTCCAACACTGGCTGATTGTCCTGCTCCGCCACCTTCACCCAGACGGCGCCGTTTTCCCGCACCACGGCGAATAGAGTGATTTGCGAATTCTTCAGTGCCATGATCCATTCCTCCCTTCCATGGATGCAATCTCCGAATCAGTAGCCGGGCTCTCCGGCCGACGGATACGAGCTCAGATCCCAGCCGAACATCTCCGACGCGGTTCCGTCAATCACGGCCGTCGCGTCGCTCTCTCCCAGTGTGCCGGTCTTCGTGGCCAGGGTGGCTCCCGTGAAGATCCACACGTGGCCTGCCAGGCTGTTGTGGGCCCACGCGCTCATGGCCACGTCCTCGCGACCGTCGCCGTCGAGATCGCCCACCACCGAGCACCAGCGCCCGAAATCGTCGCCTGCGGCCGTGCCGCGAGCGATCGCAGTGGCCGACGTCTCCATCACGAGCTGGGAAGCGAGGGCCGTCAGATTGTTCACCACATAGACGGTTCCCGCCTTCATCGAGGCCGGGGGATACGTCGAGTTCTCGGCGCGGGCGCCCGCGATGAGGGAAAGGCGCGCGTCGCTATAGAGCCTGCCGATCGCGGCGCAGGAGCCGAGCCGGCAGTTCTGGCATGCGGATGAGCTCACGGTCTCGAAACGGTTCCACCCGGTGCTGTCCGTGACGGTCACGTTGGAGAGCGTCGCTCCGGGCGAGTACACGATGAACGTCGCTCCAGATTCCGAGCTCGGCTTGTCGTAGCTCGGGGAGCCGACGAGCAGATCGGCGTACCCGTCCTGGTTGACGTCGCGCGCGGTGGCCACGACGCGGCCCGTCTTGGAGGCGCTCCAGCCCGAGATCTTCATCGACGCGCGGTTGGAGATCGTGCCGCTCGTGAGGTTCGTGCTCGAGCCCGTGATGATCCAGGCCGCGTCTTTGCTGTCCGCCGCGGTGATGATGTCGTCGATCCCGTCGCCGTTCACGTCGCCGGCCCGCGCCACGGAGATGCCCAACCGGAAGGGCGTGCTATCGCCCGAGATGATCGCGTCCGCCGTATCCGCGGTCCTGTTGCCCGTGATCGGTCCGTAGAAGATGAACAGCCGTCCCTCGTCGGTGGTGCTCGCGTACTGCCCGATGACGAGATCCGGAACCTTGTCGTTGTTGAGATCCGCCCAGGCCACGACCCTTCCGAAATATTGCGGGTAGCTTCCGGACGGCGGCGAGATCGTGTAGGCGCGGCCCGCGCCGACCTCGGTGTCCATCTTGAGCGAGGCGACGGCCGCCCAGTTGGCGGACGAGCGCCCCTTGAGCACCCATGTCATGGTGCTCGAGCCGCTGTCGTCCGTGACCACGATGTCGTCGTAGCCGTCGTTCGTGATGTCTTCCACGATCTCGACCCAACCGTAGCTGAAGGGCGTGGTCGAGGTCCTCGCCATGCGCACGTCGGCCTGTGTGCTCGCGGTCGACGTCAGGGCCTTGCCGTCGAGGAAGAGGCTCGGGACCGCCCCGCCGACCAGGAGATCCGATTTCCCGCTGTCGTCCACGTCGTTGGGCGCGCCGATGCGCAGCGGCCACACGGTCGAGGCCTGCTCCAGGTCGCCCACCGTGGAGTCGTATTTGTAGGTCTGCACCACTCGCCAGTACACGACCCGTTGCGCCGAGGCCGCGAAGGACGGCACCCACGCTCCCGTTCCCGGCTCGTCGCACACGACCAGCCCCGGGAGGTCCGAGTCGCCGTCGAAGGAGCAGCTCGTGTTGGGGATGGTGGCCGCCGATTCGATCGTGAAGGGCGAGCGCGTGTAGCTGAACTCCACGCGGAACCTCGCTCCTCCGATGAGCGTAAAGAGCCCGGCGTCGTACAGCGGAGTGTCGAAAGCGAACCTCTTGCCGTCGAGGGGCCCGCCAGAGCCGATGCGCCAGACGTGGCTCCCGCT